>NZ_JAUDRJ010000003.1:6426719-6776997 GCF_030382115.1 Nostoc sp. GT001
AGCTTAATAGCGGTTGTTGCTGCGGTTGTAGCCGCCGCCACCACCACGGTTCCCAAAGGAACCACCACTTCTGTCTTCTTTGGGCTTGGCTTTATTTACTTTGAGGTCACGACCAAGCCATTCAGCACCATCAAGAGCTTCAATGGCTTTCGTTTCTTCATCTTCTGAACTCATTTCCACGAAAGCAAAACCGCGTAAACGACCTGTTTCACGGTCAGTGGGTAGTTGAACACGCTTTACAGCACCATATTCTGCAAATACAGCACTTAGCGCATCTTGTGTAACATCATAGGAGAGGTTACCAACGTAAATTGACATCAAATGTCTCCAAAATCATAANGTTTGTAGAGATTTAGATTTCGGAGAGAAGTCTGTAATACCAAAAGGAAAAAGCCTGTCAATACTAAAAACAAACACTGTCGCCGAATTAATTCTCATTTCACTTCCCATGATGACANNNGAAGCAAATTTCTGGGTAAAAGTTNNNAAAACTGTTATAAAAAGTTATGTAAGTGGTTAATAGCTAGATCCTGGCTGGTTTAAAAACGGGTGAGACCAAGTGAACCCCACCCACGAGATCGACTAATCCACTCTCTTTTCTAAATATTGACCAATCATCAACTGCTCACCAGCACGGGAGATAATGCTTTGCCTGGTGCGGTATTTGCTGCCAATTAGCTTTAACTCTTCTTCAAAGACCGAACCGTTATACTCAGTTCGCAAACACATTGTTTTAGGGTTGGAGAAATAATACTGAGCGGTGACTGGTTTAGATATAGCAAAGCCGCGATCGCGGTACAAAATATTTCCTAAAGCTCCAAATATTGTTGAACCTTGCGACTCTTTCCTGTCCTTAAGCACATCCATACTTTCCCATGTTACTGCTGCACCACAGATCAAACTACCCGTATCAGCCAAATCGTGCATCTGAGCTAGCTTTTGCAATTCATCACAGCCCTGCTCAAGAAAATTGATCGTAACGATACTCTCCATCTCCTTGGTTTCTCCCTTGGGTAGGGTGTAGTAGCGCCGTTGCGATCGCCAATTACCCGCTGATTCTTGGAAAAATTCGGAAATCTGGGATTCATCAGCAGTTTGTGCAATTTTTAACAGAGATGTCACGTCTTACCTTCCTCACCTAATCCAAATATATTTTTGGCAAAAGCTAATTCTTGCTGTTGTTGCCATAACACTGATTGCCTTGTCTCTCGCCATCTTACGCAAGGGGGTAAGAAAAAATAGTGTTTGCCATTACATTATAGACATAAAAAGCAATAAATCTTTAATATTTTTAACATTTTTAAGTACTGTAAATACTAAAAGTTGCAGTAGAATAGAATATAGTATTGAATGTATAAAAAATCATTTTTTAAGACTGCCCATTATGTTAGAATACGAAACTTTTTGGCTCATATCTTTAGAAAAAGCCAGATTTAGCCTATGGGTAGATTCGAGAAAAATGACAAATATTTATACTAAGTTTATAATTTGTTAACTGCAAGAAGATTATCTACCTCTGCGTCAGAAGTAGAGCGGTGAGAAGTTTTGGACTTTTGTGGGAAAACAGTAGTTTTTGATGCAAAAAATTACTGTCAGACAGCTTATTCATTCTCGCCGTTTTTTGTTAATGATATCTCTCAAAATTACTTGATTAAAACACGGCTGTTTAACCCCAAAAGCTCCCCAATAGGAGAAAAATAAATGATTTTGGATGCAAATAAGCCGCACAAACAGGTGAAAATGACAGATCCAGTAGCCACTAATCAACTAATTAATATCCAGTTAGATTCAGTTGTGAAAACTGAAGTGGCTACCGCAGATTTAAAGAGTAGACTTCTTGCAAACAGCACTTGTGCAATAAGTGAAAAAGGGAAAGAAAGAAATTATTCCCTTTCTTCCAATTCTGTAAGAAGTTTATTGATTCCCTGTTTGGTGGGTATAGGACTGTTGACGGCAAGTTGCGGATCACTGCCCAAGGAATCAGCAGGAGCACAATCTCAGCAACCTGGTGGTAGAGAACGCGGTGGTGGAACACCTGTAGATGCGGCGATCGCTCGAACTGACTCGCTGCAAACACAACCAGAGTACACAGGTAATACAACACCTTTTCGGATTATATCAGTGCGATCGCAAGTAGAAGCCCGGTTGTTGGCTTTGAACTTAGATGTGGGCGATACGGTAAAACAAGGGCAAAACGTCGGGCAGTTAGATGATGCCATACTTTTGACCGAATTAAAGCAAGCAGAAGCAGAACTAGCAGCCCTGAAATCCGAAGTAGCTAGGGCAACCAATCAAGTAAGCAATGCTCGTGCAGACGTTGAACGGGCGCGGCTAGAAGTGGTACAAGCTCAGGCAGACTCAAGACGACAACAGGATCTATTCAAAGCCGGAGCGATCGCCCAACAATCTGCCGAACAAGCACGTACACAGGCGCAAACAGCCGCCCAGGCACTACGGGCAGCCCAAGAGCAAGTCCGCACAGAACAGCAAGCCGTCGCTGCTGCCCAAGGTAGAGTACTTGCCCAACAGGCATTGGTTGCCCAAACCAAAGAGCGTAGGTCTTATGCTCGACTCACATCCCCCATTACTGGCGTAGTCACAGAAAAGGTGACAGAACCGGGCAATCTTCTGCAAGCAGGTAGCGAAGTCTTGAAAATTGGTGACTTTAACCGTGTCAAAGTTGTTGTGCAAGTTTCCGAATTAGAACTGGCACAAATTCAAGTTGGGCAGTCTGTACAAGTCCGCTTAGATGCCTTCCCCAACGAAACATTAATTGGCAGAGTTACGCGCATTTCCCCAGCTGCCGATGCCACAGCTCGTTTGATACCTGTAGAGGTAGTGATTCCCAACAATCAAGGGAAGATTGGTAGCGGATTACTGGCGCGAGTCAATTTTGAAACTCAGACTCAACAGCGAGTAGTAGTGCCACAAACAGCTATTCAAAAACAAGCCGGGGCAGCAAAAGGAGCAGGGGCAGCAAAAAGAGCAGGTGGAGAGCAAGAAAACCCATCTGGAACACTATTTGTAGTCAAAGACACAGAAGGCAAGACGAAAGTAGCAGCACGTGCTGTCACTTTAGGAAAAAGGGTTGATGGCAAAGTTGAAATTCTATCTGGCTTACAAGTCGGGGAGCGCTATGTTGTTCGCAGTGGTCAACCCCTAAAAGATGGAGCCGCTGTACGTTTATCAATTCTTTCCGAAACAGCAGAGTCATCCCCTAAAGGGAATTAAAAATTCAAAATGTCTTTTGGAATTTTTCATTTTGCCTTTTTAATTGGAGCGCAGCGACAGTAATGCAGCAAGTAAAAAACGGCGGCGGATTTAGTATCAGTGCTATATCAATCCGCCAACACATCGGCACACTCATGCTGACGTTGGCAGTGATAGTCATGGGTGTATTTTTTGTTGTAAAGTTACCCGTGGATTTACTACCATCAATTACCTATCCTCGAATTGGTGTGCGAATACAAGCACCTGGGATTTCCCCAGAGGTAGCAGTTGATGAAGTTACCAGACCCCTAGAAGAAGCCTTTGCGGCTACCGAGGGTGTGGTACAGATTTTTTCCCAAACTCGTGAGGGACAGATAAATTTGGATCTGTTCTTTCAACCAGGTGGCAATATTGACCAAGCTTTAAACGATGCGACAGCTGCTTTTAACAGAGCTAGAAGCACATTACCAGACGCCATCGAAGAACCACGCTTATTTAAAGTTGATCCTTCCCAATTGCCAGTTTACGAATTGGCATTAACTTCGCCCTCTCTAGAAGGCGTTGATTTGCGCGTTTTTGCCGAAGAAGAACTAGCCCGCGAACTGAGTGTTGTATCTGGAGTTGCAGGGGTAGATATATCGGGAGGAGTTCAAGAAGAAGTTAGGGTAAATATTGATTTGGATCGGTTGCAAGCTTTGGGTGTAGGTTTAACCGATGTCCTAGATGAACTCAGAGATCGCAACATAGATATTTCTGGTGGTCGGATTTTAGGGCAGAATTCTGAACCCTTAACCCGTACCGTTGGGCGGTTCCAAAATGCCAATGAAATTAGCAATCTTTCTTTTGAAGTCTCTTCTGCTCCTTCTTCCCCAGTCACCAGTACCCAGTCCCCACTCGCCAGTACCCAATCCCCAGTCCCCAACCGCCGCGTCTATTTGCGTGACTTTGCTGAAGTCATTGATGGCTCAGAACAACAACGGGTGTACGTTCTACTCAACGGGGAAGAAGCTGTAAAAGTCAGCATCCAAAAGCAGCCCGATGCTAACACCATTAACGTTGTTGAAGGTGTGAAAAAACGCTTGGAAGAACTCCGGCAATCTGGGGTAATTCCCGAAGGGACAATTCTTACACCCACCTTGGATGAGTCGCGGTTTATTCGCAACTCTATCTCCAATGTTACCAGTTCTGGGTTGATTGGTACTGGACTAGCTGCGATCGCAGTTCTCCTATTTCTTGGTTCTCTACGACAAACTTTCATCATCGTCCTAGCCATCCCCTTAGCAACCCTAGCTGCCATCATCTTGATGGGGCTATTTGGCTTATCTATCAACGTTTTTAGTTTGGGTGGTCTAGCGCTGGGTGTGGGTATTGTGGTAGATAACTCCATCGTCATGTTAGAGAACATTGCCGAAGGGGCTGGGATGACTCCCGGTAAGGATAATAGAACCAGCTTGAATTCGCAGCAACTAATTTATCAAGCAGAAAAAAGTAGCCAAGAAGTAGAATCAGCTTTAATTGCTTCTACTAGTACAAACTTGGTAGCTGTATTACCGTTTTTGCTGATCGGCGGTTTTATCGCACTACTATTTAATGAGTTAATTCTCACCATCACCTTTTCAGTTGCAGCTTCAATTTTGATTGCCGTAACCGTTGTACCAATGCTTGCTTCCCGGATGTTGGCATGGAAGTTTTCCAGCCGTCTGAGCGAATTTTGGCTTTTGCAAAAGTTTAATAACCGCTTTGATGCTTCTACCAGAGGATACGGCAGTTTTTTAGCTGGGATATTACGCTGGCGATTGGTTACGGTAGCGATCGCTATTATCCTTTTTGGCGGCGGCAGTTTGTGGATGGCTCCGCAAATTCCCCAAGAAATTCTCCCCCGCATCAACACCGGACAAGCCAACTTAAACGCCCAATTTCCTCCCGGTACACCTTTAGAAACCAACCAAAAAGTAATGGTTGCGGTGGATGAGATTATCCGCAAGCAGCCAGAAACAGAATATGTTTTCTCTACAATTGGTGGCTCCCTCTTTGGGAACACTACCAATGCTAATGCCCTACGAGCTTCCAGCAATATTACCTTGAAGGCGGGTACTAATGTCCAAGCTTATGTAGAACGAGTTACCCAAGAGTTGAACAAGCTAAATTTAGCAGGAATTCGCCTGCGTCTTTCCCCCGGTCAAGTACGGGGTTTGATTCTCAGCAACTCTCCGATCCGTGGTGCTGATGTTGACGTGATGCTTCAGGGAAATGACGTAAATAATTTAGAAGAAGCTGGTCGTCAGGTACTAGCAGCCTTGGAAGAACAAGCTACACTAGCTAGATTTCGTCCCGATGCAGACGATCGCCAACCAGAAATTCAGATTCTTCCTGATTGGGAGAGAGTTTCAGCTTTGGGTTTAACTACCACACAAATTGGGGAAACAATTCAGACTGCTCTTGAAGGTAGCGTACCAACTCAGTTGCAACGCGGCAACCGTTTAGTCGATGTTCGCGTCAAGTTGAATGAAAAATCATTGCAAGCAGCTTCTCAGTTGCAGAGGTTGCCGTTGTTTGTCGATAACAATCGCCAAATTCGCTTGAGTGATGTTGCCAAAATTGCTGAAGCTCAAGCCCCAGGAGAAGTTCAGCGAATCAACCAGCGTCAGGTTTTCTTAATTGCTGGCAACTTAACACAGGGAGCTAGCCTTAGTGAGGCCCTAGAACAGGTCAGTACGGTACTAGATAGTCTAGATTTACCTGAAGGTGTTAGCCGCTTACCCAGTTCAGCAGCAGAATCTAATCAGCAACTCCAAAGCTCACTACAACTATTAGGTGGATTAGCTGCCTTTTTAGTCTTTGTGGTGATGGCGGTGCAATACAATTCCCTCATCGACCCGCTAGTAATTATGTTTACAATTCCCTTGGCATTAGCTGGGGGGATTTTTGGACTTTACATCACCAAAACTGCCATTGGTGCGACAGTGATTGTCGGCGCGGTTTTACTGGTGGGTATTGTAGTTAATAACGCCATCATCATGGTGGAATTGGCCAATCAAATTCTCGAACGGGAAAAAGTTGACCGGAAAACTGCGATTTTGAAAGCGGCTCCTCAACGCCTACGACCAATATTAATGACAACCATTACCACTGTTTTAGGTATGTTTCCCCTAGCCTTAGGAATTGGGGAAGGTTCAGAATTTCTGCAACCATTAGGCGTGGTAGTGTTTTCGGGCTTATCTTTGGCAACAGTGCTGACGCTGTTTATCATTCCCTGTTTTTATACCCTGTTGCACGATTTGCTGGGTGGAAATTGGGCGAAGCCAGTGTTAATCCGGTTGCAGGGATTTACCAAAAAACTTACAAACTAATGAGCATTTAAGTTGCACATAGAGCTTCTGGTTTGATCAATAATTGCCAATATCTCAAGAGTGAGGAAGTTATGAGTTAAAATTCATACCTTCCTCACTTTTGTAACTGTTAGCTAGCTAACAGAGTTTTTTCTAGAGAAGTCCAACGGAAAGCGCGATCGCCACCTCTCTCAATAATGACTTTCACTCGTGGTTCTAGCTGAGGTAAATTCGTTAAATACTCAACTTCCTCATTAGAAAGAATATGCCCTTCAATAATCCACAAGACCAGCCCCTTTGACTTTGGTGGTAACTGTTCTAGATGAGAATTGAGAATTGGGGGTAGATAGTGTACCTGACCTACTGCTGCACCGCTACCAGTACTTTTTTTACCAAGATGAGGAGGTCTGACTCCATGAATTCTTGTGAGATACGCAGCTACGTCACCCAGTCCCTTAGCGGTAATGTGAAGGGTGGTATAGCCAGCAGCCCGTAGTCGGCGCTGATATCGACCTTCATAACCCCCTTCCAGAGGTACATACACTCCAAGAGCGCCAAATTTTTCCAGATCGCGGATTAAACCGTTGCCAGTGGTAATTAGTGCCATAGATTTTCGTCTTATCCCACTTAGATATCTCTATTATTTACCCTGAACCGATAGATTAAAAGCATTTTTTTGGGCATTGGGCATTGGGCATTGGCTATTAATTATTTCTTCCCCAGTCCCCAGTCCCCACTCCCTAAAAATAACTCTATAAATTACTGGACAAACATAAATAAATAATTTATATTATTAGATTGTGACCAAAAACGCAAAGTAGTGAACTTCTCAACTGTCATTCTGGGGTAGTGTTAGCATAAAAAACTAACGAATAAATCCAAATTGGATAATCTGACTCAGATTGATCATAGACTGGTAAACTAGAAAAGCTTTCAGGTCAACATTGGAGCTTATGTAAGCTCCAGAGTAGGTTTACTCCTGTGCCTCTGAAAAAGTAGGCAAAATCTTAAACAATAGTTTAAGGTGTTTAGGGAAGTAAAGACTGAGCAGCAATGTTGGTTTCATGGCATTACGTCAGTCTCAGTTAACGGATACTGGGCGGTAAAAACCGCTTAAGTCCAACTGCAACACGGCAGTAGCCAATCTCCGGGAAGCCGCCCTTGGGGCGTGTAAAAATCGGAAAACCCGCCGACAGCGCTGCCTCCAGAAAGTGCCAGAGCAATTGCTTGGACGAAAGCATTGCTGCACACAGCTTTAAGCTGTAGCGCCTTGCATTGATTCCAGAAGTTACCCCTTCCCAATATGAAGGAACTTGTGGCTGTTCTGGTGATCTAGTGAGTGAAGCTAAACAGATTCACCAAGCAGTACGGACACGGTTTGTTGTGTCCGAAAGCATTTGGAGCGGCTTACTAAAGCCATTCCAAATTTCGCAGGCTAACCCAGCCTAAACTGATGCGTACAAAGCGTGTCCTCTAGAGTCCAATTCCAAGGTCAGCAAGTAGAAAGGAGAACCAGTTACTGTGTCTGTAGGTATTCTCGGCACCAAGCTGGGCATGACTCAAATATTTGACGAAGCAGGAGTATCTATTCCTGTAACTGTCATTCAAGCAGGGCCATGCACCGTTACACAAGTTAAAACGAAAGAAACCGACGGTTACTTTGCCATTCAAGTTGGTTATGGCGAAGTTAAACCCAAGGCACTAAACAGACCTCTACTGGGTCATTTGGCTAAATCATCTGCCCCAGCATTGCGTCACTTAAATGAATATCACACCGATAGCTCTAGTGATTATGCTTTAGGTCAAGAGATTAAAGCAGATATTTTTAGCGCTGGTCAAATTGTCGATGTCGTCGGCACAAGCATTGGTCGCGGCTTTGCGGGAAACCAGAAGCGCAACAACTTTGGTCGCGGACCAATGTCACACGGTTCCAAAAACCACAGAGCGCCCGGTTCTATTGGTGCTGGTACAACGCCCGGTCGTGTCTATCCAGGTAAGCGGATGGCAGGCCGTTTGGGTGGAAAACGTATTACAATCCGCAAACTGACCATAGTGCGAGTTGACCCAGAACGCAACTTATTGCTGATTAAGGGAGCTATACCTGGTAAACCAGGCGCTCTAGTAAGTGTTGTGCCTGCAAAAATAGTGGGATAGTCAAAAGTCATTAGTCAAAAGTCATTAGTCAAAAGTCATTGGCTAAGGACAAATGGCAAAAGACCAATGACAAATGACAAAGGACAAAGGACAGATAACAAAGATGGTTGAAAGCGTAGTTAAAAATTGGCAAGGAGAACAGGTCGGCGAAACGACCTTCGAGTTGCGTGTTGCCAAAGAAGGAACAGCGTCTCATATTGTGCACCGCGCCTTAGTACGGCAATTGACTAATGCTCGTCAAGGAAATGCCAGCACAAAAACTCGTGCTGAAGTCAGAGGTGGTGGCCGTAAACCTTGGCGGCAAAAAGGTACTGGTCGCGCTCGTGCAGGGTCTATTCGTTCACCATTGTGGCGTGGTGGTGGTGTGATCTTTGGGCCAAAGCCTAGAGATTTCGACCTGAAGTTGAACCGGAAAGAGCGACGTTTAGCACTGCGGACAGCATTTGTCGGTCGTATTGACGACTTGATCGTAGTAGAAGAATTTAGCACCGAGCTATCTCGCCCGAAGACTAAAGAATTAGTGGCAGCACTTGCCCGTTGGGGAATAGTACCAGAAAGCAAGGCACTGTTAATTTTGTCTGAAATTGCGGATACAGATAACGTTTATTTATCAGCCCGCAACATTGAAAATTTAAAACTAATTGCAGCCGACCAGCTAAATGTTTTTGATTTACTGCACGCTGACAAAATTGTAGTTACGGCATCAGCCCTAGAAAAAATTCAGGAGGTCTACAGTGCCTAGCTTTGACCCCCGCGACCTTGCCGACTTAGTACGTCGCCCAATCGTCACCGAGAAAGCGACCATCTTGATGGAGCAAAACAAGTACACCTTTGAAGTAATTCCCAAGGCATCAAAGCCAGAAATTAAGGCTGCGATCGAAGATTTATTTCAGGTCAAGGTTGTAAAAGTCAACACCACCCTACCACCGCGTAAAAAGCGGCGCGTTGGTAAATTTATTGGTTATAAGCCCCAATATAAGCGAGCGATCGTCACCGTCGCACCTGGGGATGAAGACAAGATTAGACAAGTTCTATTCCCAGAAGTCTAAAAAAGTTAGGAGTTAGGAGTTAAGAGTTAGGAGTTACTACGCTCAAAACTCAGCACTCAAAATTTCAAACTCAGCACTTAGCACTCAGCACTTAAAAATATGGGTACCCGTTCTTATCGCCCTTATACCCCCAGCACTCGCCAAGTTACAATCTCTGACTTTGCGGAAATTACCAGAACCGAGCCAGAAAAATCCCTAACAACCTCGAAGCATCGCGCTAAAGGTCGGAATAATCACGGACGGATTACTAGTCGTCGCCGGGGTGGCGGACATAAACAGCTTTATCGGATCATCGATTTTAAAAGGGATAAACATAATATTCCGGCAAAAGTCGCAGCAATTGAATATGATCCTAACCGCAATGCCCGGATTGCCCTTTTGTATTACCAAGATGGGGAAAAACGGTACATCCTTCACCCCAACGGGTTGAAAGTTGGAACAATAATTATTTCTGGGCCAGAAGCTCCCTTTGAAGATGGTAATGCCTTACCGCTCTCAAAGATTCCTTTAGGTACTAGTGTTCACAACGTAGAATTTACCCCTGGTAAAGGTGGTCAAATTGTACGTGCTGCTGGTGCTAGCGCCCAAGTCGTGGCAAAAGAAGGTAATTATGTAACTCTCAAGTTGCCTTCAGGAGAAGTCCGCTTGATTCGACGTGAGTGCTACGCCACCATTGGGCAAGTAGGCAACACCGATGCAAGAAACCTGAGTGCAGGTAAAGCCGGACGAAATCGCTGGAAAGGTCGCCGTCCTAAGGTTAGAGGTAGCGTCATGAACCCAGTGGATCACCCACATGGTGGTGGTGAAGGTAGAGCCCCTATCGGTAGATCGGGGCCTGTTACACCTTGGGGTAAACCCACATTGGGTGCGAAGACACGCAATCGCAAGAAACTTAGCAGCAAGTTGATTGTGCGTCGTCGTCGTAAGTCTTCTAAACGCGGTCGCGGTGGTCGTGAATCTTAAAGAGTTAGAAGTTATGAGTTATGAGTTATGAGTTGAATCTAAACTTATTAACTCCTCACTCCTAACTCCTCACTCCTAATTCCTAAATCCTAAAGCCAAAATTGAACTATGGGTCGTTCTCTAAAAAAAGGTCCTTTCGTTGCGGATCATCTCTTAAAGAAAATTGAAAAGCTCAACGACAACAACAGAAAAGAAGTTATTAAAACTTGGTCAAGAGCTTCGACAATTTTGCCTCTAATGGTAGGTCATACTATCGCTGTTCACAACGGACGCCAACACGTTCCAGTTTTTGTAAATGAACAGATGGTAGGACACAAATTGGGTGAATTTGCCCCAACACGCACCTACAGGGGTCATGGAAAAAGCGACAAAAAAGCGGGTAGGTAGTTATTAGTCATTTGTCATAGTCATTGGTCATTAGTTATTAGCTTTCGACAAAGGACAAAAGACAAAGGACGAAAGATAAAATTGGAGAAAATTATGGCTACTAATACTACTGAAGTAAAAGCGATCGCTCGTTTTATCCGCATCTCGGCCTATAAAGTGCGTCGGGTACTCGATCAAATCCGCGGGCGATCTTACCGAGAAGCGTTAATCATCCTGGAATTCATGCCCTATCGCGCCACTGAACCCATTTTGAAGGTTCTCAGAAGCGCTGCTGCCAATGCCGAACACAACGCTGGGTTAGATCGGACCCAACTAGTGATTACTCAGGCTTATGCCGATCAAGGGCCGCCGTTGAAGCGGTTCCAACCAAGAGCGCAAGGTCGAGCTTACCAAATTCGCAAGCCGACGTGTCATATTACTGTGGCCGTTGCAGCCGCCCCAGAAAAATAAGCACGTTTACACGAATAAATTGCGTAAAGTAAGAAATTTTAGAGGAAGCATTCGTGGGACAGAAGATTCATCCAGTTGGTTTTCGTCTGGGTATTACACATGAACATCAATCCCGTTGGTTTGCTGTTCCTGATCGTTATCCAGAACTTCTACAAGAAGATTACAAACTGCGTCAATATATAGAACAAAAGCTGGGTAGACAGGCTCAAAACAACGCCGGAATTTCCGAAGTACGGATTGAGCGGAAAGCCGACCAAATCGACTTAGAAGTACGGACAGCTAGACCTGGGGTAGTAGTAGGTCGTGGTGGACAAGGTATTGAATCGTTACGTACCGGACTCCAAGGATTGTTGGGTAGTAATCGTCAAATTCGGATCAATGTAGTTGAAGTTCAACGAGTTGATGCTGATGCCTACCTAATTGCTGAATACATTGCTCAACAATTGGAACGTCGGGTTTCCTTTCGGCGGGTAGTGCGGCAATCTATTCAACGTGCCCAACGTGCTGGTGTCCAAGGTATTAAAATCCAAGTTAGCGGTCGCCTCAACGGTGCAGAAATTGCCCGGACAGAGTGGACTCGTGAAGGTAGAGTACCTTTACATACTTTACGGGCTGACATTGACTACTCTTATTGCACAGCAAAAACTGTTTACGGCATTTTGGGTATCAAAGTATGGGTGTTTAAGGGAGAAATTATTCCTGGACAGGAACCAGAACCGCTACCACCAGCAAGCCGCGATCGCGAACGTGACCCACGTGATCGCGAACGTGAACCCCGTCGCCGTCAACAACAACGTCGTCGCCAGCAATTTGAAGACCGCTCAAATGAAGGATAAATCGTCATTAGTTATTAGTCATTAGTCATTAGTAAATGACAAATGATAAATGACAAATGATAAATGACAAATGACAAGTGACCAACCATGTTAAGCCCTAGAAGAACTAAATTCCGCAAACAACAGCGGGGACGGATGGAAGGACTAGCCACCCGTGGTAGTACCCTCAACTTCGGTGATTTTGCACTCCAAGCACAAGAACCTGCTTGGATTACCTCACGTCAAATCGAGGCTTCCCGTCGGGCAATGACTCGTTATATTCGTCGGGGTGGACAAATCTGGATTCGGATTTTCCCTGATAAACCTGTAACCATGCGTCCTGCTGAAACCCGGATGGGTTCCGGTAAAGGTAATCCAGAATTTTGGGTAGCTGTAGTCAAGCCAGGACGAATTTTGTTTGAAATTGGTGGAGTTTCTGAAGAAATCGCTCGTGAAGCGATGCGTTTGGCTTCATTTAAACTGCCCATCAAAACTAAGTTTATTGTGCGCTCTCAACCACAGGAGCAGGAGTAGCTTATGCCTCTTCCCAAAATTTCAGAAGCTAGAGAATTAAGCGACGAGAAGCTCTCTGATGAAATTGTCGCGATCAAAAGACAACTATTTCAATTGCGCTTGCAAAAAGCCACCAGACAACTAGAAAAGCCCCATCAGTTCCGACAATTGCGCCACCGCCTAGCCCAATTGCTGACGCTAGAAACAGAACGCAAACGGGCAGCAAGTCAATCGGCTAAAGAAGCAAAGTAGGAGATTATGGCAGTTAAAGAACGAGTTGGCTTGGTAGTGAGCGATAAAATGCAAAAAACTGTGGTAGTCGCCATAGAAAACCGCGCTCCTCACCCCAAGTACGGCAAGATTGTGGTTAACACCCAACGATATAAAGTTCACGACGAAGAAAATCAGTGTAAAGTAGGCGATCGCGTTCGCATTCAGGAAACTAGACCCCTGAGTAAAACCAAGCGCTGGAAAATCACAGAAGTCCTGAACGTCAAGCCTACTTAAACCTCATCGTTGTTAGAAGCTAACAACATTACAAGGGAGAATAATTGTGATTCAACCCCAGACTTACCTGAATGTCGCAGATAATAGCGGCGCCCGCAAACTAATGTGTATCCGCATCTTAGGCGGAGGCAACCGTCGTTATGGTTTTATCGGCGATAAAATTATCGCAGTTGTCAAAGATGCTACACCCAACATGGCTGTAAAAAAGTCTGATGTTGTAGAAGCAGTAATTGTTCGGACTCGGAAAGCTGTAAGTCGTGACAGTGGTATGAGTATTCGCTTTGATGATAACGCCGCTGTGATCATCAACAAAGACGGTAATCCCAGAGGCACACGGGTTTTTGGCCCAGTTGCACGGGAACTGCGCGATAAAAACTTTACTAAAATTGTTTCTCTGGCTCCGGAGGTGCTTTAATGGCAACCAAACAGGGTACGCCCAAAGTATTCCACAAAATGCACGTCAAAACTGGCGACACCGTACAAGTGATTGCTGGCAAAGACAAAGGAAAAGTTGGCGAAATTACTCAGGCACTTCCCCAACTGAGTAAAGTCATCGTCAAAGGTGTCAACATAAAGACCAAGCACGTCAAACCCCAGCAAGAAGGGGAATCAGGGCGAATTATTACCCAAGAATTCCCAATTCATAGCTCCAACGTGATGCTTTATTCCACTAAGCAAAACGTTGCCAGTCGTGTTGGTTACACCTTTACCTCAGAAGGCAAAAAGGTCAGAAAACTCAAGAAAACTGGCGAAATTCTGGATAAATAGTTAGAAGTTAGGAATTAAGAGTTAAGAATTAAATTTAACTCATAACTCATAACTCATAACTCATAACTCATAACTTTGTTCCCTGACCAAGCCCAGGGATATCAGGACAAAAAACTATGCCGACAACAAGACTCAAAACCTTATATCAAGAGACAATCGTCCCCAAACTGATTAATCAGTTTCAATATACCAACGTTCATCAAGTACCGAAGTTGGTAAAGGTTACGATTAACCGGGGTTTGGGTGAAGCAGCTCAAAATGCGAAGTCTCTAGAGGCATCCATCAACGAAATTGCCCTGGTAACAGGTCAAAAACCAGTGGTGACAAGGGCGAAAAAGGCGATCGCTGGCTTTAAGATTCGTCAAGGTATGCCTGTGGGGATCATGGTGACACTCAGAGCCGAACGGATGTATGCCTTTTTCGATCGGTTAGTTAGCCTGTCATTACCCAGAATTCGAGATTTTCGCGGCGTTAGCCCTAAAAGCTTTGACGGACGCGGTAACTACACTTTGGGTGTAAGAGAACAGCTAATTTTTCCAGAAGTCGAATACGACAGCATCGATCAAGTGCGTGGGATGGATATTTCCATTATCACTACAGCAAAAAACGACGAAGAGGGACGCGCCTTACTTAAAGAATTAGGAATGCCCTTTCGCGATCAGTAAGTTCATCTATAGAGGGAACGATGGCGGCTAACGACACAATTGCAGATATGCTGACGCGCATCCGCAATGCCAACCTGGCGCGGCATCAAACTACACAAGTGCCAGCTACAAAATTGACCCGGAGCATTGCCAAAGTGCTACGGGAGGAAGGCTTTATTGCTGAAATCGAAGAAGCAGAAGAAGGGGTAAAACGCAATCTGGTGATTTCCCTGAAATACAAGGGAAAAAACCGTCAGCCTCTAATCACCGCCTTAAAGCGAGTGAGTAAGCCTGGCTTGCGTGTTTATTCAAATCGAAAAGAATTACCAAGAGTACTAGGCGGCATTGGCATTGCCATTATTTCTACATCCAGTGGCATTATGACTGACCGCGAAGCGCGGCGTCAGAACTTGGGTGGCGAAGTACTTTGTTACGTTTGGTAGTCATTGGTCATTAGTCATTTGTCATTAGTGAAAGACAAAGGACAAAGGACAAATAACAAAGGACAAAAAGTCATGTCACGTATTGGTAAACGTCCAATTACTATTCCCGCCAAAGTTCAAGTGGCGATCGATGGTACGAATATTGTGGTGAAAGGCCCGAAAGGAGAACTTTCTCGCACTCTCAGAGATAATGTCTCACTCTCTCAAGAGGGGGAAATATTACACGTAAATCGTCGGGATGAAACTCGGACATCGAAGCAATTGCACGGCTTGAGCCGCACTTTAGTTGCCAACATGGTCGAGGGAGTTTCCCAAGGTTTTCAGCGCCGTTTGGAAATTCAAGGTGTTGGTTACAGGGCACAACTTCAAGGGCGTAACCTAGTTTTGAATATGGGTTACAGCCATCAAGTGCAAATTGAACCACCAGATGGAATTCAGTTTGCCGTAGAAGGTACCACTAACGTCATTGTTAGCGGCTATGACAAAGAAATCGTCGGTAACACAGCCGCCAAGATTCGTGCCGTTCGTCCACCAGAACCTTACAAAGGTAAAGGCATTCGCTATGCTGGTGAAGTGGTCAGACGGAAAGCTGGTAAGACTGGTAAGGGTGGTAAGAAGTAGAAATGAAACTTACTCGTAGAGAATCAAAAAACCGTCGTCATCGACGCGTTCGTGGCAAAGTGATTGGCTCCCCAGAACGTCCGCGTTTAGCGGTATTTCGTTCTAATGAGCATATTTATGCCCAGCTGATTGATGATACTCAGCATCAAACCATCGTGGCTGCATCGACTGTAGAACCAGAGTTGAAATCTAGTTTAGCGTCATGTGCAAACCGCGATGCATCGGTACAAGTTGGTAAGTTGATCGCAGTGCGATCGCTAGAAAAAGGCATTACCAAAGTAGTCTTCGATCGCGGTGGTAACTTATATCATGGTCGTGTCAAAGCATTAGCTGATGCAGCACGCGAAGCTGGTTTAGATTTCTAAAGTCATTAGTCATTAGTCATTAGTTATTGGACAAATGACAAAGGACAAATGACAAATGACAACTGACAAATGACGTTCACCAGAGCATAAATTATGGCAACAGAGCGTAAAAGTAGAACAAAGCGTGCCAAAAAAGAAGAAACCACTTGGCAAGAGCGGGTTATCCAAATCCGCCGCGTAAGTAAAGTGGTCAAAGGTGGTAAAAAACTCAGCTTCCGAGCGATTGTTGTCGTTGGTAACGAACGCGGTCAGGTTGGAGTTGGAGTAGGCAAAGCTTCAGATGTAATAGGTGCCGTCAAAAAAGGCGTAGCCGACGGCAAAAAACACCTCATTGATATCCCAATCACCAAATCCAACTCCATCCCCCATCCCATTGATGGTGTCGGTGGTGGTGCAAAAGTGATTATGCGTCCAGCCGCACCTGGTACTGGGGTAATTGCGGGTGGTGCTGTGCGAACTGTGTTGGAATTAGCAGGAGTTCGTAACGTTTTAGCCAAGCAACTAGGCTCCAACAATCCGCTCAATAATGCTAGAGCCGCAGTTAATGCCTTATCTACACTGCGTACCCTTGCTGAAGTCGCCGAAGATCGCGGTATTCCTATTCAAAATCTCTACATCTAATTTAGTCATTAGTCATTGGTCATGAGTCATTAGTGAATAACAAAGGACAAATGACAAATGACAAACGACAAATGACAAACGACAAATGAGAACTTGATAAATTATGAGACTCCATGATGTTAAGCCGCAAAAAGGCTCAAAAAAACGCAAGCGCCGTGTAGCTAGAGGTATTTCTGCCGGACAAGGCGCTAGTGCTGGTTTAGGTATGCGGGGTCAAAAATCTCGTTCTGGTAGTGGTACCCGACCAGGTTTTGAAGGTGGTCAACAGCCATTGTACCGCCGCTTACCTAAGCTGAAGGGCTTTCCGATTATTAATCAGAGGATTTACACTACGATTAATGTAGAGAAGCTAGCCTCCCTTCCCGCGAATACGGAAGTAACTTTGACCTCATTGAAAGCCGCAGGTATCCTGACTGCTGTCAAGGGGCCACTGAAAGTTCTAGGTAACGGGGAATTGAGCATCCCGCTCAAGGTACAAGCGGCAGCTTTCACAGGTTCAGCGCGTAGCAAAATTGAGGCAGCTGGTGGTAGTTGTGAAGTCTTATGAGTGAGCCGGAACAGCGCACTTAAATGCAAGCCAACTCGCTGCCAGTGCTTGGTTCACTATAAAGGTAGCACTCTATGATCAGTCGAGATAAAGCCCCAACGGCTCAAGAAACTTTTATGCAGATGGCGCAGGCAGCCGGGCTAAGAGGTAGGCTGCTTGTCACCGTCGGTATCTTAATTTTGGTTCGCCTGGGTATTTTCTTACCCGTTCCAGGGATTGATAGACCAAGATTTGCCGAAGCCATATCGGGCAGTAATTCCATATTTGGCTTACTGGATATATTTTCCGGGCGAGGACTTTCGACTTTGGGAGTCTTTGCTTTAGGAATTTTGCCCTTCATTAATGCGTCTATTATCATCCAATTGCTCACGGCGGCCATTCCATCTTTAGAAAATTTACAGAAAAATGAAGGGGAAGCTGGTCGGCGAAAAATATCGCAAATTACCCGATATGTAACTGTAGTTTGGGCAATTCTTCAAAGTACAGCTTTTTCGGCATTATTCCTCCAGCAATTTGCCTTAAACCCAGGTCCCATATTTGTCGCTGAAACTGCGATCGCTCTGACTGCTGGTTCAATGTTCGTTATGTGGGCATCAGAACTAATTACAGAACGGGGTATTGGAAACGGTGCATCCTTGTTGATTTTTGTCAATATTGTTGCATCATTACCAAAAGCTTTGGGTGACACCATCGACTTGGTGCAAGTCGGCGGTCGGGAAACAGTAGGTCGGGTGATCGTGCTGATCTTAGTTTTCCTAGCAACAATTGTTGGTATTGTGATTGTTCAAGAAGGAATGCGCCGCATCCCAATTATTTCGGCTCGTCGCCAAGTAGGTCGGAGAGTTTTGGCAGAGCAACGTAGCTATCTCCCTCTGCGGCTAAATCAAGGCGGCGTAATGCCAATTATTTTTGCTGCTGCCATCCTCAGCTTGCCACTGCTGATCGCCAATTTTACTAAAAATGCCGAATTGGCGAATATAGTTAACACTTATTTGAGTCCAGGCGGTTCTAGCTCCTGGGTCTATGCCTTGGTCTACATGGTTTCCATAGTTTTCTTCAGCTACTTCTATTCTTCGTTGATTCTCAACCCAGTAGACGTGGCGCAGAACTTGAAAAAAATGGGTTCTAGTATTCCTGGAATTCGTCCCGGCAAGGCAACTAGCGAGTATATCGAACGCGTTTCCAACCGACTCACTTTTTTGGGTGCGATCTTTTTGGGCTTTGTTGCGATTATCCCCACAGCCGTGGAAAGTGCTTTGAATGTGAAAACTTTCCAGGGGATAGGTGCTACCTCTTTGTTAATTTTAGTTGGTGTGGCAATTGAGACAGCCAAACAAGTCCAAACTTATGTCATATCTCAGCGCTATGAAGGAATGGTGAAATAATAGTGACGCGATTAATCTTCTTGGGGCCACCTGGAGCGGGTAAAGGAACACAAGCTCAAACTTTGGCTGAACACTTGAATATTCCCCATATTTCTACGGGTGAAATATTAAGACAAGCTATGAAAGAGCAGACTCCTTTAGGAATCAAAGCTCAAAGTTATGTTGATAGCGGCGAGTTAGTACCCGACCAGCTAGTGCAGGACTTGGTACAGGAGCGCCTCGATCAACCAGATGCCAAAAATGGTTGGATTCTGGATGGATTTCCCCGGAAAGTGACCCAAGCAGCTTTTTTGGAGAAGTTACTGGAAGCAATACATCAAGGTGGCGAAAGGGTAGTCAATTTAGATGCACCAGATGAAATTGTAATTGCACGTTTGCTAGCTAGAGGACGAAAAGATGATACTGAAGAGGTAATTCGTCGTCGTTTAGAAGTGTATCGTGCTGAAACTGCACCTTTAATTGATTATTACGGCGATCGCAAAAAACTCCTAACAGTCAATGGCAATCAGTCCCAAGAAGATGTCACTGGTGAACTACAAAAGGTAATCGCTTCGTGAAAAGAAGGGGAATAGAGAGTACATAATTCCCTACTCCCCAACCACACTCCCAAGAAAAAGATCAATTTTAGCTAAGATATATTAATAAACTGTTGATATATTTCTTAAAATGTGTTTCTTTGCAGATGAAGCGCTGCAACTGAACACCGAATTGTTGAGTTGAGGAAAAAACAAATTGTCTAAGCAAGATTTGATTGAAATGGAAGGCACGGTTACAGAGTCATTGCCCAATGCGATGTTTCGCGTTGACTTGGACAATGGTTTTAACGTGCTAGCACACATTTCCGGCAAGATTCGCCGAAATTATATCAAGATTTTGCCCGGCGATCGCGTCAAGGTGGAGTTAACACCCTACGACTTGACCAAAGGCAGAATTACTTATCGACTACGAAAGAAGTAAGTGTATGTAGAGAATTTTACCATAAAACCATTTTTTTGACTGTTTACTAGTCATTTAACTGGATTAATTTTCCTATAAATGCTATAATTTTATATTTGGAGTCAAAAAATAAAAGGCCATGAAAGTTAGAGCCTCAGTCAAGAAAATTTGTGAAAAGTGTAACGTGATCAAACGTCGTGGTCGCGTTATGGTGATCTGCGTGAACCCGAAACACAAGCAACGTCAAGGATAAAACTCTTACCAACAGAGTGAGTTGTAACACGCACATCATCATTAAAACGAAAAGACGCGATTAGTCACGTTTTTCCAACCAACAGTAATTGCGAGAACAATAGGGAGAGTTCATTGTGGCACGTATTGCCGGAGTAGACCTTCCACGCGATAAGCGCGTCGAGATCGGTCTAACTTACATCTACGGAATTGGTTTATCACGCTCTCAAGAAATTATAGCGGCTACTGGTGTGAACCCAGACACCCGCGTTAAAGACTTAAGTGATGCCGATGTGACAGCCCTACGAGGGGAAATAGAAACCAACTATCAAGTAGAAGGCGACTTGCGGCGCTTGGAGTCTTTGAACATCAAGCGCTTAGTTGACATTGGTACCTACAGAGGTCGTCGTCATCGCATGGGCTTACCAGTCAGAGGCCAAAGAACTCGCACCAATGCCAGAACCCGTCGAGGCAGAAGGCAGACAGTGGCTGGGAAGAAGAAGGCTCCAGGGAAATAATTTTGCAACGCTTGCTAATCCGAGCAAGTTTTACCTTAAATCAACTAAACAAGTATGGCGAGACAACCAACTAAAAAATCCGGGAGCAAGAAGCAGAAACGGAATGTACCCAGTGGAATGGCCTACATCCAGTCTACTTTCAACAATAGCATTGTCACCATTACCGATCAAAATGGAGATGTCATCTCCTGGGCTAGTGCTGGTTCTAGCGGTTTTAAGGGAGCAAAAAAGGGAACTCCCTTTGCAGCGCAAACCGCTGCTGAAAGTGCAGCCCGTCGCGCTATCGATCAAGGAATGCGCCAAATTGAGGTAATGGTCAGTGGGCCAGGAGCAGGTAGAGAAACCGCTATCCGGGCACTTCAAGGAGCAGGACTGGAAATTACCCTGATTCGGGATATTACCCCGATTCCTCACAATGGTTGTCGTCCGCCCAAGCGCCGTCGAGTTTAAACACCAAGACTTGGGCAGTGAGGACGAAAAGTTACAGCCAGCAATGACCGCTTGAGCGTCTAACGTGCAAACTGTTATTGAGTCAAAGCTTGGGCAACCAGAAGCGCGTCAGATTTTCCCGCCGGGAAAGCTGTTAAACTTCCGGCTACCAAAAATATTATTAATCAATTTTGGATTTTAGATTTGCGATTTTAGATTGAACCCGATTATAAGGGTGCTGGGCTCGTGGATTTTAAGTTGATGATTTAAGATTTGTTGCGCCAATCAGAGGCGGAGCATGAACCAAAGAAGCACAATCCAAAATCCAAAGTCCAAAATCGAAAATTGGCAATCAATTCTGGAGGCAATTGATTTGTCTGCTAGCAGCACCTTAGAAAAAGGGAGGCTCATCCGTGGCGCAGTTTCAAATTGAATGTGTAGAGTCGAATACCGAAGAAAGTCGGAACCATTACAGTAAATTTGTATTGGAACCTCTAGAACGCGGTCAAGGAACAACTGTTGGCAACGCACTGCGGCGGGTTTTACTGTCTAATTTAGAAGGTACAGCAGTTACAGCAGTGCGGATTGCGGGCGTTTCACACGAGTTTGCTACAGTTCCGGGCGTGCGGGAAGATGTGCTGGAAATCCTCATGAGAATGAAGGAAGTTATCCTCAAAAACTATTCTTCGCAGCCTCAGATTGGGAGATTACTCGTTACCGGTCCAACAACAATCACTGCGGCGCATTTTGATTTGCCCAGTGAAGTAGAAGTCATCGATCCGACCCAGTATGTAGCCACCATCGCTGAGGGTGGAAAGCTAGAAATGGAATTTCGGATCGAGAAAGGCAAAGGCTATCGCACTGTAGAGCGAGGACGTGAGGAAGCCACATCGTTGGATTTTCTGCAAATCGACTCAATATTTATNGCTNNNGTGCGAAAAGTCAACTACAGTGTTGAAGAATCTCGTGGGGAAGGCTTGATTCCAAAAGACCGACTACTGTTGGAAGTTTGGACAAATGGCAGTATTTCCCCTCAAGAAGCACTATCTTCTGCTGCCGCAATCTTGGTAGATTTATTCAATCCGTTGAAAGACATCTCCCTAGAACCAACAGACACAGGTTCGGATATTCCAGACGATCCAACTGCTCAGATACCCATCGAAGAGTTGCAACTTTCTGTGCGGGCATATAACTGTCTCAAACGGGCACAAGTTAACTCTGTGGCAGATTTGCTGGATTATACCCAAGAAGACCTCTTAGAAATTAAGAACTTTGGGCAGAAGTCAGCAGAAGAAGTTGTGGAAGCTTTGCAGCGACGCTTGGGCATTACCCTGCCAATGGAAAGAGGCTCTAAACACCCTTAAGAAAAACCTTCATAATTCATAGTGCATAATTATGCGTCACCGTTGTCGCGTCAAAAAACTCAGTAAACCAGCCGATCAACGCCGTGCTTTACTGCGATCGCTCGCCACCGAGTTGATCCGTCATGGTAAGATCACCACCACTTTAATTAGAGCGAAAGTTCTCAGAAGTGAAGTGGAAAAAATGATTACCCTAGCCAAAAATGGCTCTTTGGCAGCACGCCGGGAAGCTCTTGGCTATATCTTCGACAAACAACTGGTTCACGCTCTATTTGAGCAAGCTCCAACTCGATATGGCGATCGCCAGGGCGGTTATACCCGCATCCTGCATACCGTACCGCGTCGGGGCGATAATGCAAAAATGGCAATAATTGAATTGGTTTAAGTCATTTAGTCATTGGTTATTGGTCATTAGTCATTAGTCATTGGTCATCGGTGAATAACAAAGGACAAGTGACAAAGGACAAATGACAAAAAACAAATGACAAAGGACAAAATCTGTATGTTAGAAAGCCACCAGCCTACACAAACTCATCGAGTAGCCTTGGTAATCCAATACCTAGGCACTCATTTTCATGGCTGGCAACGGCAAAAACAACACCGGACAGTCCAAGAAGAGATTGAAATTGCGATCGCTACTATTCTTGGGTATCATGTAACACTGCATGGAGCTGGGCGAACCGATTCTGGAGTTCACGCTGCTGCTCAAGTAGCCCATTTTGAAGCAACAGGTTTTATTCCGCCTCACAAGTGGGCAACAATCCTCAACAGCTACCTGCCGCCAGATATATTAATCAGGGCTTCAGCTGGTGTCGATAACCGTTGGCACGCTCGCTTTAGTGCAGCCTATCGACGGTATCGCTACACAATATATACTGAAGATCGGCTTAACTTGTTTGTAAGACCCTTCAGTTGGCATTATTATTATGCACCCCTGGATGAATCTTTAATCCAAGCTGCCTTGAAACCTCTCTTGGGAAAGCATCACTTAGCTGCTTTTCACCGTGCAGGCTCAAAGCGATCGCATTCCTGGGTAGAGGTACAAGCAGCAGAGTGTCGTCGCAGTGGGCCATTTATCCATATTGAAATACAGGCAGATGGATTTTTGTATGGCATGGTACGGCTGTTGGTAGGGATGCTGGTAGAAGTAGGTTCTGGACAACGAACACTTTCTGGCTTCACCCAACTCTGGAAAGAAGAACGCCGGGAAGAAGTGAAATATGCTGCCCCGCCTCAAGGCTTGTGTTTGTTGCGAGTCGGCTATCCCGATTTTCCCTTTCCAAAAGAGATTTGGTACGACACCTTGCCAAAGTTCGTCACTAGTCAAGAGTCATTAGTCATTGGTCAGTAGTCATTGGTCATTAGTCATTAGTGAATAACTAAGGACAACTGACAAAGGACAAAGGACAAATAACAAATGACAAAAGACAAATGACTAATGACAAATTAAAAATGACAAAGGACAAATGACAAATGACAACAGTTAAAACATACCTTCCTTCTCAAGCAACCCTTGAGCGTGAGTGGTACATAGTAGATGCCACCGACAAACGCCTCGGTCGCCTCGCCAGCGAAATCGCCCAGGTATTGAGAGGCAAAAAGAAACCCGAATATACACCTCATCTAGATACAGGTGACTTCGTAATCGTCATCAATGCCGAGAAAGTAGCAGTCACAGGCAAAAAGCGCACTCAAAAGCTTTACCGCCGCCATTCTGGTCGCCCTGGTGGAATGAAAACGGAAACTTTCGCTAAACTGCAAGACCGCATACCAGAGCGAATTTTAGAACAAGCTGTTAAAGGTATGCTACCTAAAAATAGCTTGGGTAAGCAGTTGTTCACCAAGCTGAAAGTTTATGCTGGGCCTACGCATCCCCATGATGCTCAAAAACCTAAAGAACTAAAAGTTAATACAATTCCTGGAGAAGAAAATTAATGGTAGTAGCAGATGCTAATAGCGGTCGCGCCGTATACTGGGGTACTGGCCGCCGTAAGAATGCGGTAGCACGGGTACGCTTGGTTCCAGGCACCAGTCAACTGATTGTGAACGGTAAAGATGGAACCTTGTATTTCCAATTCAACCCCAACTACCTGGGAGTGATTAAAGCACCCCTAGAAACTCTGGGATTAGAAAACGAGTATGACATTTTGGTGAAAGCAGAAGGCGGCGGCTTGACCGGACAGGCTGATTCTGTTCGCTTGGGAGTTGCTCGTGCTTTGTGCCAACTCGACCCAGACAACCGCCCACCTTTGAAAACCGAAGGTTACTTGACTCGCGATCCCAGAGCAAAAGAGCGGAAGAAATATGGTTTACACAAAGCTCGGAAAGCACCTCAATACTCTAAGCGTTAGGGAATTGGGCATTGGTGAAGAAGGTGATAGGTTACAGGGGACAGGTGATAGTTTTCTGTTAACTGTAAACTGTTCCCTTCTCCCTTCTCCTAGCTCCAATTGAAACCTGAAAGTTATAATTTATATAGATTCATCACAAAAAGAACAATGGCTAAAGCTGATATTCACCCCCAGTGGTATCCAGATGCTAAAGTTTACTGCAACGGTCAAGTCGTTATGACCATTGGCTCTACCAAGCCAGAATTGCACGTAGATGTTTGGTCTGGAAATCACCCCTTTTACACTGGCACTCAGAAGATTATTGACACTGAAGGTCGAGTAGAGCGCTTCCTCCGCAAGTACGGTATGAGCAGCACTCAAACATCTGGCGACGAACAAGACAAAAAGTAGCGAGTTGGCTCTGCTGTTAACGACGGCCCTGCATCAGCTGGGTCGATTTTTATTTATATGCTCGAGCCAATTTGTTATTTTTTTAAGGAGCGATCGCAATCGTCATGGCTGAATCATACTTACTGGACAAACTAAAATCCGTTGAACAAACTTTTAATGAATTAACACGTCGTCTTGGCGACCCCGATACCGCTAGCAATCCTGATGAGTATCAAGAAATTGCTAAGTCTCGTTCTTCTTTGGAAGAGGTAGTTAATACTTATGAAATTTGGAAAACAGCCCAAGAAGACTTGATTGGAGCGCGTCAGGTTTACAAAGAATCTGCAAGTGACCCAGAGTTGCAAGAAATGGCATCACTGGAAGTAAAAGAACTTGAAGAAAAAATAGAACATTTAGAGTCTCGCTTGAAGGTCTTACTACTACCACGCGACCCCAATGATGAAAAGAATATCATGTTGGAAATTCGGGCTGGTACTGGTGGCGATGAAGCAAGTATTTGGGCTGGCGATTTGATGCAGATGTACACCCGCTATGCCCAGACTCAAGGTTGGAAAGTTTCTCTAGTAAGCGAATCTCGCGGAGAAATGGGTGGCTGGAAAGAGGTCATTCTCGAAATTAAAGGTAATGACGTTTACAGCCAGTTAAAGTTTGAAGCTGGAGTGCATCGTGTGCAGCGCGTGCTTAGCAACTGAATCTGGGGGACGGGTTCATACTTCCACAGCTACCGTGGCGATTATGCCAGAGGTAGATGATGTGGAAATTCACATTGACCCGAAAGATATTGAAATGACTACAGCCCGTTCTGGTGGTGCTGGTGGACAAAACGTCAACAAGGTGGAAACAGCCGTTGACTTGATGCACAAACCGACAGGGATTCGGATTTTCTGTACAGAAGAACGCAGCCAGTTGCAAAACAAAGAACGGGCGATGCAAATTCTGCGGGCGAAGTTGTATGACATCAAGTTAAGCGAACAACAAGCAGCTGTTACTTCCATGCGGCGATCGCAGGTTGGTACTGGATCGCGATCGGAAAAAATTCGCACCTATAATTATAAAGATAACCGCGCTACCGATCATCGGTTAGGTCAGAATTATTCCCTTACCCCTGTTTTGGATGGTGATTTAGAGACGCTTATCCAATCTTGTATATCTCTAGACCAACAGGAACGTCTTGCGGAGTTAGCGACTTCTGCCGCTAACTAATACCAATTCAATTAATGATTGCAACACATCTTTGGTTGGATAAAGACGCGATGAATCGCGTCTCTACAAATGGNNNTAATTGCTGTGCNTGTTGNNNAATATTCTGTAAAACCACTTGTTGCAATGTTGCTTTTAACACGGACAGGTGGTTTTCTAATATCGCATGGAGTATATCTTCTATTTCACTGGGATAATGGTAATAGGCAAATTCGTACTTCATAACGTAGTTTAGCTTCGCCCATTCCTTCAGGGTTTCACAGGTATAAATTAGCTTTTCCACTTCTTCTTGCCAACGTGCAAAAATCCGGTAGCTAAAAAAGCTGCTGCATATATTGCCTTTTGCATCCCAGTAGGAAATACACACTTGATGTTTCAGAAGGTGGATTTTTTTGATTTGCTTAACATCGTAGCCTTTAACTTTTAAAGCTTCTTTGGTTTCTGCGTCAGAAATGTTCCACTGTTCTGGTTTAATTTTATTAATGGCTATAAGATTTTTACCTTTGCGGCGATATTGGTTAATTTTGCCTGGCTTGCGAAACATGATGCACCTTCGATATTATTTCTTCGCAGCAAAGTCTAACTACTAGCACAACCGCCGTAGCAAACTAAGTTTTTTGGGTTGATTAAAGATAGATGGGTTATTCTACTAGCTTGATGCCTGTAGTTGCCGATTTACAACCAGAGATATAGTTTAGTACTAAAACACAAGGCTGTCAATATAAAAGTAAACTTGTATTATTGAAAGTAAACTTGTAAATAAAGTTGGCTAGCTATATAAGCAGTGAAGATCGAAAGCAAACAAAAACTGATTGAAATCATTAAACTAGCTCGCGGTTCAATGAGTCAGCGAGCGTTTGGTAAGCTTTTGGGAGTATCTGCTACTGCTGTTCAGATGTGGGAAAAAGGTGTGAAGGTTCCAGATACAGAAAATTTGGCTCAAATCGCATCGAAAGCAGGCTACACAATGGAAGAGTTAATCAGCTGCATTGATGGTAAGCCAATTCCAGAAACTTCAGATTTGAGTCTGATTCTGAGACAAATCCAGCACATGCCTCTTAGCCAAGTAGCTCAAATTGTGCAAGCTGCGGCAGATAGATTGGCGGCTGTGGCTGAAGCGTCTGGGGATGAAGCGAAAGCAAGTTGAATATTAAAATAATTCGTAATTCGTAATACTTCGGCTCCTTTCGACTTCGCTCAAGGCAAGACGCTCAGTACAAGTTCGTAATTCGTAATTAAGTTTTTTAAGGGCGATTTAGCGCAAAATCGGATCAAACTAGCTTGTGGTTTCTTGCTGTCAAGATTCAACTCTATGGACAAACCTTTTTTGTATGACCAAGACTTCTATGGCTGGACACAGCAGCAGGCTAAAGCGTTAGAGCAGAGGCTAGTTATGGAACTAGACTGGCAACACCTGCAAGAGGAAATTCAAGCTTTGGGGAGACAGGAGTATCGGGAACTCGTGAGCCGTCTGAGTGTATTACTCGGTCATCTCTTAAAGTGGGAGTATCAACCCGAACAACGCTCTCGCAGTTGGTTTTTAACAATTAGAGAACAGCGTCGCGCCATCCACAGGCATCTGCGACAGAACCCTAGTTTAAAGTCTCGAATCGAAGAATCATTGTTAGATGGCTTTGAAGCCGGAGTCGATTTGGCGCTACGAGAAACTAACTTACCATTACGAACTTTTCCAAAGGATTGCCCTTATTTATTTGATGATGCGATGTCTACGACGGGCTACGCCTACGCAGACAATTTTCTGTGCGATACTCGTCAAGACTGGGAAGGATAATTAGTACCATTTTTATGACGCTCATTTGTTATTTGGAGATACCTTAAGTAAAACGAGGTGAAAAAAATTATATACTTATAAGTTTTACTCCAAGTTAGTTAGATATAGTTACATCTATGAAACAAGTAATAGAAAATGTAAAACAAACTATAGCGCAAAAAGAAATACTTTGGGCTTATCCAATTGCACTTAAATTACAAAAATATCACTATAGTTTGGCAATTAAATGGGCAATAGAGTGCATAGAAATATATTCATCCGAGATTGAATCGGACAAACTCTCCCAGCTTAATAAATATATTCAGCAAGCTTTATCAAAGCAAAATGTTTTAACTCCTTTACAGTGTAATGAAATTAGTCGAGAAATATGGTATTTGCCTGAAAGGGAAGAAATTCAAACTGCAATAGCTCGACTATGGGGTTCTATCGCAGCTTTTAAAGATGGAGAAGATCGTGGTGGAGTAATGGAAACCACTAGGGCAGTCGAATTAGTATTACCTGATATATCCGCTCATCGTCTATTAGATCGATACTTAGAAGCTGCTGTAATAATTTTTGAAGAATACGAATCACAAAACAAGGCGTGTGAGTAGTAGAATCGCCTTGATTCATCTGGCGATCGCTAATTTTGGCTGAGTTAGAGGTTCTGGAAGAAATACGTAATGACTATATAAACTAAGCCCGTCTGCGTGGACTCCAGCAAGTTGAAACCCACGGAGGTGGGTTTTGTCTGTATAGCTGCGATTTCTAATCGCCAGTGCTAGGGTATTTTACTGGCAGTTAAGGAATAAATGGTTTTAAAATGGTGCAATCTGAAAATATTTAGGGGTGCAGCTATGTCGCTACGCAATGAGCCTTTAGATTGGCAAGTTGAAACCAACAATCCTTATATACCAGTTTATCATCAAGGGAATTTGGTGGGATTTTTAAACCAGAATATGCTAGTGAAATTATTAAAGTTTTAAATGAAGAAGAAGTTTTAAAAAAAGCGCTAAAAATGGCTTGTACTGATTTAATTAAAAAAATCGGCGGCGATACCAGAAAAGTCAATTATTTAATGGAAAAATATATAAAAACTAGTGAACGTCCCAAGTATGGAACTAGAGCGATCGCAGTTTTACTTCAGGATAGGCAAAAAGAGCTTGACTTGAGTAACCAGGAGTTTGCTAAATTCTGCGATACCTTTAAATTATCCCCTACTGAACTGAATAGTATTTATGCTGGAGAAGCATTTGATGATAGTTTATTAGCGCCCCTTTCACGGATATTAGGGATGGCAAAAGAGCAATTGCTCAAAGTGCGAGATGGTTCTGAAGAATAAAGTAATAAATGAACAGCAAATAAAAATTTTCAAATGATATAAAATTGTGAAAACAGACATCATCTTTTATCGGCTGTTTCAAGAATTCCCTGATATCTTCTTTGAACTTATTGGTAATCCTCCAGAATCAGCTAGTCTTTATCAATTTTCATCAGCTGAAATCAAACAAACAGCCTTCAGAATCGATGGCGTATTTCTGCCTACACCAGGAAGTGATAACCCGATTTACTTTGTTGAAGTGCAATTTCAAGCTGATGGGGAAATTTATTCACGGCTAATTGCAGAAATATGTTTATACCTCCGTCAGAATCAACCATCAAATGACTGGGGTGCTGTGGTTTTATACCCAAACAGGAATCTTGATACAGGCAATATCAAACATTACCGTGAGTTTTTCACAAGTGGGCGCGTCAGGCGCATTTATTTGGATGAATTAGGTGAAGCTGCATCGCTTCCAATTGGCATTGCAACTGCTAAATTAGTAATTGCAACTGACGATATAGCGATCGCACAAGCAAGGGAGTTGATAGACAGAACCAAGTCAGAGATAAGCTCACCACCAAAACAGCAGCAATTATTACAATTTATAGAGACGATTTTGGCTTACAAATTTCCCACAATGAGTAGGGAGGAGATGGAGGAAATGTTTGGCTTAAGCGAATTAAAACAAACCAGATTTTATCAAGAAGCCTTTCAGGAAGGTGTTGAAGAAGGTAAGGTTCAAGGCATTGAAGAAGGTAAAGTTCAAGGGAAACTAAAAGCAGTACCAGCAATGTTGGCAGCAGGGTTGACTGTAGAACAAGTAGCACAGGCGTTAGATTTGAATGTCGAAGAAGTCAGAGAAGTAGCACAAAGTCAGCCTTGAGATAGATGTGGTAAATTTTATCCGTGGCTCAAGCCAAATTTGGTTTGCGGCTTCCAAACTTGATCACGACGAATTTATAGTTAATTTTTGTTAATATTAGAGGCGGTGTTAGTACTTCGTCCTCAACCACCCACTCCCTACCTGAGAGAAACTTAATGCTGCGACTAGAACATATAAGTAAAATTTATCCCACAGGCGAAGTTCTCAAAGATATCAACTGGGAAGTTAAACCAGGCGATCGCATTGGCTTAGTCGGTGTCAACGGTGCTGGAAAATCAACCCAACTTAAAATCATCTCTGGGGAAATGGAACCCACCGCTGGCGAAATCATTCGTCCTAATAGCTTACATATAGCCTACCTTAACCAAGAGTTTGAAGTAGACCCCACTCGCACCGTTAGAGAAGAATTTTGGACTGTCTTCAAAGAAGCCAACGAAGTACAGTTATCTCTGGCGCACATCCCACAAGAGATGGAAACGGCTAGCCCAGAGGAACTGGATCGACTGATCGACAAGTTGGATCGCTTGCAGCGTAAATTTGAAGCCTTAGACGGCTACAACTTAGATGCACGCATTGGGAAAATTCTGCCAGAAATGGGGTTTGGGCTAGAAGATGGCGATCGCCTCGTCAGTGCCTTCAGTGGTGGTTGGCAAATGCGGATGAGTTTAGGTAAAATCCTGCTGCAAAAACCCGACTTGTTGCTGCTGGATGAACCGACTAACCACCTAGATTTAGAAACAATTGAGTGGTTGGAAAATTACCTCAGAGGGCTGATTACGCCGATGGTAATAGTCTCCCATGACCGGGAATTCCTTGACCGCCTCTGCACCCAAATTGTGGAAACTGAACGTGGCGTTTCCAGTACCTACCTTGGTAACTACTCGGCATATTTGGAACAAAAAGCCGAAAGTCAATCAGCACAACTGAGTGCTTACGAACGCCAGCAAAAAGAATTAGAGAAACAGCAAACCTTTGTTGATAGATTCCGCGCCAGTGCTACCCGCAGTACCCAGGCAAAAAGCCGGGAAAAGCAACTCGACAAAATCGAGCGCATTGAAGCGCCCATTGCTGGGGTAAGAACTCTACACTTCCGTTTTCCCCCTGCACCCCGCAGTGGACGCGAGGTAGTAGAAATTAAAGATTTAACTCATCTTTATGGTGATAAAATCTTGTTTTTGGCAGCAAATCTGCTAATTGAAAGAGGCGATCGCATTGCTTTTCTTGGCCCCAACGGTGCTGGAAAATCTACCCTTCTGCGCGTAATTATGGGTATGGAACCACCCACAGAAGGCATTGTTCAATTAGGGGATCATAACGTTATTCCTGGTTACTTTGAGCAAAACCAAGCTGAAGCTTTGGACTTGAAAAAAACTGTCATGGAAACTATCCATGATGAAGTTCCAGACTGGGATAATCAAGAAGTCCGCACGCTTTTGGGACGCTTCTTATTTACAGGTGATACTGTATTTAAGGCAGTTGGGGCATTAAGTGGAGGAGAAAAAGCTCGTTTGGCGTTGGCAAAAATGCTTTTACGTCCCGCAAACTTACTAATTTTAGATGAGCCGACAAATCACCTAGATATTCCAGCGAAGGAAATGCTGGAAGAAGCTCTCAAAAATTATGACGGTACGGCAATTGTAGTTTCCCACGATCGCTACTTTATTTCTCAAGTAGCTAACAAAATCGTCGAAATTCGTGATGGTGAATTCCGGGTTTACTTAGGAGACTATCATTACTATCTCCAGAAAATTGCCGAGGAAAAAGAACAAGCAAAGTTAGCTGCGATCGCTGCTGAAAAAGCTGCTAAAAAAGCTGCAAAAGCTTCCAGTAAAAAGAAATAATAGATCAAGTACAGACTTAGTAGTAGTGCTAAAATGCTACTACTAAGTAATCACTTGTTGTTAGCGATCGGCAACACTACAGAAAAATTGCTTAAGTTTAAAAAATATTTCAAAAAACTGTAAGTCTTTCATAAAAGAAATTAATAAGCAAAAATTCACTTGCGGCGTGGATTAGCAGTGGTATCATTCGGGTATTACAAAAAGTAAAGGGCAATTTTACTATGACCAAAGCACCTGTTGCTCCTGTGGTGCTAGTCATTTTAGACGGATGGGGCTACTGCGAGGAAAGGCGAGGAAACGCTATTGTTGCTGCTAAAACTCCCATAGTGGACAGTTTATGGACAGCTTATCCGCATACCCTCATCCGCACATCAGGAAAAGCCGTAGGGTTGCCAGAGGGTCAAATGGGCAACTCGGAAGTTGGTCATTTGAACATTGGCGCTGGGCGAGTAGTACCGCAAGAACTGGTACGCATCTCTGATGCGGTTGAAGACGGTTCTATTGCCTTAAACCCAGCACTCGTCAAAATTTGCCAGGAAGTTCGCTCTCGGAATGGCAAGCTGCATTTAGTAGGCCTTTGTTCTGAGGGAGGGGTACATTCACATATCACCCATCTATTCGGACTACTTGACTTAGCCAAAGACCAGCGAATTCCAGAAGTTTGTATTCACGCCATTACCGATGGTCGTGACACCGCCCCAACTGACGGTGTAAGAGCAATCACACTATTGCAAGATTATATAAACCGCACAGGAATTGGGCGCATAGTCACCCTCAGCGGTCGCTACTACGCGATGGATCGCGATCACCGCTGGGATCGCGTCAAACGTGCCTACGACGTGATGACTCAAGATGGTGTGGTTGATAATCGCACGGCTGTAGAAATCTTGCAAGCATCTTACGCCGAAGGGGTAAAAGATGAATTTGTCAACCCAATCCGAATTGCTCCCGGCGCAATAGAACCAGGGGATGGGGTGATATTTTTCAACTTCCGCCCCGATCGCTCCAGACAACTAACTCAAGCTTTGGTCAGTCCCACATTTAACGGTTTTGAAAGACAGCTAATCACACCCCTGTCTTTTGTTACCTTTACGCAGTATGATTCAGACTTACCCGTGGCTGTAGCCTTTGAGCCTCAGAATCTCAGTAACATTCTGGGAGAAGTCATAGCCAATCACAGTTTGAATCAGTTCCGCACCGCCGAAACCGAAAAATACGCCCACGTCACCTATTTCTTTAATGGGGGTCTGGAGGAACCTTTTGCTGGAGAAGATCGGGAACTGGTAAGCAGTCCAATGGTAGCGACTTATGATCACGCCCCAGCGATGTCAGCAGTAGCAGTTACAGATGTTGCGATCGCTGCGATTCAAAAGGGTATATATTCCTTAGTTGTGATTAACTATGCCAATCCAGACATGGTAGGGCATACTGGTCAAATCGAAGCTACCATTACAGCAATTGAGACAGTCGATCGCTGTTTGGGACGTTTGTTAGAGAGCGTTATCAAATCCGGCGGTACAACAATTATTACTGCCGATCATGGCAACGCTGAGTATATGCTAGATGAAGGGGGTAATCCCTGGACGGCTCATACCACTAACCCAGTGCCCTTCATCTTGGTAGAAGGAGAGAGAGTTAAAATCCCTGGATATGGTACAAATGTCGAACTGCGAAGCGATGGCAAGCTATCCGACATCGCTCCCACAATTCTAGAGATTTTACAGCTGCCTCAGCCACCAGAAATGACCGGGCGATCGCTGCTGAAAACAGCAGAATACGAGCTGCAACGTACTCGCACTCCCGTGCAAGTAGGGCTGTAAAACAGTTAATAGTGAGGAGTTAAGAGTTAATAGTCAAGAGTGATGAATTAAAACTTTCCTAACTCCTAACTCCTAACTCCTAACTCCCAACTTCCAACTCCCAACTCTGACTCCCTGTTTGAAAAATTGTTATAAATGAGATTCCTACCATGACAGTTAGTAATATCGTGCAAGGCATTTGGGCATTTTCCGCCACTGGTTTGATTATCTTGGTTTTACTCCATAGTCCTAAAGGTGATGGCGTTGGCGCTATTGGCGGACAAGCCCAATTATTTAGCAGCACCAAAAGTGCAGAAAACACCTTAAACCGAATTACTTGGGCATTGACAGTAATTTTTCTCGGTTTAACAGTAGTTTTAAGTGCTGGTTGGCTGCCTAAATAAGGATAGGTAAATGGGGAAAAGAACCCAACACCCGATACTTAACACCCTAATAAATTTAATTTCACGACGGTTAATTAAAGCTCTTGCCTTATTTTTTGGTACAGGGCTGTTAATCGTTTTTACTAATATCGAGTCGATTCATGGGTTTACAATAATATCAAAATATGTATATTCAGATTTAATAATCTCTCTCCCCACTTCCCCAAAACCTCATCCCTTACCGCCCACACTGGCGCAGTGGCAAGATAACACTAACAGTGGTGACTACTTTTCCCAAGTCACAACAACCCAAGTTGGTTATTTAGTTTGGTCACAATTTCCCATTCGAGTTTACGTAGAACTGCCAAAATCTGTCAGCGAAAAACAAGCTCAAGCATGGGTTAATGGTGTCTTGCAGGGTGTAAAGGAGTGGACTACTTATTTACCTTTGACAATAGTCGAACAGCCAGAAATTGCTGATATTACGATCGCGCGAAAAGCGCCACCTCTACAAATTTCCCCTGGTAGTAATATACCTCGTGCGCGATCAGCACAAACTACTTACCAGTTATATACCAGCAGCAAAATTTTATCCCACCGCTTTACCATCTTGATAAGCCCCAGTCAAACAGGTGAGTATCTCATTGCAGCTAGCCGCCACGAATTTGGCCATGCGTTGGGAATTTGGGGTCATAGTCCGCTACAAACTGATGCTTTATACTTTTCTCAAGTTCGTAACCCGTCGCCTATTTCTGCCAGAGATGTAAATACTCTAAAGCGGGTTTATGAACAGCCAACCAGTTTAGGATGGTCTTTAATGGATAATTCAAAGATTAATTGATCGATAGGTAGACTATAAGCTCGTCACTACGGAAAAATGCTAGTAATAGCGAAATAATGACATATTCGTACCAACTTGTACTTGATACTAATGTACTGCTTACTGGTTTACGATCTAATCGTGGTGCATCTTACAAACTGTTAACAATTCTGAATGATACACGTTGGCAGTTAAATGTCTCTACCACCTTAGTCTTCGAGTATGAAGAAATTCTCAAACGAGAAAAAGAGCAGCTTGGATTGAGCGATGAAGATATTGACAACGTTATTGAAGCTATTTGTAGAATCGCTAATAGATGTAGCATTTTCTATTTATGGCGGCCAGTAGCACGCGATCCTGATGATGATTTTCTCATCGATTTAGCTGTTGAATGCCAAGCCGACTTTATCATCACTTACAATAAAAAAGATTTACAAGCAGCCCAAAAATTCGGACTGACGGTAGTTTCACCCAAAGAATTCTTGCAAATAGTAGGAGAAATTCCATGACTAACTTAAATGTACAGCTACCCGAATCTTTATATAAACAAATTGAAGCTTTAGCAGCCAGAGAAAATATTTCTATTGAACAACTTGCAACTATTGCCTTATCTGCACAAGTTTCCGCATGGATGACCAAAGACTATTTGGAAGAAAAAGCCAAAAGCGGTAGTTGGCAAAAATTCCAGCAAGTTTTGAATAAAGTGCCTAACGTAGAACCAGAAGAATATGATAAGTTGTAGCGACTTAATTTTATGGTATTGATCAGTTAAAATATGAATATACCTTGCGCCAAGAATTAAAATTTAAGATTAAGGTAACTCAATTTTTATCTAAAATTTGCTCTAAGGAATAAGGACATGATTCAGGTAAATTGGTTAGCTTTGTTTTAGCTTTCACATAATCTAAGGCATTGCTATAAATTCTGCTGAAATTATCCTCTAAATGTTTGCGTATATTAGTGCTTAAATCTTCATTTACTTGATTACGAAAACTAATAATTTCTGCTGCCCAATGATTAGTATTTATTTGCTTTTCTAAATCCCAATATTGATAAAGTAATAAATGTCTAATAATCTGTTCTAATAAACTTTTTACTCGTCTTTTTTCATTTTTAGCCAAATCTTCCAATTCTTCTATTAAGTTTTCATAGTCAATGTCTGCTAATTGTCGATTTTTGAGACATTTAATAGTCTCCTCTAACCATTGCAGGTAATTGGATTCATATAATGTTTTTAGGTCAATAATTGCAGTCATTTTTTAATTTTATTATTTATTCCATTAAGCCATTCTAGCGTTGTATATACAATGTATTTTATATGTGTTGCTTGATGCGAGGGTTAAATTATGGAAAGCGAAGAATTTTTCCAGCGATATGATGCTGGAGAGCGGGACTTTAGCGGTGTTAATTTGAGAAGAGTTATGAATTTCCATTACAGAGTACCCATCTTTAGGGATGCCATACTCAAAGGTGCAAATCTGAGTGGAATCACTAGATATCATATTGATTTCAGTGGAGCCGACTTGAGTAACGCCTGTTTGGAAGGAACCGACATCAAGTACGCCAACTTGAGGCGGGCTAACTTGAGTGGTGCTAATTTGAGAGGTGCTAATTTGGCTGAAACTGACCTCAGTTTTGCTGACTTGAGAGGTGCTGATTTGACTGGTATTGACCTGAGTCGTGCCAACCTGACTGATGCCAATTTGCTGAGAGCAAACTGGAGTTCCATTACTACTGAAGGAACCCTTTTCTGTAATACTACTATGCCAGATGGGAGTATTTATAGCGATCGCAGCAGGGTAATTAAGGTTGAGGAATTGCTCCAACGTTATGCCAGTGGTGAGAGAAAGTTTTTCGGCGTAGTTATTCATCGCGCCAACCTCGAAGGAGCTGATTTGCGCGGCATTGCATTGAGTCGAGCTATCTTGAGTCACGCTGAGTTGAGGGGTGCTAACTTGGAAGAGGCTAGCTTGAATAAGCTCAATTTCTGGGGTGCCAACTTGAGTGGTGCCAATCTCGCTGGTTCTGAAATGAACCATGCTGACTTGAGTGACACCGACTTGAGAGGTGCTGACTTGAGAGGCGCTCAAATGGTTGGTGTCAACTTGAGTGGCGCTAACTTGGAAGGAGCTAATTGGGAGGACGCTTGGCTCTTGGATGCCCTATTGTGGAACACTATTTGTCCTGATGGAGATGTTGTCGTTGAACGCTGGTGGCTTAATTAATACCGAAGTCTCTGTTAAAATAGTTATGTCTTCTACAGTTGCTAGAAGGGAGACTGTGGGTACGTCCTTTCAAAAGATTCCTAATATTTTCATCACGAATATTAGATAAGAAGTTAAAACTATCACCGCCTGTTGCCTGAGCATTAAAAATATTTTCAAGTTCTCAAAGTTCTACTCGCCAAATATTGGAATTTCGCCACTGTTCTGTGATGATTATTAGAGCAAGGTTAAAACCTAATACCTAATATAAGACTGATGAAGAAAAGCTAAACTGCACCTAATGCATCTGGAGAACACTGATAAGCATAAAAATGCGTAGGTGCAGGCATCGCACTTTATCCCTCTTCTGTCACTTTCCGGAAGGGCGATCGCTAGAAGCCCTATGAGGCAATCAATACAAGCTATACTATTAGAAAAAAATCGCTCTTGTATTTGTTATTAAGAAATAATCGCGCAATCGCTTGCTATACAAAAGCTCTCTATTTCAGAAATGGCAAAAGTTTTCGGAGAGTGACAGAACAGGGTTATTTCCTTTCCCTACGCTCTACGACTTAGTGGTAGAGGTCGCTGTGCTAAAACTCCTTTATACAGTTCTTCCAGCAGACTAATATTTTTACTGAGGGTATAGCGGTCTAATACACGCTGTCTAGCTTTTTGCCCCAGTAGAGTTGTTAACTCTGGATGGTCTTGCAACACTGGCAAGAGCGTTCTCAATTGCGATCGCGCTGTTTTGGTACTAATGACGACACCTGCGCCTTTTTCCAATACTTCTCCATCTGCACCCACATCTGTTGCTAAACAAGCCAACCCACATGACATTCCTTCTAACAGAGATAGGGACAAACCCTCTACCAATGAAGGCAAAACAAATACATCTGCGCCCCGCAAAATTTCAATGCGTCGGTCTTCATCAGCGACAAATCCTAACCAGATAATGCCGTATTCTGAACCATAAAATGGCTCTAAGGAAGACTTCAAAGGGCCGTCGCCAACAATTAGCAATTTAGTACCAGGCTCCATTGCCGACTGCTTCCAAGCCCGGAGGAGGGCTTCGACATTTTTCTCTGGTGCTATGCGACCCTGATAGACAAACAAGCGTTCGGCTTTAAATTCTGTTTTAATTTGAGAAAATCCTGGAGAATACTTGCTGGTATCAACACCGTTGGGAATTACGGCAATATTTTCTTCCCTTACGCCCATCCCTGCCAATAATTCTCGCTGAATTTGGGAAAATACAATCACGCGATCATAGTTAACTAAAAAAGGCGCATAGAGCTGATAAGCCAAAAGTTGTGTTCCCGATACCAGCTTTGCTCCCTTGCCAGCAAACGGTGTGTGAAAAGTGGCAACTAAGGGCAACCTCAGTTCCTCACAGATTTCTGGTAGAAAAAAGTCTAGAGGAGATAACGTCAAGGAAGCATGGACTACATCTGGTTTGATTTCCCGCAGTGAATCGGTTAAAACTTTGGTGGCTTTAAAAGTGGGAATAGTGTAAACCTGGGACTTGTAAATGAAAGGTAGGGAAACCTCTCGAAGATTTGGCCAATTATCAGGTTCAGAATCTTCCTGGGCGAAGTGAAGAAAGCTAACTTGATGTCCCCTATCTAGCAAGGCATTTGTAATTTCTCGACTGTAGGTAACATTGCCGCAAAAGGGCGATTTTTTTCCAATCCAGGCTATACGCATTCTTTATTTAGCTGTAAGAAAAGCGGGTGTAATGTATTACTTGTGTGTCCTTTGTGATTTTTCTTTTATCTAGCTATACTTGCTGGTTTTTTTATTTATTAAAAATTCCCAAAACTTTCTACTAGTTTAAAAAGCTTATTGTCAGCTGATTAAACCAGTGGATTGATGGCTTTATTTATTTTAGTTATAAGTTGTTAATTTCTGATATTTAAACAACTTATTCTGACTAATGTCAGATTCATATCCGGCAAGTATGTGATAAATTTTCACTGACCACAGTTTACCATGAACGCAAAAGCTTTAAGTAAATATTAATTACCTCAAGGTAATGAATAATAACTCCTGTTAGCTGATAACTACTTGTGTGAGTTATACCAGGTTAATATACCTCCTGAAAAGACGATCGCAGCTAATCCCAAAAAAACTACCTGTAATCCCAGAAAGGTTTCTGCGACACCTGCTAATGCTAAAGGTAAGGAGAGGGCAATATTAATTACATTGTTCTGCAAGCCAAAAACTTTACCACGCATTTCTGGAGGTGTTTCTGTTTGGATGGCAGTTTGCATGGGAATTCCCACTAGTGCCCCAAAGATGCCCACTAGCGCCACCAGTAACAAGACGAGCCACAGTTGAGTTGTAAATACTGACAGACCAATCAGGGATGCTGCCATACCCATACAACCGCACAGACTTAGCCGAGTATAGGAGAAGCGTTGACCAAATTGACCGAGAATTGTTGCTCCACCAGCGATACCAACACCGCCAACTGCTAGTAAAAAGCCGAACTGGGAAGCTTTCATGTTGGGAATTATTTCTGCCATCCGAACGGCTAGAACAGTTAATGCTGCAAAAACAGAAAACAAGATAATCAGTTGAAGCAAAGCATTGCGGACGTGATGATTTGCTTTGAGATAGGCAAAACCGTCCCGCAAATCAGAGAATACGTGAGGGAATTCTGTATCGGGGTGGTGATGTTTTTCCTTAGTTGCCAGAAGGAACAAAATTAGTCCAGCGATCGCATAACTGCCACCTACTAAAAGTTCTTTGCCCAAACTACCACTACCACCAATTTGCAGCCAAAGTCCATCTGCGATCGCTAACAACGGTTCTCCAACGGCAAACCCAACAATCACCGATGCCATCATCGTTGTTGTGTAAAGCGAATTAGCCGAGAGTAAATGCTGTTCTTCTACGATTAAGGGAATTGCCGCCTGTTCTGCTGGGGCAAAAAACTGCGTCAGTGTGGAAACTAAAAAAGTCACACCCAGAACAATCAAAAAACCCACTGGCAGCACTCCTATGGGTTTCCAATCATGAGTCAACCACACCAGGAAGGGAATTGACAAAACTAGGATGCCGCGCCAAATATTCGTTGCTACCAGTACAGCCTTTTTCGACCAGCGATCGACAAACACGCCAGCAACGGAACCAAACAATACGGCTGGAATCGTAAAAGCCATCATCAAGACTGACACCCAACCACTAATACTCTGATTGCTTCCTTGAAACTGAGTATTAATCAAGGCAATCATCAAGACCAAATAAACTTTATCTGCTAGTTGAGAGAAAACTTGACCGCCCCAAAGAGCTAAGAAATTAGGATTTTTTAATACAGGTAAAAATCCTAGCTGTTTTACATTCCCTGCAATAGCTTCTCCACCTGAACCAGACCCATCTAATTTTGGTAATTCTTTTTCTGGGATAGTGGCTACTGGCAAACTATGCCCATTACTAGTGCCGTTACTATCTACCTCAGCAGTGGTTAATTTGTCCTCTGATTGTGTTTTTGATTGGCTTGGAAGATCAGTTTTTGGGATCTCCGCTGTCCAACTTTGATCGTTTTGAGAAACATCTTTTGGGGACATTTCTTGGCCATTTATTTGACTAGGTGTACACTTGGGAACAGCACTCAAGTGATTCCTGACTGTAGGATCTGATACCCTATTCTGTTTTTTGGCGAGGCTTGGTGACAAAGGCAGGATTTTCTTATCCAAATCAAACGGTTGCATCATGGTTGGCAGCAAAATAAGAGTCGATCAAGGTAGCAGAGCGAATAGGGCGACCTAATTGATACTGAGCATACTGGCGCAAAATCTGCTCAACAGATAACCAGTCATAATCTCTAGCACCATCAATTTGCATTATCTCTGGTTGTAACAGATGTTGAAGCAAAGTCAGTTCCATAGCACCCAGACGGCAAGAAATCACAGGTATTTCTTGCCGATGCACAACAACTGTTTGGGTTTTGGGCATGGAGGATGAAAGATTGGATATGGGGCATTGGTTATTAAGCTCTCCCTGCTCCCCTGCTCCCCTGCTCCTCTGCCCTTCTGCCCTCATCTCCCTCTCCCCCTCTTTTCGTAAACGTTCCCTAGCTTCTAAGGAAACCGTTCCACCCGCAGGGATGCTAAATCCTACCTGCCAGTTGGGGTCTGTGAAGTCTGGCTTAAGGGAACGTTGAGATAGGCAACAGATTTGCACTTGCGGCGTCAGTCCTGCTAAGGCTAAAAGGTGAAATACACCATGAGCCAGATGAGCTAAAACACCAGATGGATTTGCACTAGACACCGCTTCTAAGCGATGGAGATGTTCATTGAACAAATCATAAAGTTCTTCTTGGGGTTGTTCGCTCAAAGCTTCACACAGAACTATTTCTGCTAAATATTGACTGGCAGCCAGTTTTCCCAAATCTTTAGCTAAACCAGGATAAGTTTTTAACGTTTGTGCTTGAGTAATTTTATCAAGCGATCGCCCTTTAGCAATCAATAGTTCATTCACAACGAACATTCCACTCCTACCGCCCAGACTGGAGTTGTGCTTACGTGACCCTGGAGCCACGGCTCGAATTAGACCGAATTCTCGTGTCAAAATCGTCACTATTTTATCCGATTCTCCTAGCGCCTGGGTTTTAAGATTAATACCAGTTGCTTTGTAGGTTCTACTCATTAGTCATTAGTAGTTATTTAGTCATTAGTCAATGGTCATTAGATTAGGACAAATGACATAGACGCGCCAGCGGCTTCTCGCAGGGTAGGACAAATGACATAGACGCGCCAGCGGCTTCCCGCAGGGTAGGACAAATGACTATTCACCCTTTCCCAAGTTATCGCGCTGACGGATCAAATCCATACCGCGAGATGTGCCTAATCTAGTAGCACCCGCTACGATTAAGTCTAGGGCTTGATTGATAGTGTGGATACCACCTGAAGCCTTAATTCCCACTCTTTCTTTTGCCAATTCCTGCAAAAGTCGTATATCTGCCACTGTGGCACCACCATTCCAACCTGTACTAGTTTTTAAGAATGCTGCTCCCGCCTCCATAGCGATTTCAGCAGCTATTTTTTTCTCTGCATCTGTCAACAGGTTAGTTTCCAAAATCACCTTGACCGTTTGTCCAGTCTCTTCGCAAATTTCGGCAATCTCCCGGTGGACTTCTTCAGTTTTGCCAGCTTTCAACCAGCCCAAGTTCATGACTACATCCAACTCAGTGGCCCCACTATCCGCCGCTTCTTGAGCTTCGTACAGTTTCACGGCTGAAGTCGTTGCACCAGAAGGAAAACCAATCACCGTACAGACTTTGGGGTTTTTACCGTGGAGGAGTTCTACTGCTTGCTTAACATTAGCGGGGAACAGACAAACCGCCGCAAAGTTGAATCTGTATGCTTCTTCACACCATTGTTCAACCTGCTCTGGAGTAGCTGTTGGTATTAACAGGGAGTGATCGATAAATGGCGCAATATCAATGTCTGGATAGTCTGCTGCCATCGTGTCTTCTGCCAGTGATTGATTATTAAACTTTATAAAAAATTAAAACATTTCTTATATATACATTAAACCACATTTATTACGAGTTTATCCTGAAAACAAGCTGCTGAATTGTCTTTAATATTGGCTTTACAGATATCCCGGAATTAGTGCAAGTATTTAAGTTAACGCTAAGTAGTAGTAATACTAGGAATATCAACAGAATTTTTTACACTATTTCCTAAGAAATTAATAATAGTTTGAGCCAATGCCTGCGATGCCAAATATGGGACACCATTACCAATAGTTTTAAACATATTAGTGAGTGACATATTTTCTGGAAGTACAAAATTGGCAGGCAAAGATTGGATAGCTAAAGCTTCTGCTACAGAAATCCGCCGGATTTTGTAAGGATGTAAATGTACTTCATTATTTCCATAGCAAGCTGTCGGAGAGTAACGCCATCTATGCAGACGTTTGAAAGACTTTTTAGAATCATCTCCTTCATCAATAGAAGCAAATCTTCTGATCCCTGCCCTTGGTTGAAAACAGTTTTCAGTATTGGGATGTTTCAGAACGTTATTTTTTCTAAACCAGTATTCAACTGTTAATTCTTCAGGTATATTGTCAGGACAAGGTATTAGAGAATTTTCTTGGAATGGTTCACACTTGCGCCAAGGGTAAGAAAAGACTTTTTCGTGAGAATATAAAATATAATTATTCCAAGGGAAATACACCTCATGTAGTAATTTTTCACTACCAACTTTGATCCCTATGTTCTGAAGAAAATTCTTTTTGAAACCAATTATAATAATTCTTTCTCTATCCTGGGGTACGCCATATTCGATAGCATTAATTAATCGCTCTGTTAATATATAGCCTGCTTCGTGTAATTGTTGCTTAAGCGATTCAAAAAATAAACGGTGTTTTGTTGTCTTCCATAAACCCTTAACGTTCTCAAATAAAAATAAATCTGGAAGATTGCGGCAAATTAATTCAACATAAGAAGCAGAAAGCTTACCATTCTCTCCCAAACCTCCTCTATTTTTTCCACCAATAGAAAAATCAGGACAGGGAGGTCCGCCGATGAAACCAATTATATTATGAGATTTGCGGCAATTTTTGACTAATTCTTGTAGGCGTTGCGCTTCTTTTCCGGCAATAAGATTTGTTACATCGGCGGCTTCACCGTGATGATATCCATATTCAGGCGATCGCATTTTCAGAACTTCTCGTGAATGGCGATAGGCGGCGATGAATGGAGCGAAGATTTCATTGACATAAACAATATTAAAACCGCTGGTTTCAAAACCTAAATCGAGGAAACCTGAGCCAGCAAAAAAAGAGAAAATACAAGGGCGATCGCTCATTGAATTACTAGTACGATCAAAAAATATTATTAATATTCAGATTCTATGAAAATGGTTTATGTGCGTAACTTATAAAGAGAGTTAATACTAACTATCCCAATTTGGTTTTAAGAGTTGGTAAAACCTAATATACTTAGGGCTTCTACGTAAGTACCAATCAAAACATAACAATTGAAAAACTGTTTAAATAGTAAAAAAAATTTATAGTTACCCTAAGTATTACATCTCAAAGTTTACTCAATCTTTAAGGAAAACACCTGACATAAAAACAGTCTGGAGTCACAATTAGATATAGGGTTTTCCAAGCCCAGATGATATTTCAGACAAATATTTGTCACTAAATAAAAAACCGGGGTACTTCGGACTAAATTTTTATGCGGATTTTAATTTACTCCTACAACTACTATCCAGAACCGATTGGTATTGCCCCACTAATGACTGAATTAGCAGAGGGACTAGTGAAACGTGGGCATGAAGTGCGTGTAGTCACCGCTATGCCCAATTACCCTGAGCGGCAAATTTACCACGAATATCGGGGTAAATGGTATGTCAACGAATACAAAAATGGCGTTCAAATTCAACGCAGTTACGTTTGGATTCGTCCACAACCCAACCTATTAGATAGGGTGTTATTAGATGCTAGTTTCGTCGTCACTAGTTTTGTACCCGCCCTCATCGGTTGGCGCCCAGATGTGATTCTCTCAACATCGCCATCCTTGCCAAGCTGTGTACCAGTTGCTCTTTTAGGATGGTTACGTGCTTGTCCTGTGATTTTAAATCTACAAGATATATTACCAGAAGCAGCCGTCCATGTCGGTCTACTGAAAAATAAATTACTTATCCGGTTGTTTACATTATTGGAAAAATTTGCCTATAGCAGTGCCAGTAAAATTAGCGTCATCGCCGATGGGTTTGTGGACAATTTGCGAGCTAAGGGCGTAGAAGCTGAGAAAATTGTGCAAATTCCCAACTGGGTTGATGTAAATTTTATCCGCCCTTTGCCTAAAGAGGATAACCCTTTCCGCGCAGCACATAATCTGAATGGCAAATTTGTAGTACTTTATTCTGGTAACATCGCCTTAACTCAAGGTTTAGAAAGCGTCGTCAAAGCTGCTTCTGTATTGCGTCATATCCCAGATATTGTCTTTGTCATCGTTGGAGAGGCAAAAGGTTTACAGCGATTGCAACAGGAATGTCTAGACTGCGGCGCAGATAATGTGTTGTTACTGCCATTTCAACCCCGCAAAGATTTACCACAGATGTTAGCAGCTGCGGATGTTGGTTTAGTGGTGCAAAAGAAAAATGTTGTATCCTTCAATATGCCGTCAAAAATTCAAGTGCTACTTGCTAGTGGAGGGGCCTTAGTTGCCTCTGTCCCCGACAATGGTACGGCAGCAAGAGCCATTAGGCAAAGTGGCGGCGGAGTTATCGTTCCTCCAGAAGATCCCCAAGCTTTAGCGATGGCAATTTTAGATTTGTACCAAAACCCTGAAAAAGTCAAAACTCTGGGTTACAAAAGTCGCCAATATGCCGTTGAGCAATATGCTTTTGAGCAAGCTTTAAATCAGTATGAGTCCTTATGTTACTCATTGACAGCAGAACGTAGAGCAATTCAGTCTAGAGGCATAGTTACGAAACAAGAAGTTTAATCTTTACTGCAAAGTTATGTTACATCTGTAGAGATTACAATTATGCCCTCATGTCTAAATATTATGAGATTTTGAGGGTAGCTAATTTTACTATTAAAAATATAGCGATAGACAAGCAGGTTGTCAGGTGGATTGTTGAACTAAAAATCTCACGGCTTCACTTCATTCCATCCGTGGGTTATTACTGATAAATTATGTATAAATACTGAGTTTATACGTATATAATAAAGCGCACTTTTGCTAGACCAGTTATTAGTATGCTGTGTTGTATCATAATTTTTGGTAGACAGTATAAAGCGTAGATGTATAGTTACCTGCGAATTACTAGCTTTACATTACATATTATGCTGTTTGATGAATCTGCGATTATTTTCGCTGTTAATTCCTGCTGGAAAGTTATTGGTTGATTTATCGCTGCACAATAACCATCAGCTTTTCAGCTGTTGCGGATATCGAAATCTCAACAGCCAATTATCAAACTAATCCCATAGACACCTGTTTTTTTGTTAGTATTCAAAAAAACCTATTGACACATTTGTCAGATCAATTGTTCGTTGTTTGTAAGTAAATGTCAACAATTGTTTCAAAAGGAAGAAAGCACCTGAGGTTTAATGACTGATTATTTCCAAGGAAATTTCCCATTGCAATCTGTCCCACTGACGAAGAGTGCGGTAATAAGCCACGGCCAAACCGAAGAGGCGAGCGAAAAATTAGCTGCAACGATCGCTGTTGCGGCATCAGATCGCAAAGCAGGTGAGATTTTATTGCTCAAAGTAGCAGAGGTATCTTACCTGGCGGATTACTTTGTGATGATGACTGGCTATTCTAAGGTACAGGTAAGGGCGATCGCTCAAGCAATTGAAGGAAAAGTCGAAACTGAGTTGCAACGCCGTCCCTTAAGGACAGAAGGAAAAGTTGAGGGTAGTTGGGTACTACAAGACTACGGTGATGTGATCGTTCATATCATGATGCCCAAGGAACGGGAGTTTTATAATTTAGAAGCGTTCTGGATTCATGCAGAACGTATTTCCCTTCCAGAATCTGATGAAGGTGAGGGTAAGCCAACATGATTAGGTCTTCGGTTTCTAATTGCCCAGTTCCTACAGACCAACAACCGCTCAATGAATACGAAGAGTTAAAAACTTCCTGGCTGTTTCGTGATACTACTTTAGATTGGCGCGAGTATATCACGAAACTTGTTTGGATTTGGGGTTTATCTTGGCTATTCGCAGGACCCATAGCTGCGGCAAGTTTTCCCCCTCACAAGTATATTGCACATTTTATTCTCTGTGGTGCAGCCGGAGCGAGTGTCGGATTAGTACTGATACTGGTAAGGTTGTACTTAGGTTGGTTCTACGTGTGCGATCGCCTTTGTAGTCCCACAGTATTTTATGAAGAGTCCGGCTGGTACGATGGTCAAACTTGGACTAAACCAGAGGAAGTTCTCAACCGCGATCGCTTAATTGTCTCATACGAAATCAAACCCATTCTGCGGCGGTTACAATTTACCTTTGCTGGGTTGGCGGGAATGTACGTTATTGGTACTATAGGTTGGCATTTGTTTTAAAAGTTAGGAGTTAGGAGTTAGGAGTGATTAGTTAATAATTCATAACTCTTAACTCCTAACTCCTAACTAAAAAAAGGTGATAAATATAAACCCATGACAATGGGAAAACGAACTCAAGCCACAGCACTGGAAGTCCGGTTGCTGCGGGAAGGTATTATTGAATCCAGGCATATAGTCCAAGCTGTTGTCTGCGACGAACGAGGACGGGTTCTAACTGTTGCCGGAAATTCTGAAACTGCTGCATTTATCCGTTCAGCCCTCAAACCATTTCAGGCACTTGCTGTCACCACCACAGGTACACTGGAACGCTATCAACTCAGCGATCGCGACTTAGCAATTATCACAAGTTCCCATAAAGGAAGAATAGATCAAGTCCGACAGGTATTTAATATCCTTTGGCGGGCGGATCTTGACCCAACTATACTCCAGTGTCCAATTCCTGAAGGCAAACGGAGTCCTCTGGAATACAACTGTTCTGGAAAACATGCGGGAATGTTAGCTGTTTGTCAGCAACGCCATTGGCCCTTGAATAACTACTTGGATCGCAAGCATCCAATACAGCAGTTAATTTTGGGCAAAGTCGCAGAGTTGCTGCGAATGCCAGCAGCAGAATTTATCAGCGCTCATGATGACTGTGGCGCACCAACTTATCTGATGCAACTCGGTCACATGGCATCTTTGTATGCACTGTTAGCCTCTAGTACAAACTTGGATATGGAGCGCATTGTCCGTGCCATGACTCATCACCCCGCAATGGTAGCAGGAGATGGAGAATTTGATACGGAACTGATGCGCTTAACTCCAGGAGAACTAGTCAGCAAAACTGGTGCCGAAGGAGTGCAGTGTATTGGTAGACTCGGTGAAGGCTTGGGATTGGCAATCAAAGTTATGGATGGGGCAAAACGGGCAAAATATGCCGTAGCTATTCACTTACTCCAGCAAATGGGGTGGATTAGTCCCAGTGCCGCCGAAAGCCTCTCAGAAAAGTTTGTCACCTTGGGAAAATACAAGCGTTTAGAAGTAATTGGAGAATTATCGTTTTTGTAGTTGCCAAACTCTTGACTATAGGTTACTATAAATAAGTCGAGAGCAACGCGGGATAGAGCAGCCTGGTAGCTCGTCGGGCTCATAACCCGAAGGTCAGTGGTTCAAATCCACTTCCCGCCACCAAATAAAATGTAAAACAAAACCCTACAATCAGTAAAGATTGCGGGGTTTTGTTTTATTTTGATCTATTCTGGAAGAAATAGCCATCCAAAAAGCGCGGAGAATCATGGTTGTGAAGTTGCAGCGACCAATTTTAGTGGGAGGATTGGGACTTTCCTTTTCCCTGTGGATGTTGGACAGTTGGCACGATTCTATAGTACAGGTGAGTGAGTTTGGTTTGTTGAGTGCCTTAGCTGTAGGCGGTGGTTTGTGGTTATTCCAGCAAAATCGCCCCAAAAACAGTTTAAAGCAGCTAGATGGGATGGTGGTTGATCGAGCGGCTGCGGAAAGTGCGATCGCTAAAACTGAAACTGTAATTAACCAACTAGCACAAGAAGCGGAAAACCATCCAGCCTTAGAGACACTCAGAGAACAAATTGCCCAATTATTGTTGGAATTAGACAGGCAAAAAATTAAAGTAGCTGTGACTGGCGGGAAATCCGTGGGTAAAAGCACTTTAATTCAAGTGCTAGAGCAAAATCTAGAGACACAAAATTTCGTATCTCTACAAGAGACACCACCTTTATTTAGAGAAGTGGGTGAAAACTCAGATGCGGCTATTTTGGCAGAAGTAGCAAAATCTGATTTTGTGCTATTTCTGACAAACGGTGATTTGACAGACTCAGAATTTCAAACTTTACAGCAGCTAAAGGCAGCAAATCAGCCTAATATGCTGGTTTTCAACAAACAAGACCAGTATTTAACCGATGAAAGCGCCAACATCTTGCTGTCGTTGAAACAGCGGATGCAGGGAAATGTAGTTGCAACTGCGGCCTCTCCCATTGCCATCAAAGTCCGAAAGCATGAGGCTGATGGTTCTGTGCAAGAGTGGATGGAGCAACCAGCAGCTGATATCCAGCAATTAACGCAGCAGTTGGGTGAAGTTTTGGCACAGCAAGGACAACGGCTAGTTTGGTTAACAACCATGAGGAAAGCCGGATTGTTGAAAGCTGAGGCGAAAAATTGGCTAAATGGAACCAGACGCGATCGCGCCACCCCAATTATTGAACAATATCAGTGGATAGCTGCTGCCGCTGCCTTTGCTAACCCAGTACCAGCCTTTGATATCCTGGCAACTGCGGCAATTAATGCTCAAATGGTAATGGATTTAGGTAATATCTATCAGCAAAAATTTTCTCTAGAACAGGCACAAACCGTAGCTGGAACAATGGGAAGTTTAATGCTGAAATTGGGTTTAGTTGAACTTTCTACAAAGGCGATTAGTACTGTTCTGAAAAGTAATGCCGTTACCTTTGTTGCTGGTGGTGTAGTGCAGGGAGTAAGTGCGGCTTATCTGACTAGAGTCGCAGGGTTAAGTCTAGTTGATTACTTCCAACAGCAGGAAATAGCGATAGATTCTGGAACTGGTTTGAATTTGGAGAATTTGCGGCAAACATTGCAAAAGGTATTTCAACAAAATCAGCAGATTGGTTTTTTGCAGGGGTTTGTTAAGCAAGGCATGAAGCGTTTGTTGCCAGAGGTGCAGCTGGTTGAAGTAGTTAGTGTTCAGAAAGCAATGGGATAATCTCATACACAGGATTACCAAATTTGAGATTTTGAATCTTGGATTTTGGATTGAATGATTCAAAATCCAAAATTTTTTCAAACCCTGATTTTAATAGAGGATAAAAATACATAAACATCTTTGTTTTAATAAAGAGGATTGATCCGTGGGATCAGTCTAAAATCTCAAAACTAAAATTGGCTGATACTTGTGTGCTGCTGTTAGTAAACCTAAAATTTACCCAAGCCTATTTTAGGCTTGGGTGTATTTAAGAATATCGTGAGAGTTGCGAGTTCTCAAAAAATTGTGAATAAGGATAATTAGCTAAACAGCACCACTGTTTCTATTAAACAGAATAGCTATAGTTTTGAAAATTAGCTTTAAATCGTACACTAAACTCCAATTTTTTTGATACTGCAAATCCAGACGAATTACATCTTCAAAACTACGGACTGTAGAACGCCCATTTACTTGCCATTCGCCAGTCATACCGGGTTTGACATCTAAACGTTGCCACTCAGGTACTTCATAGCGTTCAACTTCATCGGGTGTAGGTGGTCGAGTGCCTACTAAACTCATCTCTCCTTTGAGGACGTTCCAAAATTGGGGTAATTCATCAAGACTAGTTCGCCGTAAAAAGCGCCCTACCTTAGTAATTCTAGGGTCATTTTCATTCTTGAAAAAAGCACCTTGCACTTGGTTTTTGACTTGGGATTTCTTCGCTTCTGCATCCACACACATAGAGCGAAATTTCCAAATCTTAAAGCGTTTCCCCATCCAACCACAACGAATTTGACTAAAGAAAATGGGGCCGGGATCGTTAATTTGAATAGCGATCGCAATCGGAATAAATAAAATTCCTGTAATTAATAAACCAATCACTGACCCAACAATATCTAAGAACCGTTTCATCCAAGATGCCATAGATGGGTGAGTAGTAGGTAACTGCTCTACTTTACGAGAAGTTGTCTTTCGATTATCTACTACGTCATCTTGTTCTATTAACGACCCATCCCCCACAAGTTCTAGAGGAAAAACCTGATCCAACCCTGTGAGTTTTAGAACTGCCATGACTTGAGGTGTTACATTCCGCAGTGTTAATGTAATATCCTTAGCCTGAGCATATTTAAAATTACTTACCAGGGCACCTAAACCACTACTATCGATAAAAGTAGTTTGGTGAAAGTCAATGATGATTTGCTTGGGATGTGAATTGGGCCCAATTAAGCCTTGGCAGGTTTGCTTAAAGCCTAAAGCCTCCAGCACGCTCAACCGCGTCGGCACCTGCACTATAGCAATGTCGTTTAGGGAATTAACTGGAAAATCGACCTCTGTCGGTTGGCTAGTCATGAAGCTCTGCACTTTCGTTGCCATGTATAATGTAATATGCCAAACATTAGTTTGTCCTACAAAATTACTTAACCTAATATCGGAAATTGGTGGTAATCAGGACTAACTGTTATTTACCGAGGCTGAGATTGGAGATCGCTAGCGACGATTCACAATAGAACAAGAAGCCAAAAAACATCCTTGCTGTTGTGCCGACGCAGCGCGATCGCGTTGCTCTCATCAAATGATTTCTAAAAATACGGTTACACCTACCGCACGCCTGATTGAGGTCTTTTCTGCCATTCAAGGGGAAGGACTGAATGTAGGGACACGTCAGATATTTATTCGTTTTGCTTTGTGTGATTTGCGCTGTCACTTTTGTGATAGCGCCCACACTTGGAGTGCACCTACAACTTGTCGGATAGAGCGATCGCCTGGATTGCGCGACTTTGAAATCCACTCTAACCCCGTCCCATTACCCATATTAATCGAATGGGTGGAACAGCAAAATCTGCCTTGTCTACACGATAGCATTAGCTTAACTGGCGGCGAACCACTTCTTCATGCCTCATTTCTAACGCAGTTTCTACCCCAAGTGCGAGCCATAACTGGTCTACCTATATACTTAGAAACCGGCGGACATCGCCCAGAACAACTAGCAATGATTATCCCATACTTAGACTCTGTAGGTATGGATTTAAAATTGCCCAGTGTTAGCGGCGAAAGTCATTGGCAAGAACATAGTAAATTTCTCCAGTTATGTTATGACTCATATTTAAATGTTTTTGTCAAGATAATTGTGTCTCAAAACACAGATCCCGCCGAGTTAGAACGTTCAGCTTCGTTGGTGGCAGAGGTTAGTCCAGATATCTCAGTATTTTTACAACCAGTTACGCCTTTGGCAGTATCAGAACAATTTTCTCCAGTACCTGTACTTGCGCCTTCCAGCGATCAAGTTTTAACGTGGCAAGCTTTGATGAAGGGGTTTGTCAAGCACGTACGAGTGATCCCCCAGACGCATAAAATGCTGAACCAGTTGTAAAATTTTAGTTTGATAAAGATGTAGTCAAGAAAAAAGTAAGATTTTATGAAATGGTAATTGGGCTGTTGCCGCTAATTAGGGAGGCAGCAGCCTCCTCAGTAGGCAGTCTAATTAGCTAAATCAAAAGACCACTAAGAGGTTTTATTACATAAAACCTTCTCTCTCCAACTCAAAGAGAAACTTGAATTTTAGTTCAAGGCGTTGATTTAGTTCAGGGGGTGAGCAATACCCACCCAACCTAATTTCTGGTTGCTATAGTGCGCCCTCATCTGGAGCCTTGGATTTAGCTTTTGCCTTATTGGCACTGCGTTTGAGGGCAGAGAGTCTTGCTTCGTATCTCGATCGTTGGCGCTTACTAGGAGTATTATCAATCAAGGTTTTCAAGGCGCTACCGAGACTCTTGTAGGCATTGGGGAGGCTATAACCAAAACGAGTTGCTAAAGCGATCGCTTTCTCATCAGCATTGAGCAATTCTCTTAGTTGCTTTTCCCCATTATTCTTTTGGTACAGTCGCCAGCCTGACACGCCACAAAGCGACAAAGCTAACACCAGCAGCAATCCATCTTGTACCCACAATTCCCCTACAGCACCACCTAAACCGATGGCTAGAGCTGCCATTTCCCAACCATCTTTAGGAATTGTGTCATTTTGAACGCGAGCAACCTCATGCCAGAACAGCAGATTACGCTGATCCATTGCGAGGGCATCCCATTTCACCAAATCAATTTGAATTTCTACTTGGTCTTTACCAATTTCTTCGCAGCGAACCAGGGGTGGATTGACCTCAGTTGTGCCTTCAACCGTGACCCAGCTCTGTAATTCTGGCGGTAGTAAGCCTTTCAACCGCCGTAGTTCACTCATTTCCGCTTTGGCAGAGGAGGTTGCATAGGATGTCATAATATCCAGCCCCAGAAAATTTCAGTATATAGTGAGGGTATCACTTTGGAGTATAGCTATTTAAGTGATGATCCGTCTCACTCACTAGGAAAACTTCCTCGCTTTTTTCGCGCTTCCATTGCTTTTTCTAGTAAATCTAACAATCCTGGGGCTTCTTCTTGGATACTGAGTAATAGTCTTTCCCCAAGTTCTATATTCCCCGGATCGAGGCCTGTTGCCATAACTTCTGTCAATCGAGGTATTGCTATGCCATCGACAATCTGAATTAATCCACTCAGACAACGGTGAAATTGTTTTTCTGTGAGAATCGAGTCTTCTAAAGGGAACTCAATAATGGCACGAATTTCACCATCGGATGGGTCATACTCCCATTGCAACATTTTGGTTTCCCAGGAAATGGCAAGCATTGTTTGGAGGATAGCTGCCTTGTGAGGATGGTCTTGGATTCCTCCTAGGACTTGAGGGGCAAATACTCGAAAAAATTTTCCTTCTTCATCCAGTTGGACAACTATTAGGAAATCTTCTAGGTTATCAGCCTCCACACCTGTTATGATTCGGTCTTCTTCATCATCAAAACGGTAGTCCCAACCAAGGTTGTCTAAATAGCTGGCAATCTGTTTGAGGTTAGCTCCCATAAAAGCCTCATAAGGAACGTGGAGCAGTTGTTACCAGACCTAGTTTAACCTGCTAGGGGTATTTGTTTGGGTTGGTGTGGATACTTCTAATCCCATAGAAGTATGCAATTAAGGTATTGGGTATAGGTTATGGGGCATGGGGCATTGAAGATCAGAAAAATAGATCATTATTCGGCGCTATGAATAATATTTTTTGAAACACTCTTGCTCATTATTAAAGAAGCGATAATTACTATTTTTAAAATCTTAGCTGGTAAAGCATATAGCACTAAAATGCTTAAAACTTAATATTATTTTATAGTTTGAATGAATCTCTTGGTAGATCAAGTATGGTGGCAGGATTTGTAATCAAGCTTGAACGCTGAAGCCAAGTTTAAATAATTTTTACATAGCATCTGAGGCTTTTATAACAATACGTAAAAACTTCAATAGCTGCTTCTAAAAACTAATAAATATAGCATAGAAACTTATACATTTTTATATTACAAGCAACATTTTTTCACGGGATGATTCTAGTGAGCAATACATTTTTGATTGTCGAGTATCAATGAAATTTATACGTAAATTAGCATTAATCATAGCGATCGCACCTCTAGTTTTTGTTACAAATTCTCTAAAATATTTGCGCTAACTTGCGCCTCTCTGCGTTTATATATTTATAGAGAATTGAAACATTATAAAATGAAAAAGAAATGGAATTGCGACACTTGCGCTACTTTATTGCTGTAGCTGAAGAACTGCACTTCAGTAGAGCCGCCGAGCGACTGCACATCGCTCAACCACCCTTAAGCCAGCAAATTCAGCAATTAGAGGCGCAATTGGGAGTAGAACTGTTTCACCGCAAGACCAAACGACAGGTGCAACTAACAGAAGCAGGACAAGTTTTTTTGCAAGAGGCTTATCAACTTTTAGCTCAACTCCAAAAAGCAATTGAGCTAACTCAAAAAACGGGAAGAGGTGAAAAGGGACAATTACGAATTGGGTTTACCAGTTTGGTAACTTACGATTTGCTTCCTGTGATTTTGCGGCGGTTTAGAGAACAGTTTCCAGAAGTAGAGTTGGTATTGCAAGAATTAACCACAACTCAGCAAGAGCAAGCACTACAGAATCGGCACATCCATGTAGGTTTTGCCCATCCACCTTTAGAAGACAACACACTCAATCAGGAATGCATTCAGCAAGAAGCTTTAATTGTCGCTATGTTGGAAACTCATTCTTTAGCTGAACAAGAAAAGATTTCAGTGCGATCGCTAGTAAACGAAAACTTTATCATGTTCCCTCGCTATTTGGGCCCTGGACTTTACGACCAAATCGTAAGCCTTTGTCAGCAAGGAAACTTCAGCCCAAAAGTGACTCAAGAAGCGATTCAGATGCAGACGATTATCGGATTGGTTTCAGCCGGAATGGGGATTGCGATCGCACCGTCTTCATTGCAAAATCTTCAGAGAACTGGTGTAGTTTATCGTACTCTGGAGGAGAAAACACCATTAGTAGAAACGGCTATAGTGTGGCGGGAAGAGGATATGACACCTGTATTAAGAGAATTTCTACAAGTTGTCAGCAGTATCTGTTGAGAGATTTTATCGAAGTTATTGAGGGATGGTGGCGGTCGCTAACTATCCACTTAGTACAGTAAATTTTGCTTTAACCGCTTGTACGCCAGTATACTTTGGTAGTAAATACTTAAGTAAACCGTCGAAAAAACTCTAGAAAACCTTCGGGTTTAACTTCTTCTACACTTGCTCCAATACGTTGATAATATCTGTTGTCATACATGACAGGGCTTGTTCCTGCTTTGATACAAAATACCACCACATCTTTACCGTAATAATTAACTATTTTAATATTTCTACCAATATTATCTTTGACAGCTTGATCAATTGGCTGAGGCTGTATTTTTTGTATCAATAATCTAAAAAAACTATCAATATTTCCTGCAAATCTTGTAGCTTCATGACCTATTCCAGTAATGTGAAAGTTTTGGTATTTATTGCTAATAATATTGTATAAATTTTCTATTTTACTTGCATCATTCTCATTATCAGCGACTCCAATACATACATATCCTATTGCTCCGGGAGAGTGATTTGCCATAGCGGTGAGAGTCTTGATTATCTTACTAAAACTTTTTTCATCAAACTCTCCTCTTCCATCTAATCTTGTAAATCCTTGCTTGAAGTCAAAAAGAGTTTGCTCTGTCCGAGATTGTGTAAGTAAAGTTTCAAACTCAGTTAACCAACTATCAGTAGCAGGGTCTACCTGTTCCTTTATCTTAAAAGTATCTCGAATAATCCCCTTCACTCCACCTATATTATTGCTTTTATTTTTCGTACTCCAGTTTCCACCAGTAGTTATATTAATGTGTTGCCCAATATTCTTTAGTTTATCGGACAATTCTTGATAGTTTTTTACTTCCATATTCTCTTTAAACATTAATTCATAAATACTTAGGAAAATTATTTGAAAGTAGCGAGGTATAATTTGAAGTGGTTGTGAAAATATTAATTCACTAAATTTACATTGAGATATTTCTAATAATTTACGAATTTGATCATATACTTTAATAAAGCGCCTTCTAATAATGTCAGGATTAACTTTTTGAAGTGCTGCTTCTATTTCCTTTTGTCTGGGACTTTCTTTTAAACCATAAAATTCGTCTAGTACTTCCGAACTACTCCTTGGTATTTCTGGCAATGCCATATAAGCAACCAGATCAGCTACTATTTCCTCACTTTTGATNTCTCTAACCATTTCTTTAGTCAAAACACCATTTTTTACCCAAAAAATCTCATCAACTTTAATTCCATACTCAAGATTTTTATTAGTTATGCTTATTAACTTCATATCATTTAAAAGCAAAGTATCTGAAGCAGAAGTATCAGTTCGGATTTCACTAGATATCTTTCGTACAAGGTCAGGAAAGAATGCAGTTGCTCCAGATGCTCTTAACTCTTGCCTAGATAAGTATTTGCCATTAGAATTAATTCTTCGAAATATTTCGTCTATTCTTTCTTCGTCATTAAAAGAGTAAACAGAAAGAGGCATTACATAACTTGCTATTACTTCAGATAGACTTCTTTCTAATACAGGTGTTTTCTGATTTACAAAACCCTGATCAAGACGAGATTTTGATTCTACCATTGTAGCCAAATCAAAAAATTTGCTATAGACATCAAATTCACCTTCAATAAAAGCAGTAATTGCATTCAATCTTTGCATTCCATCTATTATTTCATAAGCTATATTTTCTTTAACTTGAGCTAGTAATATTATAGGTACTGGAAACCCATGTAAAATTGAATCGATAAATGCCCTTTTCTCTTCAATAGTCCAGACAAGCTTTCTCTGATATTTACGATTTACATAAAATTGATTGTTAACATAAAAATTATATATTCTTTGAATAGGCTCACTTCTAATTGCAAGCTCTTTTTGAAGCGAAGAAACAGGAGGCTTAATTGGTAAACTAGACATAATGAGAATTTTGATACAGGCAGTAAGATTTAATTGAGTATATAATAACTAAATTAAATGGGCTATTAGAATAACAATTAATTTACATTTATTGTACAAGCTACACATCGTTTAATTCAACAAAGCGATCACCTTTCTCAATAAAGATAAATTAAGCGATCGCACCTTACCCCAATCCCTCAACATCTGCACTTTCCCCTTCAAACTCAACAGGCTCAAACTTCACTTTGTTGTATAAATCTTGTAGAGAAATCTCAAATGGTACGGTTACAAGTGCGATCGCTTCATCTTCTTCATCATATTCACGAAGCGTCCATTGCTTTTTCCCAGTTTTGGAAAATTGATCTACATGAATCCGAGTTTGGTCAATTAATAGGTATTCTTGGAAAGTGGAAATAGTTCGGTAAGCCTGAAATTTATCTTCGCGATCGTAGCCTTTGGTAGATTTTGATAAAACCTCAACAATAATCTGTGGATTCAGAATTATATCCTTCCGGTTGTTAAAAAACTCTGGTTCACCTGCCAGAATCATCACATCTGGATATGTATAGGTAAGCTTTTGGGGTATCCACAGACGAACATCACCCATGAAAACTTCGTAATCTTGCTGGCGAAATGCAAAATTTAAGGCAGCACTTAGATTCAACGAGATTCGATTGTGATTTATTGTTCCACCCGCCATAGGAATTATTTGCCCGTCAATGTATTCACTTTTGTAGTCAGCAGCTTCTTCTAACTCTAAATATTCCTCTGGGGTATAGTATCGCTGTTTTGTGATTTGCATAATTTTATCAGGTAGCAATGTTGAACGATACGGAGTGTCTAGTGACCCATATTTACTGAACAGTTTAACGTGGTTAGATAGAGAAGTTATGTGCTTTCTACAAAGTGAGCGTAGGCGCAGCCCAAAGTAGGCATCGCTATCTCAATTCACACAGTCTACTAGCTTCTTTTCCTATTGATAACCAGCAGCTTGTAAGAGAAACAACTTGGCATAACGTCCTCCTAGCTGTAACAATTCTTCGTGAGTTCCTTGTTCTATAACTTCGCCGTTTTCTATGACTAGAATTTTGTCAGCCATTCGTACCGTCGAGAAGCGATGAGAAATCAAAAGTACCATCTGATTTTGAGTAATCGAGCGAAAATGATTGAAAATCTCAAATTCAGCTTGGGCATCTATTGCTGATGTTGGTTCATCTAACACCAAGATATCTGCTTGCGATCGCATAAATGCACGAGAAAGAGCAATCTTCTGCCATTGTCCCCCAGAAAGTTCTTGTCCTCCCTTAAACCAACGACCAAGTTGAGTTTGAAAGCTTTGAGGTAATTGGTCAATAAAAGATTGAGCCATGCCTTTTTCAGCAGCAGTTTTCCACTGTGTTTTATTTTCGAGATGTTCTACATCGCCGACGCCAATATTCTCCCCTACAGTGAACTGGTAGCGGACAAAGTTCTGAAAAATCACACCAACGCGACGCCGCAACACATCCACATCCCATTCCTGCAAGTCCAAGCCATCTAACAAAATTCTCCCAGAGTCAGGGGTGTAGAGTCGGGTAAGTAGTTTGATTAAGGTAGTCTTACCGGAACCGTTTTCACCCACAATAGCCAGTTTCTCTCTGGGTTTAAGATGCAGCGAAATATTTCTCAATGCTGGCTTGGAACTTCCCGGATAAGTAAATGAGACATTCTCAAAACGGATACCATCTTGGGGATTTAAACCAATGGTTGCCTTACCCCAAGATTTTGGTACTTCTTCTTCCAGGAAATCATAGAGATTTGATAGATATAGGTTGTCTTCATACATCCCTCCAATAGAAGTGAGGGCATTGGAAAAAGTAGACTGTCCTTGGCGAAAAACAGTGAGATACATTGTCATATCTCCCAAGGAAATCTTACCTAACACTGTTTCCAACACAATCCAAGCATAAGCTAAGTAAAAAGCACCAGTACTGACCAAACTCAAGAGATATCCCCACAATCCTCTCCGCAGAGTTAAATCACGGTCTTCACCATAGAGTTGTTCAAATAGGCTGCGATAACGTCCTAGCAGCATCTCTCCCAACTGGTAAAGTTTGACTTCTGTGACAAAATCTTCTCTTGCTAATAGATTTTCTAAGTAGTGCTGTTGACGGGTTTCTGCCGCACGCCAACTAAATAAGCGAAAGGCTTCTCCAGCAAATTTTGTTTCGGCAATAAATACAGGCATAGCTGCCAAAATCAGTACCACCACCGCCCAAACTGAGAAATTTACTAGCAAAATCCCATAGGTGATTAGGGAAAGGGCATTTTGCACCAATCCAAAGGTGCGGTTTACTAGGGAAAGGGGACGAACCGATGCTTCTCGTCGGGCATTGGTCAATTTGTCATAAAATTCTGAGTCTTCAAACTGCCTAAGATCGAGTGTCAGCGCCTTTTCTAAGATGAGTACATTTACTCGCTGACCCATTAGCGCCCGCAATAACGACTGACAAATAGTGATTCCTCGCTGACTGCCTGCTAGTAAAATTACAGCGATCGCTTCTAATCCTACATAAAATAGTGAAGGATAAATATTGACAGAACCATTGCTTTGTGTATTAGCTTGAGAGGCAAATACCACTGCATCAACAATTAATTTACTGATGTAGGATATCGCCGCTGGTAATAGACCAGCCACCAAAGTTAAACTAGCCAGAAAAATAGTAAGCGATCGGCTAGTAGTCCATACTAAGCTTACAGCCCGTCCACTGTAGCGGAAAACCGTTAGTGATTGGCGCAGGATATTTCTTTTTTTTAATCTTCATCTTTATTGCCGCGAGATACCCCAGCTTAGGCGGATCTTCCTGACTCTATTAAATCTTTATTAATTTTACATTTTTCTAAGAATGTTGGCTGAAAACCCCGAAGTTGAAACCTAAAAACTAGTTTTGTAGGGTGTGTTATGCCGTAGGCTAAGGCACTAGGGTGTTAACTTTGTACCATTTTAGGTGTTCAAAATTCATGCAATATATATATATCAGTAGTTCTAATCAAGCGGATTACGAACAGCTTTACCACCCCTATTAGATACATGGGTGTAAATAATCGTGCTTTTTAAATCCTTGTATCCGAGTAATTCCTGCACTGTGCGGATGTCGGGAATGCTTGATATATTAGGATTTAGAAAAAATATACGGAAAGTTTTGTATAATAAATAGTTACCTTAAAATTTAATACGGAGATCAGGACAATGAGTAATCGGCAGCTTGAAGAGATGCAAGAAAAGTTGGCAAATCAGAAATTAGCGTCTGAGCTTGGCATATCATACAACGATCTGCTTGAATTGGAGTGGGATATTGAGACAAACGAGAGTGATGATGGTTTGATCTATGAATATATAGTCACATTCTCTGAAGAATCCCCAAAAAAGATTCTCAACAAAATCGAAGGAATAGAGGATGGCAATATTGTTCGTCTTCAGCCGTCGAGCTTTGAAGAGCCTGATGATTTTGAATAAACATTGAGTACTGACTTTTACACAAAAACTTTCAAATAGCTGCTGTCTATTTTTTTAGCTCTGCTGACCTCTAAGCTATAATTAGTGGGCATATATGTCTGCTTTTAGTATGTGGAGTACCCGATGAACACTCGCCTAGAAGTTGAATCAGCAATCAAGCAATTATCAGAGGATGAAGTTCGCAATCTGGCAAAATGGCTTCAAGAATATCTCGATGAGATGTGGGATCGGAAAATCGAAGTGGACTTAGCATCAGGAAAATTAGATCGTCTCATTGCTCAAGCAGAGGAGGACATTGCAGCAAACAACGTGAGGGATCTCGATGAAGTCCTTTGCGACGGATGATTTTTGGAAAGCGTATGCCGAGTTGTCACCTGAGATGCAAGAGCAAGCGCGGAAAGCTTATCAACTTTGGCAGGAAAATTCACTTCATCCCTCGTTGCATTTCAAAAAAGTTGGTAAAAACCTTTGGTCTGCCCGTCTCAGTGATAGGTATCGAGCATTAGCTTTGAAAAAGGGTGACGATTATTATTGGATTTGGATCGGTGATCATGATGAATATGAGAGTTTTTTGAACTAGCCCGTTGCGACAAGCCAGCTAACAACGCAGTGGAGCAGACGGTAGAGAGACTTCGCGCTATGTTCTAGTCTACTCGACACCGCTCACTTTAGCCGTTATACGTCGTTATACATATAGCTCCAGAGGGTGCAATTGCACAGGTCAAAGTAGTTGCCCAGAAGAGGGACTGATAGCGAATTTGACCCTGGATTTGTCAACCCCACAATCTCCTACCTGCTTTCCCACTTAATTTTTGGTGAGTATCTTTTAACAAAGCTGGAATATCTAACTTTTCTGGACACCGAGGCAAACAATCACCGCATTCTGTACAACGGTTGCCTTTCATTCCAGGGAACCAGTGACCTAGCATTTTCAAACATTCCATAACGATATTCCCCATAGTCTTTCATGTCGTATGCCACGGCAAGATTACGTAACCGCAATACCTCTGGAATATTGATATTTTCTGGACAAGGTAAACAAGCATAACACTGGCTACAATTATCAGTTTCCAAAGCAAGTTTTTGATGATTTTCTAACCGCTGGAAAATGGAAATTTCTGCTGGTGTTAACTCTCCATCATGGTCAGCAATTTGTAAAGGTTCTCTTAATTCACCTGGGTTAGCTGGTCCTATACTCAAAGTAGTAATACGGCGATCTGCAAGTAAAAATCGATAACTCAATTCTAAGGGTGAATACGGATAAGACAGGTCTTTTAAGGTTTGAGGTGGTGTGTAGAGGCGTCCTCCCTTATCAGCAGGGGAAATAATGAAAATGCCCATATCCTTTTCGGCAGCTAGTTGAACTGCTGGTGCGTGCCGTTGGAAAAAATAGTAATAATGCAGATTGACAAATTCAAATAAATCTGTATTTATTGCTGCCTGAATTACCTCTAATGGCCCGTGGGTGGAAAAACCAACGTGTCGTACTCGGCCATCAGCAACAGCTTCTTCTACAGCTTGCATACAGCCATTTTTGGCTTGCATCCACTCCAAATGTTGCCAGGTATTCAAACCATGAACACCTAAGCAATCTAAATAATCTAGTTGTAATCGTTCTAGGGATTCGTCAATGTACCGACGCATGGTGTCAGCATCTGCTGTAGCTGAGATTTTGGTAGTGACATAAAGCTCCGTTCGGGGTACTGACAACCCAGCTTTTAGCGCTCTACCAAGATACTCCTCGCTTTTGCCGTAACCTCTGGCGGTTTCTAAATGATTAATTCCTAGCGCTAAGGCTTGTTCGATAGTCTGGTGAGCATTTTCAAAAGAAGTCAAGTAGCGCATTGTTCCCAAGGAAAAAACCGAGAGGTGCAGATTCGTTTTTCCAAAGCGTCGGTATTGCATTTTTAACAAAGAGTTAGGAGTTATAAGTTAGGAGTTGAAGGAAGTAAATCATAGCTCTTAACTCCTAACTTTTTTGCTTACAAGTTAGGAGTTGAAGCAAAATCACTCATAACTAATAACTCCTAACTCCTAACTCATAACTTTCCTAGCTGTCGCCATTACCAAAGCGCTTGATCAAATCTTCAGGACGGAGATTAGAAATAAATTCACGGAAGGCTTGCTGTTCGGCTTCATCTGCATCGCGATCAACAGGGATAGAAGCATCGGCAATGACTTCTTCCATTACCCAAATGGGAGTATTTGTACGGAGAGCAATAGCGATCGCATCGCTAGGACGCGCGTCAATTTCTTTTTTGACTTCGCCTTGCTGGACAATTAAAGCTGCATAAAATGTATCCTTTTGCAGGGAATGAATAATGACTTTTTCTAGAGTCATGTTCCAAGTCTCTAAAATATTTACAATCAGGTCGTGAGTTAAGGGTCTAGGAGGCTTCTGATTCTCCAGTGCGCCCATAATTGCCCTAGCCTGTTCCTGACCAATGTAAATTGGCAAAGCCCGCCGATCTGAAGAATCTTTCAAAAGGACGATCGGGCTGCGGGTTATGGCATCTAATGCTATGCCAGCGACTTTCATTTCAATCATTGCCTAAGCCTCTACAATGCTTTGAGAGCCTTGGATGCCGTGTAATAAATAGCACCCTTTTTTAGGCGGTTTGGTGACAGTAATAAACATAAGCATTCGTTCTCTATAATTGCTTCTATTAAACTCCGAACTTGTGGTGAAAACCAGAGTAAGTCAAATTGGTCTTCTTAAAGAATAACCTTCTTAACCAAGTATGCCTTGTGAAGGATGCTAATGTGTTAATATTCCTATCCTAAAAAAAGTCAGAAAATATACTTGGATGTTCGAGATTTCTGTGACAATTACCAATTGATTTCAGGCAAAATTAGGCAATAAATAGAGTTAGTTTGACAAAAAAGCCGTGTTTACAGGATTAATCCAAGCATTAGGAACGATGGAACCCTTAGGGGGCGATTCTTGGCAAATTACTTGTGTAAGCCATTCGGGTGAAGTAATTATGCAAGATTTGGCTTATGGTGACAGCGTTGCTGTCGATGGTGTTTGCCTGACAGTAGAACAAGTTTTAAAAGACGGGTTTATTGCCACGGCTTCACCGGAAACTCTACGCCGGACAACCTTGGGAGGTGAGCAAACCCAACAGAGATATGTCAATTTAGAAGCGTCGCTAAAAGTAGGCAGCAAAGTTGGCGGTCATTTTGTGATGGGGCATGTAGATGGAATTGGTAGATTGCTAGTGGCAGAACAAACGGCTAGTTCTTGGGAAATGACCTTTATTGCATCTGATGCGATCGCACGGTACATTGTCCCCAAAGGTAGCATTGCCGTCAATGGCATCAGTCTCACAGTCGCCGATTATGAGCCAGAACTCTCCCAATTCAAAGTAGCGGTAATTCCCCTGACATACAGCGAGACCAATCTTCGCTATTTGGTTGCTGGCAGTTTGGTGAATCTAGAAGGGGATATTCTCGGCAAATACGTCGAAAAATTTCTTTATTCTGGCAATCCCCACACCAGAGGCACTGATGACAATAGTATAGATGGCATTACACCCGCATTCCTAGCAGAACACGGGTATTTGTAAGTAAAGGAGTTAGGAGTTAGGAGTTTTAAATTCATAACTCTTCACTCCTCACTCCTAACTTTCTTCTAACTGCCTGGTTCTTGGCTTACCTGAGCGGTTTGCAAACCTCGCACTAACTGACTGAGGGCACTTTGTAATTCCACGCCTGGGTCAGTAGCAACCCACCCGTTTGGTGACAGGTGACGGACTTCAAAGTGCAGGTGAGGGCCTGTGGAGTTACCAGTGCTGCCAACTCGCCCGATGACAGTTCCAGGTTCTACCCACTGACCGGGTTTAACAAAGATTTCTGACATGTGACCGTAGAGGGTTTGTTGAGCCGATTTGTGATTCAGAGTAACGGTTAAACCATAACCGCCCAACCAGTTAGCAGTTTCTACTTGACCAGCAGCAGCTGCCAAAACTGGCGTACCCGTAGGCGCACCCAAATCTGTACCTGCATGGAAGCGTTGATTACCGGTGATTGGATGAACTCGCCAACCAAACAAAGAAGTAATGGGAGCGGGAATAGACAAGGGATACATCATTCCCGTACCACTATATGCAACTCTCCCCATGTAGGGAATTTGCGGCAATACTGATGCCAGTGAAAAGTCGTAAGCTACGTTGCTGGGGCGGGGTGCAATGTTACCATCTGCCATTGGTGGCGGTAAAGTCCCACCACTCGGTGCAATGGGAGTTGCACTCACTCTTGTGGGGCTGAATTCTGCGGGAGTCGGGATAAACCGATTCGAGCGAAATGCGCTCTTGGTGACACCGCTAGAACCACTTTGAGCAGCACGCCATCTACTGGTGTTGCCAGTAGTTGCAATTTGCCGCACTGGTGGAACTACTGGTAATTGGGCGTTTTGACTTCTTCTGAGCCAATTGGGTGCTGCTTTACCATTAGAATCAGCTACACTCTTCTGGGGTACTTTGGCGCAAACGCCGCCTAATACACTTTGCCCTGATGGCAAAATGGCTCGACAACCGCTGGAGCGTTCTGTAACAATTACAGAGTTTGGTGCTTGATAAGTACCTGTTGCACCACTGTCATAACTATTAGGATCGATATAGGCGTTATTATAATCCTTCTTTTTCTCCGCCGTTGCACTGACAGGGCTGTTAGAGTTATTTGATGGTTGAGCAACTACTGGAAGTTTTTCAGGTGCATAGCGGGCAGGGGTATTGGGTTTTTCCTGTCTCACCCTTACAGGAGTGACTTGTGAGGCTTCTACTTTGGGCTTTGACTGTCTGATAATTACAACAGGTTCAGCTGCTTCGATTTTGGGTGTAGACTGCTTAACTGGCTCTTTTGATTGAGCAACCTCTGGCTTGCCTAGTCTCTGTCTGAGTCTGGCTCGCCGTTGGGAAAATTCCGGTTGCGCTTGAGCGGCTTCCGGCGACGCAACAGCCTGTTTTTTAACACTTCGACTTCGCTCAGTGTTAACTGGATTTGTAACTGCTGTTGGTTGAGAACTTTCAACAGTAGGAACTATATTGTCTATTTGTGTTTCCGTTTGGGCAAACACGAAGCCACCGCTAAGGAGGCTAACGCTACTCAGCCAACAGAGGCTCTGAGCTGGTAGTGTTGAGGCAAAACGTTTTTTTGTTAGACCTTGCTGCCATAAGTAATGCAAACGATGATGGGCAGAATTATTGCGCTGCGTCATTTGTTCTCTCAGTTGTGTGTAATTGGCCTAAAGAGATGATGCTAGTGGTTTGTCTTGCCCAAAGAGCGAAATTTTGAACAAACCTCAAATTTAAACGGAAGATTTATGGTACCCCAAACTGATTGTACCGGGTTCAATATAAATTTCCGGTGTAATTAGTTCCTTTGTATGATGTGTTTCTAAATCAACTCGTAAATTTCCTTGAGGAGTTACCCCAACTACTGTACCTGAAAGATTATTGATGTACACCCGATCGCCCATGTTTGTAAGCAAGTCTAGATAGCCAGACAAGAGTATATTTACTCCTTCTTGAAAAAGGCACTCCATACCGGATTCTATTCCCAGCAAGACTTTAGAGGTGAGCATTTCCAGACAAGAAATTGGTCTAATATCTTGGGAAGCTTGCCACGATTTCAGATTGATTCCAGTTTCTGGAACTGGGTTCGTCCAGTTAATACCAACACCAATTACTGCTTGGGTAATTTGTCCTTTGTTTACTTTGGTTTCTGTCAAAATGCCGCCTAGTTTGCGACCATTTAAAACTAAATCATTGGGCCATTTTATCCCAACATCTATACCGCATTGGCGCAATTGCGACGCAATGCCCCAAGCAGTAGCGAAAGTTAGCTGGTAGCTGTCAGTAGCCTCTATTTTATGGTCGAAAGAAATCGCCACGGAAACATATAATCCCCCAGCCGGAGAAATCCACTGGCGTCCCCATTGTCCACGCCCAGCAGATTGCTGAGTTGCGATTACTACTGTCCCTGAAATAGCCCCTTGGTTGAGTAAGTTCCAGAGGGTTTGGTTGGTTGAGGAGACGCTTTCAAAAAATTGAAGAGAAAATGGTAAATATGTATGCTTACGCCCTGCTTGCAAGGCTGCTTCCAAGTTTTGCAGATTAAATCCCACAGCAGTTAACCCAAATTCCGTTGTTCAAGTTAGCATTGATTGGCTGATGAGTGATTTCTGTTTAGGTTTGGTTGAAGATGCACACTTGGCACTGGCGCAATTGGGAAGGACTCCCCTATCTAACTTGTAGTATTCTGGAAAGTTGGCACCACGGCTTCTTTACCCAACAGTTTGAGCCGCGATCGCCACAAGTTATCACAGAAGTATTGCAACCAGAGGCATCAGTCTATCGCTTAAAGCAGGTTCATGGCAATACTGTTCTCACCCCCCAAGAAGTTGAAAGCTTCTTAAGCTCTGCACAGGAGGATTTCGCATCGGCAGATGGTTTAATGAGTGAACAGCCAAGACAAGCGGTTTGGGTCGCTAGCGCAGATTGCACACCCGTGCTAATTGGGGATGTGCGAACTGGACGGGTGGCGGCATTACACGCTGGTTGGCGGGGGACTGCTAAAAAGATTGTTCCCTTGGCGATCGCTCGACTACAATCTCAAGGCAGTAAACTTGATGATTTGAGAATTGCAATGGGCTCAGCGATCGCTGGTGAGGTTTACCAAGTCTCTACCGAAGTGGCTGCCGAAATCGGGGCTAGTATTATATCACATAATGACGAAGAAAAAATTGTAACGGCATTGCATGAATTACCAAATTCACCTTTACTAGAAGATCCTAATCCTGGCAAGGTACGGCTAGATGTGCGGCGAGTGAATACCTTACAACTGGAAAATATGGGAATTAGTGCAGAACAAATTGCGATCGCACCTTATTGTACTTTCCAAACTCCAGAGCATTTCTTTTCTTACCGTCGGGAGAAAGAGAAAAAAGTACAGTGGTCAGGGATTGTCAGCGGCAAAACTAGTCACTAGCCTATATCCCTCTTCTGTCACTTTCCGGAATAAGCAAGTAGTAAATAAACTAAACTATCCAGAAGCATAAGAAGGTTTAAATTGATTCATTGCACTAATTAAATGATTGAATCCCAGGAATAAATCGGAATTAGGAAAAATATCTAGCCAAGGATAAATCAACCAAAATAGTAAGAGCGGTTGGAGAATTAGACGGAGATTATTTAAAGTATTCTTCCATCCGACCTCATGGTTCCATAGTTTATGATTAGAAAAATCAACAGAAGTATTTTGTTGTATCTCTGTTCCCATTTGACGAGATTTATTTAATTCTAGGAAAGCTGAAGAATTTAAACTAATCATTGTGTAAACACAAAAAATAATTTCCCACCACCTCTCAATATGTTGGAAATTAGTAAAACGATAATCTGTCCAACCTAGTTCCTGCTTACACTGGCGAAAACCATATTCTACCCATGTTCTTAATCCATATAGATCGCCTAAAGTTTTCTTCAGCTTTCCTTGAAGATTTGTCATCACAAATGTTGTAGAATTTTCCGGCATGGTCTCTGGGTCAGTAGTTATTTCCCAGTAAGTTATGGCTCTTTTTTTACCATAAACTATTTCCCTAATGTATCTAATCTCTGATTTTTGATTGCTAAATGTTCTCTCAAATTTACACCACTTATTCGCCCTAACCCTCTGATTAGCTGGCAACCAGACTCCATGATTACTTCTTATTGCTACTACATAATTTAATTTATATTCAGCCAATTTTTTAATAAATTGGCTACTTTCACCATATAAACTATCTGCCAGTACCAGTTCAATATTAAAGCCATCTTCAATTAATTCTGTAATGATTTCTGACGCTAACTCTATTTTAGTTTGATATCTATCTGATTCTTTTAATGTCCCTTTTGGCTTGAATACTTTTACACTTAATGGAAATGTTATATTAGAGTAAACTCCATAAGCATTGACTGTAACTATCCCATTATCTATTTTTCCGACACTCCCTAGATATTGCCTTGCTACATAATCTGTCTTTTTACCTTTTTTCCTATCTCCTGTTTCATCTATTACTACCGTAATGGCATTTCCATTTAATGCTCTCTTGATTTGATTTAATCTTCGGATTTTTAATTCATTTATTGACCAATTTGAATTGGCTATAAAATGATGTAATGACTGTGCAGAGTTTATACTCACAACTTTAGCTATTTCTGGTAATGATTTTCTTTTTATTGGCGAGATTATTCCTAAGTGCAAATATTTGAAGCACTCATAATTTCTTACCTCTTTAAATAAATCTTGATACTCTGCACAATATTCATCTACGATCGCAACTGTTGGGTGGGCGTCTCTTGCCAAATGTTTCAGGATTTGTAATTCTACATCCATTGCCCTGCTTACCTTCCAGAGTTTTTTCTTTTAATCCTTTTATTAAGAATACTCGGAAAGTGACAGAAGAGGGATATTCTCATTACAGGATAGTTAGGATGTTCAGGATTCGGGATAAGTCGTTGATTTCTACAGTCCACCAGTAAATCCAGCGTTTCTAAAACCGTCTGTCCAAGCAGGACGATATTCCCTGTAACTAATGTGGCTTCGGTAGTTTCCCGTCCTGCCAATTCAATAATTACGGGTTCAGTTACGCCGATAGATTCTTCACTACCGTTAGCGTATTGAGCAATCTGCTGTCCTCGAATTCTTAGACCAAGTTGCTGGACAATAGATACAGTACGTACTGCCCCTGTGTCCACTAATGCTTCTGTTTCATACACTCGCAGCATATTTGGATTGAGCATTCCTCGACTGACAAGTGCTTCATCAATGGCATTAGTGAGCTTGATTTTGACGCGAACTGCACCCATAGGTTGATTAGCGGCAGAATTGGCACGATTGAGATTTACCATAATCTGTATAATTTTGGGAAATTCTTTAACTTAAGGCTTCACTCAACAACTCGCAGTGCATTAAAGCGCCATCCACCAAAGATTGGATTTTCTCTGATGATAAAGGATCGCCATTGGCATAATGCTCCATCCAAGTCAGACCAATCAAATTGGGGTCATCGGGTAAACTTGCTAAATCCCATCCAGGCATTTCTAAATCTTCCATCAGACGATTTACTTTGGGGTCATAACTAAGAGCAAAACAACGACAACCTTCAGCAGCAGCCATAATTAAACTGTGCAAACGCATCCCAATCGCCATTTCAACGCCGCGAAACACACCTTTTAAAAGTTGCGGATCTTCCAGACACAAAATCTGGCTGACATCTTTAAGGTGTGGTTGAATAGCTTCAGCAATACTTAAATCTTCACTTTTTTGAAACGGCAGTAATAAAATAAATGCTTGCGTGGCTTTTTGAAAATCCACCAAAGCGCGAGTTAAGTTTGCCAGACGTGTTTCTGTAAGTTGGGGATGCGATCGCAACGTTACCGCAACTCTCGGCGCAGGTAAATCCCAAAGTCCTGGTACTGGTTGAGATTCCAACGCCCAAACTGGGTCAGGCGCTATCATACAAGGAATTTGCCAATCAGATAATAAAGCCGCACTGGCGCGATCGCGGACACTAACTTTGGTACAATTACTAAAGGTTTGCCGTGCCAACCAACGAGTTTGCGGACGCACTAAAGGGCCAATACCCTGCGCCCAAGCAACAGTTTTCAAACCCATTTTCTGCGCCAGTGCCATTAGTCCCCCGTAATAAAATGGGCTGATGGTACTGGTAACATCTTGAATGAGACTGCCGCCGCCCCAAATTAAGGCATCACTTGAGCGTAAAGCTTGTAGTACATCTAAAGTAGCCATGCGATCATAGGTTTCTACATTGTAGCGATCGCGGGTTTCCTCTGGATTGCCAGAAAGCACCACAGGCGTTACGTGAGATGGCAACATTTGCAAAAGCGTTGCCAATAAAGCTTCGTCACCACCATTACCTTTACCGTAATACCCAGACAATAATGCCCGCATTTTGACCATTTTGGATTTTGGATTTTAGATTAATTAATAGCTATTGTTAAATGAATCTCTGTCCACCATATAGATGGTAAACTCATTCCCAAGTTCTATAACAGTGGTCAAACAACTTAGGACATTCATTGGCAAATCGTCAGAGAGCTACTGTAACAGTTATCCATAGCAGACTTGTCCTAAGCAGGATAGCAGGCGCTATAATTACTTACATTTTTTCCATTCCAAAGTGTTCACTTCCGGTTTCATTGACACAAGTCTTGCTAGCTTGCGGTTTCTGGTCTGTGCTTGGATACTGGGATAAAAGTTACGTCGCTTCTCTTTAAAACTAGCTAATACAATAGACATCTAGTGAAAAATCCTTGTAGAAACTCGAAATTTCGCGTCTCTACAAGGATTTAAATTTTCAAAAGATGGGTTTTGTTACACAAAAAGTAGGAGTAGAGTTCTAATGTGGAACTTGAAAACTGGTATTTTGCTACTCACGCTGAGTTGCATAATTGCAACTGGTATAACCGTATATCTTCTTGGTGGCATTGAACCAGTACAAATTCAAGCTTTGCTCAAATCTTCTGGTATCTGGGCACCGATTATTTATATTTCTTTGTACGTTGTGGCAACCATGTTAGTTTTGCCCTCAACGGTACTAAATTTGACTGGAGGTGCCATTTTTGGCCCTTGGCTAGGTACTGTCTGGACTAGTGTTGGAGCAGTCATTGCGGCAATAATTGCCTTCGTTTTTACTCGAACTATTGGACGCAAAGCAGTTGCAAAAAGACTAGCAGGACGCTGGCAAACTATGGATGCTGAGGTGCGTCGTGGAGGGCTTTTTTATATGTTTGCCATCCGATTAGTACCAATCATGCCCTATGGCTTGGTTAACTTTGTCGCGGGACTGACTTCGATTAGCTTTAAAGATTATGTTCTCGGTACAACACTTGGTACTGTTCCTAGTGTCTTACCTTTTGTACTACTAGGTAGTTCTGGTCTGAAGGCAGTGAATACAGGCGATTTTTTGCCGCTAATACTTGCATTAGGTTTAACTGGAACACTCATAGCAGGGTCTACTTGGTATCGCCATCGTCGAACTTTTCCCAAAAAAGCTGTAGAAAGGCTGAAAAAATCAGACTCTTCAGATGANCTCAACCTAAAGAATAAATAAACTATAACAATCTGACTTAAGTCTTATTAGGTATGGTGAGAAGCAAATCTTTATAATTACAAGCAGTCTATCATCTGTTAAAAAATTAAACAATATTTTTAGATGTTACCAAAGTATTCATTCATTGTTCCAATTTATAACGAAGAAGAAACTATTCCAGAACTATACCGCAGACTGAGTGCAGTCATGAATCGGATGGATGGGCTTGTCGAATTAATTGTAATCAATGATGGTAGCCGCGATCGCTCCCTACAATTACTACGAGACCTCCATCAAAAAGACCCGCGCATTTGCTATCTGAGCTTTGCTCGTAACTTTGGTCATCAAATTGCAGTAACTGCTGGTCTTAATTTTGTTCGGGGTCAAGTTATTGTCATCCTTGATGCAGACTTACAAGACCCACCAGAACTAATCCCCGACATGGTTGAAAAATGGCGACAGGGCTATCAAGTCGTCTACGCTCAACGCACTCAACGCCAAAAAGAAGGATGGTTTAAGCGTTTTACTGCCTATTTCTTTTATCGTATCCTTAAGAAGCTTGCAGATGTAGAGATTCCTACTGATACTGGTGATTTTTGTCTAATGGATCGGCAGATTGTAGATATTCTCAATTCTATGCCAGAACGTACCCGCTATATTCGTGGTTTACGTTCTTGGGTTGGCTTTCAGCAAACAGCAATTCGGTTCGAGCGCAACCCCCGCTTTGCTGGGGAAGTTAAATACACTTTTAGCAAATCCTTAGCCCTTGCTATCAATGGTCTAGTGTCCTTTTCAATAGTGCCACTGCGGTTATCAACCTACTTAGGCTTAGTAGCAGCGGCGGCGGCCATTTTCATGGCTTTATTAGTCTTGTATTGGCGTCTTTTTGTCCCCCATTCGCCTTTAACTGGGTTTACGATTATTTTGATGGCAATTTTCTTCCTCGGCTCTGTGCAGTTAGTAAGTCTTGGCATCTTAGGTGAATATATAGGACGCATCTACGAAGAAGTTAAAGCCAGACCCCTCTATACTTTGGCAGAGGTAGGTGGTTTTGAGCGCAAATCCTCCAACTCAACGAGCAATTCTGACAAACTAGATAATTTAGAAGACGCTTACAAATAAGAATTTTTATTTGGCGTTGCATAATAAAGGTTTGTTTAAACAAATATAAAATTCAAGCGACATATTACCTTGACAGTAGTAATGTCCTCTCCAAATCTCTAACTCCCAACTCCTAACTTTCTTATGCACACCCTTTCGATTCCAACCTGGATTATTCATATTTCTAGCGTTATTGAGTGGATTGCGGCCATTTGGTTAATCTGGACTTACGGCGAACTGACTAATAACCGTAGCTGGTGGGGATTATCCCTGGCGATGTTACCAGCTTTAGTCAGCGCTATGTGTGCCTGTACCTGGCATTATTTCGACAACGCCGAATCTTTGGAATGGATGGTAACGCTTCAAGCTACCATGACTTTAGTTGGTAATTTTACGCTTTGGGCGGCGGCGTTTTTGATTTGGCGTTCTACCAAATCTGTCAACACTGTTGAACCAAAACCTATCAAATCAGAGCAATGATTTCTAAAGAAACCCTGTTTGCACTTTCACTGTTTCCCTATTTGGGTTTCTTGTGGTTTATCAGCCGCAGTCCGCAAATGCCACGTTTAGCGTTGTATGGATTTTACGGCACGCTTGTCTTTGTTGCTATCACCATCCCAGCCGGAATTTACGCCCAATTACATTATGGCGAGTCTTTGGCCAATGTAGATTGGTTGCACGGTGGTGCAGAACTTTTTTTGACGCTTTCTAACATCTTGCTTGTGCTAGGTTTTGGGCAAGCTGTAAGGCAATTACAAATGAAAAATGAAAAATCGTAAATTCAGCTATAGATAGCGTTTTGATTGCAATGAGGAAGAGTTAAATGGACGTAATTCCAGCGATTGATTTACTAGAAGGTCACTGTGTGCGACTGTATCAGGGAGACTACGATCGCTCGCAAGTTTTTAGCGAAAATCCTGCTGATGTTGCCAAACAGTGGGTAGATCAAGGTGCTACCAGATTGCATATAGTTGATTTAGATGGTGCCAAAGCAGGTAAAGTAGTAAACCTGGGGGCAATTGAAGCGATCGCTCAAGCAGTGTCAGTACCCATTGAAATTGGCGGAGGATTGCGCGATCGCACTAGTGTACAACAGGTATTTAATCTAGGCATACAGTGGGCAATTCTTGGAACCATTGCCGTAGAACAACCCCAGTTAGTGCAAGAACTCTGCCAAGAATTTCCCGAACAGATTATTATCGGTATTGATGCCCGTAATGGTCGAGTCGCAACTCGCGGTTGGTTAGAAACCTCGGAAGTTTTAGCAACTCAACTAGCTGTACAAATGCAAGAATTAGGTGCAGCCGCCATAATTTACACAGATATCCACCGGGATGGTACACTGACAGGGCCAAATTTAGAAGCTTTGCGAGAACTTGCAGCCGCAATTTCCATCCCGATAATTGCTTCTGGCGGGGTAAGTTCTGTCACCGACTTGTTGAGTTTGTTGGCGTTAGAACCTCAAGGCGTGACTGGCGTAATTGTCGGACGTGCCTTGTATACTGAGGATATTTTACTCAAAGAAGCATTACGAGCGATCGGGCCTGGGCGAATTCAGGATATTCCACCCAATCTCGGTTTTTCTACCTTTGCTTGACATTTTCTTGGCAAGTTCGACAAATAGACCATCTTGTAGAGACGCGATTCATCGCGTCTTTAGCCAAGAATGTATTGCAATCATTAATTGAATTGATATTAATTTAATTATTTTGACAACTATCTTTAGATATAGGACTTACGCAAGAACTCTCTGAAACTCTTATTTCTCCGTGTCCTCTGCGCCCTCTGTGGTTCGTTTTTTCATGATTTTGCGTAAGTCCTGAGATAGATAAGGTAAACACTACTTATTTGTCATTACAAATCCCTTGTTAATTGTGACAAATCTAAAGTACATATTTAATTAATTTTGTCAAGATGTAATCCCTTGTATGATTTAAAAAATCATTAAGGCCTTCTCTGGACTGAATTTATATTCATGCTTTCAGTAGATGCAGTTATGACTTTGCAAATGCAACAATGAATATGTTCTCAAACAATAAATAGTTGCTAGTAGTTCAAATAAAAAATTCAGGTTTTATCAGACTCTAGTAACTTTGGTTTTTAGAAAGTTGTTTGATGTTTTGAGAAGGTAACACAATGAATAAAATCCTAAAACGCGCACTTTTACCCAGCCTCATGGCTGCAAGTTTAACTGGTGTAACCTTAGTTCCCGCCAAACCCGCTGCTGCTGATGACCAAGTACTAAGAGATGCAGGTATCGGGGCTGTTACCAACGTTGTAACCGGAGCTGTTAGGGGAAATGGCAGTGTATTAGGGAATGCTGTTAAGGGTGGTGTCACTGGTGCAGCCGTCAATGGTGCAAATGGTCTGAGAAATACTCGTAATCGCCGTCACCGAAACGCTGCTCAAGATATCGGAGTTGGTGCAGGAGCTAGCGCAGTAACGGGAGTAGTTACTGGCGATAAAAGAGATACTCTTGGCAATGCTGTTGATGGTGCCGCTGTAGGTGCAGCAATTCATCTATTAACCAATGGTAAATAATTCGTAAATTCATCAGTTGAAATATTTGCCAACGATTAACGAACTTATCCTTCCCTAATTCCTCTGCTTCGTAAAAAGAGCAAACCTAACCTCGCTTCCCTAATAGGGGAGCGAGGTTGTAGGTTAGATTTATTTGAGATATATACCACCGTCAGGATTGGATGACGTTAGGTTTAATAGTAATCCTTAGCCCTTCAACGCCTTTCTAAAGTTTCGACGATAAGACTGATTTGTAATAAACAAAGCTGGCCATAGCAAAGATAAACCAATGCGATTGGTCAAACTTGGATTAAAATTAGTCCGTTCAAACCCATTCCAAAACTTCCAAGCGCCGCCTCCGTAAACTCCTATCAAGCCAATAAAAATTAAGGTGCTCATTCCCATCAACTCCGTTAGTAACTGACAGAATTTAAGTTAAGTTTTACCACACGAGGTAATCACCTCATAAGCAACACCGAGAAGGTATGACAAAACTCCCCAGTTTTTGATATCTAAACCAGTTAAACACACATTCTCTTATTCCAGTGTAGATTAGGCTCACGCATCCCAGCTAGTTATCAGCGGTGGCAAGCTAGTCAAAAGATGCAAAAGCGTTATTTTTGAGGTGTTTTGGTGACACATTTTGCTTGTATAACAATTAAGCCCTTAGTTTTTAAGACAGAACAGCGCTGTAAAATGGCTAAGAAAGCAGGATTAGTTCCTTGCTATAACTTTAATGAAATATCTTTTGTTAGCGATAGCCACTGGATACAACAAGTATTTATGGCGACACATTCAAATGTAAATGCTGATCCTCTATTACAAAAAAGTCCATACTATATTAAACTACAAAGTTCTCTGGCGCATTATCCTTATACTTCATCTACCCAATAAAGATAATATCTTTCACTATCCACCCAGCCTCTCTGAAAATCTTTAATCGGAACAATTTTCAAATCATTGCGGTTGACATTCAATTTTTTATTTAAAATCAGCAAAACTTTCTTTAGCTCATCTTGATTTTGAAGTAGAGAATTAATCTGGCTTAATATCTCAGCTTGTTCAACTTCTTGACGACCTTTTTTAAATAAAGTAAAGCTTCCTATTTTTTCCACCTCTGGATAGTAAAACTTTCGATTAAGATAACCCGATAAAGGAGCCATATTCGCATCTCGACTGGCAACAATAAACTCATTATCTAATCCAGATTTGTGAATATATTGGGCTGTTTCACGACTAGCAGAAAATGGTACAACTAAATCTCTTGAAAAACTATAAATTCCTCCTCCAAACTGGACATAAAGAATGAGCATTAAAGCGATATAATGCCATTTGTGAATAAATGTAATTGAACGTGGAAGAATAGAAATTTTATTAAGTAAAAATATAGACTTGTGATAATAACTTCCCAGCCATAAAGCTGCTATCAGAACTAAATAAAAATGTCCAAAATGCCGTGGCATACCTAAAAATCTCAAGTATGTAAAGGCAAATAATATACCATTGCCTATCATGTAGAAAAAGAAAACAACTGGCTTTTCAGATAATTTTATTAAAGTTAAAACTACAATAAATAAAGCAATTGTCGCACAAACAATTAAATCCAGCCATCTTTTATGTGCAGGAATAATTAATAAATAACTACCAAATACTCTGCCGATACTTCTCAACAGATGACGTACATCTAATTCTATTAGCCAACCATTATTTAAGCCACCGTGAAGATAACTATCTGTCGGAGGAGTAATAATATAAATGGATAAAATAAAAGATAATGTGATAATTAAAATACTTAAAAACAAGTCGTACTTTTTGGTTTGACTAAAATACTGCTGTCGATGTTCACGATCAAAACAAAATTCAGCCAGTAAAGTCAATAATAAAGCAAATGATACTAGTAAACCATAAGCACTACTATTTGCTAGTAAACCCAATAAAATTGCCAAATAAGCATAAGTTATTTTTCTAGATGCAAAAACTGTACAGAATGCAAAAACAAATAACATACTAAAGGCATAGTTTCGAGAAATTAAAAGATATTCGTAAAAGGGAAAGAACCCAAAGGAAAATAGAAATTTTTGTTGATAGTTAAAAGGGCTATATAGGCAAAAAAGTGTAACTGAAACAACAGTAATTGCCAAATGGAAAATTTGCATAATAATAGGATAATCGACTATTTTTATCAGAATGGCCAGAGAAAAATACCATAGAACAGGATGACCCTCATAATGAATATTTGCAATTAAATCTCCGAACGAGCCACTATCTCTGACAATCAGCCAGGGATTTAGTTCATCTCGCCACATGGAATGGTTAAGAATACCTATTAAACCAAGAAAAGAAAAAAGAAGAATAATAAACCAAGGAGAATTCAAAGGTAATTTTGAATTAAGCTTGCTAATTTTATTGCTTAACATTGTTAGTTCAGAATCCAATTTTTTTGTACGATCAAGATTGCTGTAAATGTGATTATCATCAGATATTATTCTGATTCTTTAACTATTCAGACAGATGGATTCTGACTTCGGAATTATTACTCATTTTTACTTATAACTTTTTGGTATACCCACTGCTGATAAACCTGCGATCGCTCGTAAGTTTTGGCAACGAATCAACTCAGTAAAATTGAAACTGGAACGCCCTTCAATTTTGGCTACCGCTTCAATTGCTGATAATAGATGCTGTGCTGCTTCAACTTCTGAATAACCACGCCGCTGTGCTATTTTAATTGCGGCTGCATCGGCATTTAACTCTGACTCTTGAGATTTATTAGTGCGCCAGATCCGAAAAGCAGCGATCGCACTTAATCCCCCAGCGACAGCTACACCCACTACATCTGATTGTGCTGCTTCTAAGAATCCGCCTAACAGCCCAGCCAACACCACACCTTGATAAATGTCGGGTTTAAACCACTTTACCCCCGTCAACCAGCTAACCATCTGCAACAGCAGCAAGTCTCGTTGCGGCTTTGTCAGGCGACGCCACAAATCAAAATTAATGTATATCGGTCGCGCTTGGTTCCAGGGTTGGGGAAAGGAAGCGTCAATTACTTTTGCTTGCTCTGGCTTACTGACGATTTTTGTCGTCATCCGACCAGAAGCAGGCATCACATCTAACAAACGGCGAATTTCAACATTTGGCTCCATAAATTTAATTATTAGCCATAATGTGCATAGTAACTAGGTGTGTAAAAAATAAAGTTTTCATGTTAACCTTTGATTTATGAAATACTCTCGCAGTCTTGAATAGATTCAGATCGAGCTATAAGAATATTTATTCAGCAGTTTGATAGTATGGCGGGATTTTATAGTATTCCTTTGCCGCCAAATTCAAAACCTCAAAGTTTTGGCTTGCCATTAAGACTATATTTGTAACTACATGGACGCTTTTGCTCCCCTCCCACCTGAATGGACGAATAAGGCAATACATGCTTATGATTTTTGCTGTCCTAACTGCCACTCAAGTAGCCTAGAAGCTGAGAAAGTTTGGCTCAATCGGCGATCGCCTGTTCTTACGGAAGACCGTCGTCGTAAATGGCAAGAGTTTTACTACTGTCACTGTGGTTCTGTGTGGTGGGCTTGGAGTAGCGATCGCCCCCCAAAAGATATATCCAATCAGCCAGATTACAATCCTACATAGCCAATTTTCTTCCTAAACAAAACCCCACCTAAAAGTGGGGTTTTGTTTATCTAATTCTCAGCTTTATATTTCATCTCCAATTTTAGAAGGAGAAAGTAGTACGTAGAGTACCTACGTATTCAGTATCATTAGCGTCGTTGTGTTCTGGGTTGAAGATTACCAACAAACCAGGTGTAACCTGAATATTATCGGAAATCTTGTACTTGTAAAGACCCTCTAAGTGATAAGAAGTACTGTCGTCGAAGGTAGTATTGCTAAGCAACTGTTTTGATGCTACCACCAGTAACTTTGGGTGGTTGACCAAAGATCACACCTAAAACGTTGCCTTCGCCACCAAAGTCTTTCAAAGCAAGCGCTCCAGCCCAGTACCAAATATCTGCGTCTGCACCTGCATTAATACCAGTCCTAGCATCAGCAGTTGTGTAACCTCCCCAACCACTAATAGCCAACTGAGGACTAAATTGGAAGGTAGCTTGTACACCGTAGTTGTTGGATTCAGTACGAGTGTTAGCCCCAAAAGGAGTATTGGCAAAAATACTACCTGTACCTTGGAAAAGGTTATTGGCAGCACCATCAGTTTGATAAGTGCGAGCGTAAGTTAGACCAATATTAAAGGCTTTGGTGGGTTGGAAAGATATCTGACCAAAGATAGCGTTATCACCATCAAACAACCCATTATTAAGGGTAGGGTCGTTAGCAGTCCTAGCTAGATAAGCACCGCTGAGACTTATGGCGCCTTTAGGATTGAAGGTAACAGTTACACCAGAGCCACCTTGACCTTGGCGATATATGGGGCTGAAACGTCCATAGCGTGAGAGCGCACCTTTACCAGAACTGGCGAAGTCAGGGTTGAAGTTATTGATGTTTTCGTATAATTCAGCACCAGTAGCATCAACTTTGACACGTACTGCATCAGTCAAGTTGAAAGCATAGTTGAGTTTATCAATGCTAACGCTGTTGCCAGTATCTCCATCAAAACTTAAGCGGCTCATGTTAGTACCAGTACCGGTACCCAATGCATCGTTACCACGATTGGAGACGATATTACCAGCATTTAGACGTGTTTCCAACTGGTCTGTACCAGTGAAACTGCTCAACAATTTTAAACGAACGCGATCGCTAAAAGTGGTGTTGTAATTTAAATCTTGAGTAGGATCGCCACCACGAGCGGCTCTAGTGTCACCAAAAACATCAGACACGGCAAAAATTGCTTCTCCAACCAACTTGGTGGTAGTGGAGAACTGATTAGCTTCCAACTCAGAAGTGCGGGCTTCTAGTCCATCAACGCGACCGCGCAGAGTTGCTAGTTCAGCAGAATATTCTTCTTGTAAACGCTGTAAAGTAGCTAAATCTTGTTTGCTGACCAAATCAGCAGTAGCTGTAGCAATCAGTTCATTAACCCGATCTAAACACGCATTCAAACCTGCGGCAAATTCATAACGGGTTAAAGCACGGTTCCCACGATAAGTACTGTTAGGATAACCTGCAATACAGCCATAGCGCTCAACTAGAGATTGTAAAGCTTGGAACGCCCAATCTGTAGGCTGCACATCCGAAAACTGAGAAACTGATGTTACCTGACTCATGTCGTTAGACTCTTGAGCTTCAGATAACTCGCCAACATTTGTTACCTGTTCGTTAACTTCAGCAGCTAAGGCACTGTTAGCAACGAAAAATGTAGCAGCTAATACAACCGGACTAACCTTAAAAAGATTCCAGAATCGTTTTGTCATGTTTTTACTTTCACTCACACCTACAGTAATCCAGTCATAACAAAATGCTTTAAACACTTTTCTTTCGTGGATTTCACACACAATCACAACGATGATTATACATTTAGTCTGTGATTATTACAAGCAAGTCAGTTAATATACTGCTGAACTATATATAGTTTTTAATTAATTTATTTGGTAGGCGCAAAATAATGCGGCGTTTGTGACGTAAAACTGTTCCTTCTTCCTCTAACTGCTGTAAGAGTCGCGTAACTGTTACTCGCGTAGTATTTAAGACTTCAGCAATATCTTGATGGGTAACATTTAAATCAATTAGCTTACCCTTATCTACGTCACGGCCAAATTTTTCACTTAACCATACTAAAAATTGCCATAAACGTAGCAAAATTGGTTTTCGATGCACAATGCTTAGTAGATCCTCTGCTTGTTGAATATGAGACAACAAAGCATTAATATCCTGATGCCACAAATGAGGTGGCACAATGCTTACTTCCACGCCCGTGAGACATTCAATTTGGTAGGGCTTGACTCTAGACAAAGGATAGCCAATCAGATCCCCTAGTCCCCAATAACCGAGAGTGATGAATGTTCCATCTTCACTCCATGTTAAGGTACGAACTGCACCGTATTCAATACGCCAAAGCACATCATTTTGAGGTGGAATTACTTCCCGACGGGTAAATATCTGCTGGGGTAATTGTCTGCTGAAAGCACAGCTATTTGACACGGCAGAAGAGTTTGAACTAGGAATTGTAGAATACATCATTAACCGTAATTACACAATTATCAGGGAATCTCGCTATTCACAATGATTAAGAAACTCTAATAACTTGTATCAAAATTTACTTGTGTCTCGGAAAGTCTATTCTTCTCAATTAGAGCTAGGGACTAACTCAAAATCTTCTGATGGCAACAACTTTTGCTTAAGGTATTTATCAGTGAGATAGAACCAAAATTTTTAGTTATTTACCCGCTACTTTAATTGTGTAAGTTTAAGAATAGGTAAGCTTTTAGTAAAATATTTAGTTAACCTATTTTTAATAATTTGGTATTTTTTGAAGACTAAGTATGTATGTAGGCACAAATAATCTATAAGACTCATATCTGATTTTTGAACAAGATTTCAGATAAAACCCTGATAAAACTGGCTTTTCAGTCTCAGTATGTTTTCAGAAATCAAATCGGAGTCCTATATGAAGATAGGAGGGTGGAATGGAGCTTACTAAGTCGCTGGATTTATATCCCCGACTTCTTGCAGATACTTGGAGCGTAGAAGTCGGAGATTTGGGCAGCATATCAATTAGGAGCGTTGATCGGTGACAATATATGCTACTCTTTGACCGATATTTGTCGCATGATCTGCCATACGTTCCAGACAACGAATTGCCAGTGCTAGCAGTATAATTGGCTCGACTACACCAGGCACATCTCGTTGTTGGGCTAAAGTCTGATAAACGCGATCGTAAGCATCGTCTACAGTATCATCCAGATGCTTTAAACGGCGTCCACCGGCTTCATCAAAATCTCCCAAAGCCTTTAAGCTAGTTGCTAGCATCGCCTGCGCGTGAAGGGACATAGCTTCAATGTCGGGCATTGACGTATGAGGCGCGTAAGGAAAAATTTTAATCGCAATTTCAGCTAAATCCTCAGCATAATCGCCAATGCGCTCTAAATCTCGCACCAGCTGCATAAAAGCACTCAAGCAGCGCAAATCAGGAGCCGTAGGCGCTTGTAGCGTCATAATCGCCGTACAGTCTGATTCGATTTGACGATAAAAGCGATCGATCTTTTTATCTAATCGGGGGAGTTCCTCAGCGGCTATTAAGTTACGAGTAAATAACGCTTGGTGGCTGAGGCGAAATGATTGTTCTACCAAGGCACCCATGCGTAATACATCCCGTTCTAAGCGCCTAATGGCGCGTGCGAGTTGTGGTCTTTGAGGATTGGGAGTATAATCGACGGCTTTCACACTTGTTTTCTCAAAGGTGAAGATATTACTAACTATAGTCTTGGCTTAGGGAGTTTGCCATAACTTCAGGAAATTGGAGTTGCATCCACGCACCGCCGGTTTCTGGATGGTTCATCGCTTTGATTGAACCACCGTGAGCAATTAGAATCTGCTCAACGATCGCTAAACCTAATCCACTGCCAACGATCGCTCCTATGGAGTTACTATCTTGGGGAGAATGGGTTCGGGCTTTATCTCCTCGATAAAATCGCTCAAAAACGTGGGGTAAATCTGCCTCAGAAAAGCCAACTCCCGAATCAATAAGATTTATTTCCAAGATTGGGGAAACAGGATCGTTATCTTTTGTTGATAAGATTTTCGCTTCAACATGAATACTTGTGCAAGGAGGACTGTACTTAATGCTGTTGTCTAGCAAGTTGAGAAAAACCTGGTAAATCCTGGCTTTATCTGCCTTAATCCACAGATTTTCGGGGCCAGAATAAGAAAAAGACAGATGTTGACGTTGTGCTAAGGGTTCTAGTGTTTCCCAAACAGATGTAATTAGTGATCGCAATTCTACAGCTTTGGCTTGCAATTGCAGATTTGGGTTTGCTTCCATTTGGGTAAGGTCTAACCAGCTTTGCACTAAGTTAATCAGTCGGTCAACTTCTTGCATGAGGCGGTTAACCCAGCGATTTAAAGGTGGTTCCAAGCGATTTTGTAAAGTTTCTACAACCAAGCGAATCGAAGTTAGCGGTGTTCTGAGTTCGTGTGCTAGATCGGAAAAAGAGCGATCGCGTACTTGATTTATATCTAATAGGGGTTGACGATTTTCTAAAAATACTCCCACTTGTCCATTGGGTAAAGGCAAACTAGACGCCCGCAAAGCCAGAGATTTGATTGTTGCCATCTCTGCCGTATCATCACAAGATGGATGAAATATCCATTCTCCCGTTTGTGGTTTTTGGCGATCGCGAGTTTGCTCAATTAAATTGTCAAGTTCATAAGACCGTACCAACTCCAATAACAAGCGCACCTGTTCTGGTTGCCACCTTTGCAGATACAAAATTTCCTGCGCCTGTCGATTGCACCACAGCAGTTGATTTTCCTCATCCACCTGCAAATATCCCACTGGGGCAAAATCTAGCAGGTCTTGGTAAGTTTGCAACGACTGCTGCAAATCTTGTCGCTGCTGTTTCACCATCGCTATTTCCTGCCGCAACCCAGGAATCAGCAGCAGTCCCATCTTATAAGAATGCGAGGTTAACGGTCGGAGTAAGCGCCCCAGGTAGCGGTTAAGTTGAATCTGTTGCCAAATCCAAAACCCAATGCCTACCGCTAAACCCAGAAAAAATCCCAATAAAAGCATTTGAGTTGTTAGTTTTTTGGTGACTACTAAAAACTAACAACTATCGAAACTAATTATCCAAACCTATAGCCAAAACCTCTTACAGTCACAATATATTCGGGGTGACTGGGATCTTGCTCTAATTTTTCGCGCAACCACCGAATGTGAACGTCTACAGTTTTACTATCGCCGACGAAATCCGGCCCCCAAACCTGATCGAGCAATTGTTCCCGTGACCATACCCGGCGGGCGTAACTCATAAACAGCTCCAGCAAACGGAACTCTTTGGGAGAAAGACTCACTTCTTGACCGCGAACTAGCACGCGACATTCTTGGGGATTTAAGGAGACATCCTTAAATTTTAATACTGGTATTGGTGGTAAATTACTTAGGCGTTGGCGGCGGAGTAAAGCGCGACAACGAGCCACTAACTCTCGCATACTAAAGGGTTTGGTCAGGTAGTCATCTGCACCCACTTCTAACCCCAAAACACGGTCAGTTTCACTACCCTTAGCACTGAGCATTAAAATAGGTACTGGGTTGCCTTGATGACGCAGCAAACGGCAAATATCTAGCCCATTGATTTGCGGCAGCATCAAATCAAGAATGACCAGATCGAAGGGAAGTTCCCCTGAATTGGTTTCAAAACTTTTGAGATATTCTATAGCAGACCGCCCATCAGGGGCAGTTATCACCCCGTAACCTTCTTCTTCCAGAGCTACAGCTAGCATTTCCTGGATTAATTCTTCATCTTCTACTACTAGAATACGGCTGGTTTGTCCAATGTCCGTTCTGGCAGAATATTTGGTCGATTCACTGGTATACATTGATATCACAAAAGTCTACGACTGTGTTTGTATCAATTAGGATGATGAGTCTATTATCTCGCCTTACTGCAACCGCGCTTCTACTAGGGTTAATTCTTTTAGATTTTCTTTACAAAAAGTAATATACACCACAGCAGTATCCTAAATCATAAATCACTGTGGCTGCAAGCTTCTAATAGTTTTTAATTAAAGACTTTCAATTTTCGATTCTGTCTTCACAAGATCCAAAGACACTATTGCATGAAGATTATCTTGACAGAGGAGATTAGTTTAGGTATATTTATCTTAGTACAAAAATACTATAAAACCTCAAAAGAAAAACTATACTGAAAAACAGAAGGACATATATGTGGAAAATTCGTACCCACTAAGTGTCAGATGTGGATCATTTCAGTATTTCCACTGCGTTAAAAATGTTGATTTAAAGGCTACTCTGATGTCTGCATAGGGTAGTCATTGGTATGGCTTGCTACCCAATAAATCATTTGCCTATTGAAGGGAGTTGGAAGATGACTACAGTTGGAGTCAAAGACAGCAAACAACAACTAATGCAAGCATTTCAACAAATTATTATCCAAAGAAAAAAACTTGAATCCAAAATAGCAACCAAACAAGAGGAAGCAGAAAAGGCAAAAAGTCAAGAAATTCTGCAAGCAGCTTCTGCATATACAGTTGATAGTATTGTCAAAGGTTTAGCTGATTTACAATTAGAGTTTGGCAGTATTCTCAATGGATTATCTGAAAAACTAGCTCAGGAAAATTCCAAGTTAGATGAATTGAACCGAGCTATAGAAATTGAAACTCAACGTCTACAAGAACTGCAACAAATTAGAGTTGTAGCGGATACTTTAGACGTTTTAAGTCAAGAACACCAAGAAAAATTAAAAATTCTCGAACAAGATACTATTAGCAAAAAGGAAGCACTAGAGAAAGAAATTGCAATTAGGCGGAAAGAATGGCAAAAAGAGCAAGCAGAGTATGAAGAAAAACTTCAAGCATATAACGATTTATTAGCCAAAGACCGCCAGCAAGAACAAGAAGAATTTCAGTATAAGTTAGAAACTACTCGCAAACTCAATACAGACAGCTACGAAGGGATAAAACGCCAACAACAAAGGGAAATACAGGAAAATTCTCAAAAGAAAGGGAAAGATTGGACAGAACGAGAAAAGATATTCGCTGAACGCCAACCACTCTTCGCAGATTATGAACAAAAAGTAACTACATTTCCCAGCGAACTGGAAGAAGCCATTAAGAAAGCTAGAGAAGAAGCAATTAAAGAAACAAGCCAAAAAGCTAAAATCGAGGCTGATTTATTTGAAAGAGAATGGGAATCGAACAAACAGAGCTATGAACAAAAAATTCAATCTCTGGAAGAAACAATTAAGAAACAATCTGAGCAAATAGAAGGCATTTCTGCTCAATTGCAAACTGCATTAAAACAAGCACAAGACTTAGCTATGAGGGCTTTTGGTAGTTCTAACCCTAAATAGTTGTGAGTTCGTAGCATCTTAATCATTTTGAATTCCTGAAGAGGAGGTTTGTTGTGGTGGGGAAAAAACCGACTGATAAGAATACTAAAGTAGAAATTCTTCAGGCGTATGAGGAGTTGGCAAAAGAAAAAGCAGCACTGAAATCAGAACTCGATAAAGTTGCCCAAGAAAACCAGTCTGGAACTAAAGAACAGCCTAAATTAGAACAAAAAATAGCTATGAATCAGCTTTCTAGTGTCCAACAAAAAATGAACAATACAATTGAAAGCTTGGCAAAAATTCAATTAGGTTTTGGCAGTGCTGCTAATGAATTATCGGAACAGCTAACCACAAAAGCCTCTAAATTGGAAGAAATTAGGCGAACTTTAGAAGAAGAAATTCAACAATTAACACAACTGCATAATTTAGAAGTTTCTGATGATATCTTGGATACTCTCATCCAAGCCTATGAAGATAATACTAAAGCTTATCAGGAAGAATATAGCCGACGTTCTGAAGTGTTATTCCAAGAAATACTAGAGCAAAGAAATACTTGGGGAAAAGAACAAGAGGAACAGCAACGGGCGATAAAAGAACGGAATGAAAACTTGAATAAAACTCGGCAACGCGATGCTTCAGAGTACAAGTATAATCTAGAACTCCAGCGGCAACTGCAAAATGACGAATACGAGCAGGAACAGAAAGCGCTATATAAGCAACTGGAAGAATTATTACAAGAAACAGAAAAGCAGTGGGCTGAACGGGAGAAAGCAATTTCGGAAAGAGAGAAACAATTTGAAGAGTTAAAAGCCAAGGTAGAGGCTTTTCCAAAAGATAAAGAAGCAGCCATCAAAAAAGCTACAGAAGAAGGCAAAGGCATCGCCAACTACCAAGCGAAAATAAAATCAGATTTATATTCTAAGGAAGTAGAAGGGCAAAAGCGTTTCTATGAACAAAGGCTGCAATCTCTAGAACAAACTATTACTAATCAAGAGACGCGAATTCAAAATCTTTCTAAACAACTTGAATCCGCTCTCAAACAAGTTCAGGATTTGGCAGTTAAAGCTATTGAAGGTACTTCAAATGTTAATTCATATCAGGCAATCAAAGAAATAGCTTTAGAACAAGCAAAGACTCAAGCGAAAAATAAATAAGCTTATTTATTTTTGATAAAAATTGCAGAGACTTAATTTAATTTAAGTAATTTAAGTCTCTGCAAGTAACTATAATGCTTTTTATTCAGTTTTCTTTGGTTTTTTGAGGTCTGCGGGAGGTTGTACTTTCTTCTTCTTTGTTGGGCTAGTCTGCGTTTGCTTCAATGTTTTGTTGGAATTTTGTTCTTGACTAGACATAATACTAAGTTTTAATATCTCCCTTACGGGTATTCTTGATTACATCACTATATCACAGGAAATTTAAGTTTAACTAAAACAACTTAGTAAATAATGTTACCTCTGTAGCAGCATCCTAAATGTGAGGGTTAATTAAGTAATAAGTAATATGGCATTTTTTATAGTTGGTTGTGGAGGTGCGTAGACGTAGCCTGCGGCACGCATCGCTTACCAAAGCAAATAAGACTTTATGCTTTGTATATCCATACCGTAGAAAAAGATAATTACTATCAGCTTTACTGCCAGCGCAGTCAAGAATACCCTAATAACCTCAAACGAATTTACCAAAATCGTACATCTAGCATCAAAACCAATAGATAAAATACCAATAGTGACATAACCAACTAAAGTTAAAGTAGCAGTCATTACTACAATACCAAATGTGAATCCTGCTGCAACTATAGTTCCAATTCTATCTTCAATAATTAGCGCCACTATAGTTCCTATTATCAATGCTGTTACTAACCAAGAGAATATATTAATATAAAAATATTTTTTAAGAATATACCGTATATTCCAAATAATAACTACAGTTATAATTACAAGAACAGCTCCTAATTTTACTCCGGCAATAGCTAAATTAAAATTAGTAATTTCCTTCATTAAATGAATAACTAGAGTTGCACTTGTAACTCCAATTACAATCCCTGCAAAGAAAGTAATATTTATTAGCAAATCGTTTTGAGATAAAGAAGGGCTATCTATAAGAAATATATTTTAAGAATCGGTTCACATGTAGTGGATAGTTTAGTACATAAAATAAGCGATAAATCGCTTACTACGAGCTATACAATGTATCAGCAATTTTACTCCAATAGCTTTCGGATATGCTTTGGGATAGAATTGCACTTAGGATTATTCTCTATGTTGATATCCTCCAGTAATTTCAAATCGCAAATACTATCTGGTAAAGACTCTAACATATTGTCACGAGCATCTATGTACCAAAGATTTTGTAAATTGCCAATACTTTCTGGTAAATCTATTAAATAGTTTTGCCTGATATTTAAAAATTCAAGACTTTTTAATTCACCAATACATTCTGGCAAAGACGTGAAGTAACCATTTTCAAGAGAAAGATATTTTAAGTTTTTAAGATTACCAATTGTCTCAGGTAATGAGGTGATTGCTGTGTTACTAATTTTAAAATATGTCAAAGCTTTAAGTTGTCCAATACTATCAGGAAGTTTCTTTAACCTAGAAATATCTCTTATACAACCTCGTATTAGTAGTTTCTCAAGATTTGCCAACTTTCCTATGCTGTCTGGTATTTCTTTGAGCCAAGCACAATCACAAATATCTAGTTCCTGTAAACTTGCGAAATTGCCAATACTATCAGGTAAATATTCCACGTAGTGGCAATCGTAAATACTAAGTTCTGTTAATTGAGGTTGATAAGTAATAAATTTGTCAAGTTCTTCTAGAGTGTGTGCAATGTTAATAGAAGTCATATAGATTAGTAAATAATCATTAATAGTTAGCTTAAAATCTATTTGCCAAAGCTCTTATTTCTAATAATCTGTTGATAGCCAATTATCCAAGCTTAGTTCTTCAACTCGCAGCAAGTCAGAATCATTAGAAACCAGGATTAATCCGCGTACAATTGCCGTAGCCGCTATCAATACATCAGCCTCTTGTATTTTCCTACCCTTTCTTTTTAAATCTGCATGAATTTCGCAGGATTTTTCTATAATTTCTAAATTATCTAAAAATAAAATTTTATAAATTCCACAGAATTTATTTAAATCAGATATCTGTCTGCTAGCATTTGCATAAAGCAATCCTCTTTTGGATTCAAAATATGTTATACAACTTATCAATACATCTTCTCCTAGAAAACGCACCTCCTCTAGTTTACTATTTACCTTCTGATTCTTCTTCAGAATAGCTGTTAATATATTCGTGTCGAGAAGATAGCCCATTATTTATTCCTATCTCCTTTCTACTGCTGCATCAAACATCTCTATTTGGTCTGGTGTTAAGTCATTTAATGTCCCAGAAACTGCCTCTATCACTAGAATACTATCAATTCTATCTGTTAATTCCCTTTCAGAAAGAGCATTTATAAATTCTGGTGAAAACTTATCTAATAAATTAATTAGATGTTGAATAATTTCTTGTTTATCTAATCTTTCTTGATAGAGACTATTATCTTGAATTAACTTATCGACGATTTTTGATAACCGTGCGATCGCTATATCTCTTTTACCCGAAACTTCCTGCATAACTTCCTCTCAATTCGTAACTGATTTATTCAATTATAGTTAATCTTCCTCAGCCCTTCTCTATGTAAAAAAAAGGCGGGCTTTTCAGCCCACCCCACAATATTTTGAGAATATCCTGTTGCTATTAACCCAACAATTGTTTAGCCTTAGCTAATACATTATCAACGCTAAAACCAAACTTCTCTAAACAAACACCGCCTGGAGCCGAAGCACCAAAGCGATCGATACTAACAGTATCGCCTTCAGTACCCACATATTTGTGCCAACCGAAACTAGCGCCAGCTTCTACAGATAAACGCTTGGTGACAGCTTTCGGCAAAATTGACTCTTTATAAGCCGCATCCTGTGCTTCAAACAGTTCCCATGAAGGTAGGGAGACAACACGGACTTTCTTACCTTCAGCCTTAAGTTTTTCGGCTGCGCCGACGGCGAGGCTCAGTTCTGAACCAGTGGCAATTAGGATGAGATCGGGTGTACCTTCGCTATCCACCACGGTGTATCCACCCTTGGCTACGCCCTCAATCGATGTACCTGCCAAGTTGGGGACGTTTTGACGGGTGAAAGCCAACAGAGACGGAGCATTTTCCTTCGCCTTTTCGATCGCTACTTTATAAGCACCAGAGGTTTCGTTACCATCTGCGGGACGAAACACTAATAAATTAGGAATAGCTCGCAAGGAAGCCAGAGTTTCAATGGGTTGGTGTGTGGCCCATCTTCACCTTGTCCAATGGAATCGTGGGTCATCACCCAAATCACGCCAGCTTGAGAAAGGGCGGATAAGCGGATGGCAGCACGCATATAATCTGTGAAGATTAAGAAGGTAGCACCGTAGGGAATTAATCCTGAACTATGCAGCGCGATACCATTACAGATTGCGCCCATACCATGTTCCCGCACACCAAAGTGGATGTTGGGGTTTTCGTAGTGCCCTTTTTGGAAGTCGCCCTTACCTTTGATTTCGGTCAAGTTGGAGTGGGTTAAGTCAGCCGAACCACCAATCAATTCAGGTAAAACTGCCGCTATTTTGTTGAGGCAGGTTTCTGAGTGTTTGCGGGTAGGTAGTCCTTTATCTTCTGGGGTGTAGGTGGGTAGTACCTTGTCCCAACCATCGGGTAGTTTGCTGCTAATGTAGCGTTCAAACTCAGCCGCTTCTTGGGGATACTTAGCTTTGTAGTCAGCAAATGTTTTGTTCCAATCGCTTTCGTAGCCTGCACCGCGCTCAACTGCTTTACGTGTGTGGTTGAGGGCGTTTTCTGGAACTACGAAAGGCTCGTATTCCCAACCCAAATTCTTCCGAGTCAAAGCTATTTCGTCTCCACCAAGGGCAGCACCGTGAACGCCAGCGGTGTTGGCTTTATTGGGGGAACCATAACCGATGATGGTTGTCACCTTAATCATTGATGGTTTATCAGTGACAGATTTAGCTTCTTCAATTGCTTTGGCGATCGCTTCTAAATCGGTATTGCCATCTTTAACGTGCAAAACGTGCCAACCGTAAGCTTCAAAGCGCTTGGAAACATCTTCGGTGAATGCCACATCTGTGGAACCGTCGATGGAAATGTGGTTGTCGTCGTACAGAGCAATGAGTTTGCCTAATCCCAAGTGTCCTGCGAAAGAAGCAGCTTCCCCGGAAATCCCTTCCATATTGCAACCGTCACCTAAAATTACGTAGGTGTAATGGTCAACAATCTTGGTATCGGGTTTGTTAAATTTAGCAGCAAGGTGCGCTTCGGCGATCGCTAAACCGACTCCATTGGCAATTCCTTGACCCAAGGGGCCAGTGGTGACTTCCACGCCTGGGGTCATGAAGTTTTCCGGGTGTCCAGGGGTTTTGGATTCCCATTGACGGAATTGTTTGATATCTTCAATGCTTACACTGTCGTAGCCTGTCAAGTAAAGCAGGGCGTACTGCAACATCGAGCCATGACCGGCAGATAAGACAAAGCGATCGCGATTAAACCATTTGGGATTCTTGGGATTAAACTTCAAAAAGCGATCCCAGAGGACAAAAGCCATCGGAGCCGCGCCCATTGGTAGTCCTGGGTGTCCCGATTTAGCTTTTTCTACGGCATCAACAGCCAAGAAGCGGATCGAGTTAATACAAAGTTCTTCGAGGGACAGTTCTTTGGCGGATTGGGTTGCAACAGTCATAATCTCTTGTTTTTAACGACGGGTTAGCACTCTTCGTAGCTTCTTTTGCTGGGGTTATTTTAGATTCCCCACANGTATCCTCATCATCCCACTCCCGCTTGTCGATGGACAAGCGGGATCTCCTGAGTTTCTGGTGATAAATCAAGCAGATAATTGGGTCATGCTGAACGCTTAAGTTATATCGGAATGATATTTCTGATACTTTGGGCATTGGGCATCCCTTCGGCTTACCTCGGCTTCGGTTCCATCGAGCGGAGTCGAGATGCTCGGCACAAGTCGCTCAGGGCAAGTGGGCATGGGGCAAATGAGCAGGTCGGATTAAACTACTGAATTCTGAATTCTGAATTCTGAATTCTGACTCCTGCCTCCTGATTCCTGCCTTCTTTTAAACGTATTTCTTAAAGGCCAGTGTGACATTATGACCGCCAAACCCAAAAGAATTGGATATTGCCACCTCGACTTTTTGAGCGCGGCTAGAGTTAGGCACGTAATCTAAATCACACTCTGGATCGGGGTTTTCCAGATTGATTGTCGGTGGAATTTGGTCATTAGCGATCGCTAGTACTGTTGCGACTGCTTCAATACCTCCAGAACCGCCCAATAAATGACCTGTCATCGATTTGGTGGAGCTAATTGCCACCTTATAGGCGTGTTCTCCCAAGGCTTTTTTGATTGCTGAAGTTTCAGTTGAATCATTAGCTGGGGTACTAGTGCCGTGGGCATTAATATAGCTAATTTCTTCGGGAGTTATGCCAGCATCTTTAAGAGCCAGTTCGATCGCTCTAGCGGCTCCAAGTCCACCAGGTACGGGAGAGGTGATGTGGTAGGCATCACAGGTCATGCCGTAACCGATCATTTCGGCATAAATGTGAGCGCCGCGACTTAGGGCGTGTTGCAGTTCTTCGAGAATTAAAATTCCTGAACCTTCACCCAAGACAAATCCGTTGCGATCGCGGTCAAAGGGACGGCAAGCATGAGCCGGGTCATCATTGTTAAAAGAGAGTGCTTTGCAGGCGGCGAACCCAGCTATCGACAATGGTGTGACAGCCTGCCTCCGTTCCCCCGCAAATCATCGCCTGGGCATATCCCCCTTGAATTAAGCGAAAAGCATCGCCTACAGCGTTTGAGCCAGCGGCACAGGCAGTTACAGGACAAGAGTTTGGCCCTTTAGCACCCGTATGAATTGCCGTTAATCCTGCGGCCATATTGGCGATCATCATCGGGATCATGAATGGACTACAGCGATCGGGGCCACGGTTGAGGTAGATAGTTTGCTGGTCTTCTAATACCTTAATGCCACCAACGCCAGAGCCGATCATCACACCTACCTGTTCTGCATTCAGGTCATTGATCGCTAACTCCGAGTTAGCGAGAGCCTGTTTTGCTGCCGCAACCCCAAATTGGGAAAATCGATCCATGCGCTTGGCCTCTTTGCGCTCCAAGTAATCATGTGGATCGAAGTTTTTCACCTCACCAGCAATCCGGCAATCATGGCGAGACGCATCAAATAATGTGATGTAGTCAATGCCATTGCGTCCACTCAATAATCCATTCCAATATTCTGTTGCTGTGTTACCTATAGGTGTAATCGCGCCAACACCAGTTACAACAACGCGTTTACGTGTATGATCTGTCATGATTCAGTTAAAAATGGCGAAAAAGCAGCAGGCAAAAAATTTGAGGTTAGCGACTAGGTACTTGGTGAGCCAGCGCGGTCTTAAAGGTTTCCTTTACGAGCGACTGGCATCGGATTTGCTGACTTCAAGTGACTGTCGTTAACGTCAGCATTAGCGACATTAGCAGCGTCACGCGAAGGGTGGCTAGACATTAGAGAAAAATCTCCCCAATCCCAATCCCCAATTCCAATCCCCAGTTAAGCTGAGGCGGTAACTTTGTTATTGATGTAATCTACTGCGTCTTGAACGGATATAATCTGCTCCGCAGCTTCGTCGGGAATTTCGATATCAAATTCTTCTTCCAAAGCCATCACCAACTCAACAGTATCCAGAGAATCTGCTCCCAGGTCTTCCATAAACTTGGCTTGTGGTGTGACTTTATCTGGGGGATCAACACTCAGTTGTTCGATAACGATTTTCTTGACCTTTTCAAAAAGTTCCGCTTGGCTCATAAATAAAAGTCCTTAACCACTTGNNNCGATCTGCTCTTTAGAGGAGAGATTGTTTTGAGCATATACATCTTATCGTCAAGCGCGATCGCCCGCATACTTCCAAAGGTTTTTCTGTTAGAAAACCTCTGCCATTCNNNAAATAAATGGGGTAAGTTTTCTGGAAACACTTGAGCAGTAGAGCGTGCTACGCCATCGCCAATACCGTGTAAATGCTTTGGTTTTCCNAANNNNTTGCTAAAATTTTTTACAATGTCTCGGTCAGTATTTACAGCCTTGCTAGCAGTTAAGAATATGTAGATGCCGCGGCCCTTTAACCTAAACGCTTAAAGGTAGCTAAACGTCAAACATCAGAACTTTAGTGCTAACAAGGGAATGATAAAACAGTTATTGTTTAGAGCGATCGCTCTAACCCAAACATACTTCTATGCTACCTCAGACACTGAAATACGCTTACTTCCCCGGTTGTGTTGCTCAAGGGGCCTGTCGGGAACTTTATCAATCAACTCAAGCGCTTACCCAAGCATTGGGTATTGAACTAGTTGAACTTAAAAAAGCTGCTTGCTGCGGTTCAGGCACATTTAAAGAAGATTCGCAACTGCTAGAAGATACAGTCAACGCCAGAAATATTGCCCTAGCAGAAGAATTAAATCTGCCCTTACTTACCCATTGCAGCACTTGTCAAGGTGTTATTGGTCATGTCAACGAACACCTGAAAGAATGTCAGACTTCTAACCCTGTCTACATGGAACAGGTTAATGGCTTGCTAAATAAAGAAGGCTGTTCGCCTTATCGCGGCAGTACTGACGTTAAACATCTTCTTTACGCCTTAGTAACAGATTACGGTTTAGAGGAAATTACCAAACGTGTCACCCGGAAGTTAACTGCATTAAAATGTGCGGCTTTTTATGGCTGTTATCTCCTCCGCGCCCAAAAATCTATGCCTGATGACGACCCTTTCCAACCGGAAGCGATGGAAAATATGTTTCGGGCGGTGGGTGCAACACCAATTTATTACCGAGGACGGACACAATGTTGTGGTTGGCCGCTTTCTAGTTATGCCACTACCCAATCTTTTAAAATGGCGGGGATGCATATTCAAGATGCTTTAGCATCTGGTGCTGACTGTATAGTTACACCTTGTCCTCTGTGCCACTTAAATTTAGATTCGCGTCAGCCAGAGGTAGAAAAGGTGATTGAACAAAAACTAGGTTTACCAGTGTTGCATTTACCCCAGTTGATTGCTTTGGCACTTGGCGTTAGTCCAAAAGAACTGGGTTTAGACCGTCACATTGTTTCTACAAAGCCAGTGTTAGAGAAATTAGGATTTTAGTTTTAGGACTAGCCCTTTCAATGTGACTGGTAAAATCTCTTTTTCTCTCTGCGCCCTCCGCGTCTCTGCGGTTGAAAAGTCTTTTATTTAACCACAGAGGCACAGAGAACACAGAGTTAAGAGGTTAAAGAGAGTTTATTGAGCAAAATTTTACCCACCTTGAAAGGCTGGTTCTAATACCAATTTGAAAAAATAATGCGACAAATAGACCATTTGTGGAGACGCGATTCATCGCGTCTTTACCCAAGAATGTGTTGCAATCATTAGCTGCGCCAAGGCGTTAGTCGTACAGAATAACCTTTTTGTATTCTGACAACTGACGCCTTTATTCTGTTTTGATAAAAAATTTCCAAAATTAACCAACTTACAATAATATATAAGACTGGTAATTTTGGATAACTTTAATTAAACTCTAATTTTGAGAATTGCTTTGGTATTAGCTTCGTAAAGTTAACGCTTCTTTTTCAAGGTTTTCATCCATCCAAGAAAACATATCGCCAATTGATTTAACCATATCTTCAACTCCTTCACGGAAGAATGCAACATCTTTCTCAGACTTGGTATAAATTTGGGCCACTTGAATCAATTCATCTGTATGTTCTGGATCTAAGTGGCAGTGGAGATGAAAATATTCGATGGTATGGTCATCAATACCTTTAAATATCTTACGAAGTCCTTCGATATATTTGATGAAAATTCCAGGTAAGACTTGCTCAATTGCTGCAAATCTTCCTAAAGAGCGTACTATAGGTTCATCATCACAAAATTCAAATTTCTTAAAGCGTAATTCTGGAATGAGAAACGCTCCATCATCGGCATTGATATCAATCTGAGGGCAATCAATACCTTTCATGAAACGCATAAATAATGCTACATGAGCAAGGTCTGAGTTGAGTTCTCCATGCTCTGTAAATGCATTTTCTAGCATAATCGTTCTAGCATGGTAACTATCCATTTTGGATGCAACTTTCAGAAAAGCCATATTGAATCTGTTAGAGCCAGGTAGCATTTTCATTGCAAACTGGCGGATTGCATCTTGTGAAAATTCTCCTTTGGCAAAGCGTTGAACAAAGGGATGTAGAGACAAATCCTGTGCTGTTGTGAGTTCTAACAAAACTTGCTGTAATTGGTTGGATATCTTAGCATCCAAAGAAAGAATTGCAGTCATTATTCTAGGGGATAAGTGGATTTTTATCGATCTTAATTGTCTAATTGAGCGTGAATATTTGGACAATTACTCACGCAGCTTGCATTGCAAAAAATGCATACCCTTTGTAACTATGTTTCAGAGTATGTTTGCAAATGCTTATTAAAAAAGTGAACTCACTTCAGTTACTTGATTGACTGATTAGATGCGAATAATGGAAAATTAGTCAGGCAGTTTGTATACCCTTTGTAACCATACTTCACAAGTTATTTGCAAATGCTTATTTCGGTTCGTATCGGCTTGAAAATTGACATTATCTTCAACAATTGAGTCTAAAATTTAACTAGGATGCGTTCCAAAAATTTTGTTTTTGGTTAACGGAACTGTATGCACAGTTGTTTTAACTAATATGTTACCCTACTTTGTGGAAAAATTCAGTACAAGTTCGTACTTTGTCCTAATAAATATTTTAGTCTTTATATTTTTTTATACGCAGATAAAAAGAATCATTAACTCAATCTTTACTTTTTCCCGCAATTTCTAAAGTTGGTATAAAATGATCGTAAAGTATTTTTGTTTGTCATCTGTCAATAGGAATAAAAAATCCTTTTGAACAAGAATACAGAATGGGACGTGCAAGATTCACGCCCCACAAGAGTTAATTTGAATTTAGTTATGTAATTTAGATAACTTTCAGCTTATTCATTGCTATTTTTGAATTTACGTTGCAATTGTTTTAGCGATTGATACATATCTGGCAAGCGGCCATAAACAGCAGATACCTTGAGATATAGTTTGTAAGGAAGGGCTGGGGTTCCGCAGACAATTTCTCCTGGTGCAACATCGTTGTGAATTCCAGTTTGAGCAGATGTCATCGACCCATCTCCCATTTTCACTTGATTGACTATTCCTGTTTGTCCAGCTAAAATAACGCGATTTCCAAGTTTAACACCTCCGGCCATGCCAACCTGACCTGCGATCGCACAACCAGAACCGATTTGGCAACCATGACCTATTTGCACTAAGCTATCGATTACTGTATTGCGACCTACCCGTGTTTCTCCCACTGCTGGGCGATCAATGCCAGTGTTACAGCCAACTTCTACACCATCTTCTAAGACTGTATAGCCTGATTGTTCCATTTTGAACCAACCAGTACGGATGGGAACAAAACCAAAGCCTTCTGCACCAATGACAGCACCACTGTGAATGACGCAATCTGCACCGATACGGGTGCGTTCGTGGATGGTACAGTTGGCGTGTAAGGTGGTGCGATCGCCTATTTTGGCATCTGGATAAATCACTACATTGGGATGAATAATTGCACCATCACCAATTTCCACTCCTTGTTGAATCACAGCATGGGGGCCAATATAAACATTACTACCAACTTTTGCGGTGGAGTGAATCACAGCGGTGGGATGAATTTCTGGGGTAGGGCGATATGGTTGATAAAAAGTNGCGATCGCTTTGGCAAACAAAAGTCGCGGATCTGGGGTTGCTAGCCAGACAATACCCCTCTCTTGTGCAAGCGCCTGTAATTTTTCGTCCTGGGGCAAAATTAAAGCACTAGCATTGGTAGTGTTGACAAAAGATTTAAATTTTGCGCCTTCTACGTAACCGATCGTACCGTTGGTAGCTTCATCAATGGCTGCTACCCCTGTAATTTCGGGGTCTTGGTCTGGGTTGCTAGTCAGGCTATGATTGGTAGCCGCGTCACCAAATTGACGGAGGATTTCGCTGAATTTCATTGTTGGGTGTGTTCAAAATTGATCTACAATTGCAAGATAATTTTCCCTCTTTATGCTCCAATACAATAATTTTGTAGACGCGTAGTGGTGAAGCAATCAGACTGTTCCTAGTTTCGCTTCAGGTTGGATTACTTTAAGACTATTCGTAGCTAGTCGCCATTGCCACACCTGCTAAATACCCGGTTGTCCAAGCACTTTGGAAGTTAAACCCACCGGTAACGCCATCAATATCTAAGATTTCTCCGGCAAAATAAAGACCAGGAACTAACCGACTTTCCATTGTCTTGAAGTTGACTTCTTTGAGTTTGACACCGCCACAGGTAACAAATTCTTCTTTGAAGGCTCCTTTGCCGTTGATTAAGTATTGTCCCTGAGTAAGTTCCTGCACCAGTTGATTTAAGGTTTTACTAGATATTTCTGCCCAACGGTCTTCTGTGGTAATGCCTGCACGGGCAATGATATATTGCCAGAGACGATGGGGTAGATCGACTCCGCGATGCAAGGCGATCGCTTTCTTTCCCCATTCATCTTTAACTGCTAAAACTTTTTCTCGCACTTGTTCTTGTTGCATCATGGGCAGCCAATTAATCGATAATTTGGCTTGATAGCGGCTTTCGTGCAGAACTCTCGCACCCCAAGCAGAAAGCTTCAAAACAGCGGGGCCACTCAAACCCCAGTGGGTAATTAACAATGGCCCAGTTTGTTGCAATTGGGATTTTCCGCCCGCAGATAACCGTAATTGGGCAGGGTTAACGCTAACTCCAGCCAATTCCCGCAATTTTTGATCGACAATGTTGAAGGTAAATAACGAGGGTACTGGCGGTTCAATTTGATGACCTAACTCTTGGACAATTTTATAACCCGCAAGGCTACTACCGATCGCTAAAAGTAGGCGATCGCATTTAATTGTCTCTCCCGACTTCAGAAGAATATCAAACCCCCCGTCTGCTGAGGTTCTCACTGAAGTTACATGCGTACCGATGCGGAGTTTTACCCCAGATTTCGCCACCGATTTAATTAGACATTCCACAATGGTTTCTGAAGTGTTGGTGACAGGAAACATCCGGCCATCAGCTTCCGTTTTAAGATAGACTCCACCAGCAGCAAACCAAGCTACTGTATCTTGAGGCCCAAACCGAGTCAAAGCACCCCGCAAAGCTTTTGCACCTCTGGGGTAATTTTGCACCAATTCCTCCGGTTCAAAGCAAGCGTGAGTGACGTTGCAGCGTCCGCCACCAGAAATTAGCACTTTCGCTAGGGGTTGACGACTGGCTTCGAGTAAAGTAACTTGGGCTTCAGGATTGGCTTTAGCACAAGCGATCGCGCCAAAAAATCCCGCTGCTCCACCCCCAATAACTACAATTTGTAACGGTAACAATTTCAAAAATGTCTCTTTTACAGCACCTACTTTCTAGGCTAGCTGTTATTTTCACTCTTCATCAGGTTCAAAGTCGTCTTTTGTCGCACCGCAAGTTGGACATGACCAATCTTCTGGGATATCTTCAAAGGCTGTCCCCGGTGCTATGTCGCTATCTGGATCGCCTTCTGCTGGGTTATATATATAGCCACAAACAGTACATTTATACTTTGCCATGCTCCTTTCCCCTCGTAAATTATTGGCATTGCTTCCCTATTAAATACTTTTGGCAATGAGTCAAAATAGGCAAGCTACAATTCTTAAACGAGACTACGGTATGAAAATCAAACCGTTTCGCAAAGTCATTAGTCAAATGACTAAAAACGCCACCATGTCCTTTGAGCGTAACTAATAATTCCGATCGCGATCGCCCCAAGTAGCAAGAGCCAAATAATTCCACCTGGGATAAAAGTCAGAATACCAATACCTCTAAGTACCCAGACGGCAACGCTAATGCCGAGAAGTATACCAAAAATCTGGATTAATCTACGATTTAAAGAAGATTGACTCACCTAATTTTCCTCTCAACTCAACAGACATTACACTTGATATTGATAATTAAAATATGAAGTTACGATGAAGTTATAGTTTCATCAGAAATAACACGTAAAACCGAGAGATACTATCCAAACGTTAGCAAACGTTAAGGTAAGGTACTTGATGTTAAATCATGTTTGTGCCATTCTAGCTGTTAACAACGCAGTTTTTCATCTACAAGTATTACTTTGACAATACTTACTGAAGTATTAATTATGTTAATTGTGATAAGAAACACAGTTTTTACAGTAAAGTAACTGAAATGATGAGCAAAAAATCATCCTTTCCGGAAAAGATAAGTATTAAACTGGAACTAATTTAATAATGGGTTGGATCTAAATCAAGTTTTATGGCTTGTAGTTTCAACTCTATTTAGGTGGATGAGTTGAGGAGTAACTTAATCATTATGTCTGCGTCTTATATATCAGATTCAATTATTGCAGGTTCAGATATGGCTTGGAGTCAAGACAAGCAAAAGTTGCTGGTACAGGGTGAAATTCTCCTAGAAACGCGATCGCACAAGATATCGGGTGGCGCAGTGACAGCCTGGATGTATTTGCCGATGGTGCGATCGCACGTTTGGCAGCAATTAACTGATTATCCCCGCTGGGTACAATATTTTCCCGATATCACCAAGAGTGAGGTAGTACATAAAGGTGAAGTCAAACGTCTGTATCAAGCAGCACAAAAAGCCTTCTTCTTTTTTACGGCTCAAGTAGAAATTTACCTCAATGTTGTAGAAGTGCTGGGGCAGCAAATCCAATTTCGCATGGTAAATGGGACTTTTGAGGACTTTAACGCCAATTTAGAACTACAAGATTGTGGTAATGGCACAATACTTGCTTATACTGTGCAAGCGACACCTCTAATTCCGATTCCATCTATTTTTATTCAACAAGCGATGAATTTAGAGTTGCCAGCAAATATGCGTAAAATGCGACAAGTTATGTGTAAGACTCAATAAAAAATTCAGACGTTGCTGATTGGATTTTCACTTTACCTATATATAGACAATTCAAAAACCCGCTCTCTGTGAGAAAACGGGTTTTTGTGTGTGATTTATCAGGCGTAATTATCCGGTAAAAACTTCAACTGGTAAACGGCTAAACGACAACCTTTCATTTTGCACATCTACAAAGATGGTGTTACCGTCGTTGAATTCGCCGCGCAAGATGGATTTAGCAATTTGAGTTTCTAACTCTCGCTGAATCGCCCGCTTCAGTGGACGCGCTCCATACACTGGGTCATACCCTACTTCTGCTAAAAAGTCAAGGGCAGCATCCGATAGTTTGAGAGATATTTTGCGATCGCTTAATCTTTGGCGCAATCTCTCAACTTGCAACAGCACAATCTGCCGTAATTCCTTCTTATCTAAACCGTGGAAGATGATGATTTCATCAATCCGGTTCAGGAATTCTGGACGGAAGCTATTCCGCATTGCCTCCATTACCCGACGGCGCATTTCGTCATAGTGGGCGTTATCCCCAGCGACATCAAGAATGTACTGCGAACCAATGTTGCTGGTCATGATGATAATAGCGTTCTTAAAGTCCACCTTATGACCTTGGGCATCAGTGACGCGACCATCGTCGAGAATTTGCAAGAAGATATTGAAGACATCGGGGTGTGCTTTCTCGATTTCGTCGAAGAGAATCACTGAGTAAGGACGGCGACGAATCGCTTCTGTAAGTTGTCCGCCTTCTTCATAGCCTACGTATCCTGGAGGCGCACCAATTAAGCGAGAGACGGCGTGTTTCTCCATGTATTCCGACATATCGATTCGCACCAGCGCATCTTCGCTATCGAACATAAACCCCGCCAGCGCTTTCGCTAACTCGGTTTTACCCACACCTGTAGGCCCAAGAAAGATAAAGCTAGCGATGGGACGATTAGGATCGGCTAATCCAGCGCGCGATCGCTGAATTGCATCGGCTACAGCTGTGACTGCTTCTTCTTGTCCAACCACGCGGCGGTGCAGTTCATCTTCTAAATGCAGCAGTTTTTCTTTCTCTGATTCCACCAACTTGCTGATGGGAATTCCTGTCCATTTAGAAATAATTTCAGCAATATCACCTTCTGTAACTTCTTCCCGTAATAGTGATTTACCACTTCTTTGAGCGCTTGCCAATTCAGCTTCGACTGCTTCCAATTGACGATGCAAACTAGTTAAATTACCGTATTTCAATTCCGCAGCCCGATTAAGGTCATAATCGCGTTCTGCTTGCTGAATCTCTAAGTTGACTCGTTCAATCTCTTTTTTAACAGACTGAATTTTGTCAATGATATCTTTTTCAGATTGCCATTGAGTATTGAGGGTTCTTTGTTCTTCTTTGAGATCGGCAATTTCTTTTTCCAATCTTTCTAGACGTTCACGAGAAGCGGCATCGCTTTCTTTTTGCAGCGATAGCTTCTCCATTTCCAATTGCAGAATCTTGCGATCGATTTCGTCGAGTTCTTCTGGTTTGGAGGTAATTTCCATTTTCAATCTCGCGGCGGCTTCGTCTACCAAGTCAATTGCTTTATCTGGTAAGAAGCGATCGCTAATATAACGACTCGACAATACGGCGGCGGCAACTAAAGCACTATCAGAAATCTTCACCCCGTGGTGGTTTTCATAACGTTCTCTCAACCCGCGCAAAATCGAAATACTATCTTCTACACTAGGCTGATCGACATAAACTTGCTGGAAGCGTCTTTCTAGTGCGGCATCTTTTTCGATGTGTTTGCGGTATTCATCTAGAGTTGTTGCCCCAATACAGCGCAATTCGCCCCGCGCCAACATCGGTTTTAATAAGTTACCCGCATCCATTGCGCCTTGAGTAGCACCAGCGCCGACAACGGTGTGAATTTCATCAATAAATAAAACAATATTGCCGCCAGATTCAGTAACTTCTTTTAATACTGCTTTCAGGCGTTCTTCAAATTCACCCCGGAATTTTGCTCCCGCAATCAAAGCACCCATATCTAAAGAAATCAGCTTGCGGTCTTTGAGAGATTGGGGTACATCACCTGCAATAATGCGCTGTGCTAATCCTTCGGCGATCGCAGTTTTACCAACACCCGGTTCACCAATTAGCACAGGGTTATTCTTGGTGCGGCGAGAGAGAATTTGCACAGTGCGGCGAATCTCATCATCTCGCCCAATCACTGGATCGAGTTGACCTTTACGCGCGGCTTCTGTAAGGTCGCGCCCGTATTTTTCCAGTGCTTCGTATTTGCCTTCTGGATTTTGATCGGTCACTTTTTGACTCCCACGAACTTGTTTAATAATATTTTTGAGTTTGCCTTCGTCTAAACCAAACTCTTGGAATAAAGCTTTGCCAAAACGGTCATCTTTGGCATAACCCAGCAATAAGTGTTCAATTGAAATATATTCATCTTGAAACTCTTTGCGATACCCATCTGCTCGATCTAGAAGTGTATCTAAGCTCCGTCCTAAGTATACTGAGGTACTATTACCAGATACTTTCGGCTGACGTTGAAAAAATTGTTCGGTGTGATCGCGCAGCTTTTGAAGATTAACACCCGCTTTGGTGAAAATCCCAATTGCTAGACCATCTTGTTCTAGCAGCGCTTTCATCAGGTGTTCGCTTTCAATTTGCTGTTGTTGATATTGTTTAACAATATCCGGGGTATGGGCGATCGCTTCCCAGGCTTTTTCTGTAAATTGGTTAGGATTAGTAGGTTGCATAGGCTTTTTCAGGAACGTAGAGGTGCAGCAGCTTGTCAGAGGCTACCACCAGAACACCAAGTAAAGATAATTTCTGCTGTTAATAGATATTGTATGAAGAGGGGAGCGATCGCCTAGATCGGTGTTCACGTCTTGTAAAAGTCGTATTTTCCCCTAGTTCTGATTTTCCTATGTGCGATTCTTTTTCATTGCACAACAAGCAGAACAACTTATGGAATGAAAATTCTACGTGTCCCCATGTAATTTTCAATATAAAGAACAATTTCAAGTAGGCGGTTAACACAGAGATGCTGGTAATCAGGGTCATTCAAAACTCGATCGGTATCTCCAATCGTGATCACAGGAAACGAAGTCGCCGTATTTTCTTCCTGCAATACTTGCTCTAGGGAATCCTTTCCTTTCATTCTGCGATTGGCTGTGAGTAGGAGCATCTGATTTGTTTGAGCAAATCTCCACACAACTCTGTCGCTGCTATTAATAGATGTGATAATGAAGTTCTTTTACCTTGCCCCTACTATTCTCCTCTTGCCCCCACACAGAGCTACCATAATTCCAGGTCGCTTAGTGGATGCTGAAAAATGATTGACCCCTACGACTTTGAAGATGATGACTTTGATTTTGAGGATGAGGATTTCTTGAAAATAAAACCCATTAGCCAAATGACTGAAGGGGAAAAGCTACAGCGATTTAAGCGGTTCTTCGACAGCAGCAGCCGTGCTATGTTGCAAGACTGTCTATTTCGCATCGTCGATTACGAAGATGGTACAGGCACGTTAGAAATTCTTTGCCCTAATGAAGTTGTAAGACAACGCCTTTGCAAGAAAAAGCGCAAAATTACCAACAACATCAACACTTGCTGGAGCCATATCAGATGGTTTTCGCTATGTGTCCAGCAAGATAGTGAGTTGCATTGCCAAAAGTTTACCCGTAATGGTGATTTGGTGACATTTTAATTGAATATTGCAAATTTGGGATAAAGAAAATGTTTTCCCAATGACAAATGACAAATCACGAATAAAAAATGACTAAAAAACAAAAATTTCCTTACCTAGTTGGTTCTAAGTGGACAGCACAGCGAAAAGTTGATGGCTGGCGGCACTTCCAAGTTGTCAATCGTAAAAATCAGGCTAAGTGGGTTTATGCCGAAATGGTTTCTGCTTGCGATCCGAAAGTCCGTTTTTGGATAAATGCCAAATTATTACAAGATAACTCCCAGTGGCAAGCTGGCTGGCAAACATTACAGGAAATCCACGGACTTGAAACTGAGGTGTCCTGATTTGCCTCCTTCCCAGTATCTGTCTGAGAATGCCCATTAATAGTCTGCCGCCTGTGAACAAGGCGGCAGCCGAAAGATTTTAATAATCTTAGACAATATCTGGTAATTTAATAAATTTTTACAAAATCACACTAACTTACTCTCAAGCAGCAATTAAACAGTCTTATCTATCGGTTGAAAACTGGCAATTTATCTGCGATACCTTTCCTGCAGAACGCTGCGCGAACGGTGAGCTACGCTAACGCAAATTCTAGTAGTATTTCCAGCATCAGGCTGCATATACCTCTCTTTAACCTTAACCATGCGCCCCAATGCCTTGAAAACACGTTGTCATAACATCAGCTAATTCTATGAAAAGCATTCAAAAAAGCCGATTTCAGTTTTTTGTTTTTTGTAACTATTTTTATAAAAATAATTAATAAAAACTTTTTAATAACTCTTTTAAGGGCTTTTAAAGTCTTTAAAGCTGCTAAAAAGCCAAATATGCATAATTAAGATTGAATTCATCGTATAAGACCGTTTTACAGATTAGGAGCCACTTTCCTTTCTAGGTAATTTGCCCAATAATGACATCAACAGACCTCACGCATCGCCATCTCAGGAAAGGTGAAGGCAAATGTTTGAGCCACAAGTTTGACAAGAAGCTATAAGAGGGAAACAACAGTGAAACTAGCAGTCTACGGAAAAGGTGGTATCGGTAAATCCACAACTAGCTGTAATATATCCGTCGCCCTAGCTAAACGTGGCAAGAAAGTGCTGCAAATTGGTTGCGACCCCAAACATGACAGTACCTTTACCCTGACTGGGTTTTTGATTCCGACAATTATCGATACCCTCCAAGAAAAAGACTATCACTACGAAGATGTCTGGCCGGAAGATGTAATTTATAAAGGCTACGGCGGTGTTGATTGCGTAGAGGCTGGTGGCCCACCTGCGGGTGCTGGATGTGGCGGCTACGTAGTCGGTGAAACCGTAAAATTACTTAAAGAACTCAACGCCTTTGATGAGTACGATGTAATTCTTTTTGACGTTCTGGGTGACGTAGTTTGTGGTGGTTTTGCAGCACCACTCAACTATGCAGATTACTGCCTGATTGTTACAGACAACGGCTTTGATGCTTTATTTGCTGCCAATCGGATCGCTGCTTCAGTCCGCGAAAAAGCAAGAACTCACCCACTGCGTCTAGCTGGGTTAATTGGCAATCGCACCTCCAAGCGCGACTTGATTGAAAAATATATAGAAGCAGTGCCCATGCCAGTTCTAGAAGTTTTACCTTTAATCGAAGATATCCGCGTTTCCCGTGTGAAAGGCAAAACTTTGTTTGAAATGGCAGAGCAAGATCCTTCCCTAGACTACGTTTGCGACTACTACCTAAACATCGCCGACCAAATTCTAGCCCGTCCCGAAGGTGTTGTACCTAATGACACACCAGATCGGGAGCTGTTCGCTTTGTTGTCCGATTTTTATCTAAATCCGGGTAAACCCCAGGTTCCTAATTCAGAAGAGGAACTAGACTTGATGATTGTATAAATCACCAAGTTCTCAGGATGGGGGACAATAACATGGCATTCTTTCACAGCTTTACAGATTCAATAAAGCAAAAGTGGTTGCAATTTTTCCAGAATAATCGAGACTGGATTACCCTCCACATGGAAGTGGAATCGGTGTACACCCCTGATGGCGGGAAGCGACCACCTTCCTACCTCATCCTGGGAGTTCTTAACGCCCTAGAGCCAAAACTAGCGCAGTTAATGCTGCCCTTTGCCAAACTCAATCCTGACGCCGATACCCTAATTGAGGTGCTGGATTTGCATTTTGACCCAGATTTAGCTCTCGGTAATCGCTTTGTCGTCAACCCAGATGTAGAGAAATACGTAGAAGAAGCAGCAGATGTCATTGATGAAAAGCCTGAAGATGAAACATTGACACACGCTCATACAAATGGCTTTGCGGCGGTGGCGGTAGTTGAAGAGTTCACAATGGTGGATTCTGAGGATGAAAGCCTGGCAATCAGCGAGTTGGAAGAAACGGAAAATGGCTTTGGCGATATTTCCTTAACCAACGGACACAACTCAAAAGATGAGTCTCTCCAAAACTCTATAGAAGCAGATGAGTTTGGGGAAATTGCCTTCGATACAACAGCTGCAACGGAAGTAAAGCTGGATGAAGACGAAGACGAGGGGCTTGGAGATAGTCCACTAGATGAGAATGCGTTTAAAGACGTGTTATCAGATGTCTGGGGTGATGAAACAGCTTTACAAAAGGCTGAAGAAAATAACGATTTTTTAGGGGAAGAACTGCCAGCAGGCGTTTTTGATGAATCAGAAATTGCCCGCCTCTTCCCCAACGCTTAATTATTGCCGTTCTTCGCAATTTTAAGGTTTAGATTTGGGGTTTTGGATGAGGAATTAGGGAAATTGTCGTTAGACAGCGGATACTTTTGTTGTCCCAGCCTTCAATCCAAAATTATCAATCGTTCGACTGAGCAAAGCCGAAGTCTAAAATCTGAAATTGGTTGAACTGCCATTAAATATCAAGGGGAGAAAAAACCAAAATGACTGTCGCTCAACAACCAGAAGCTTTAAGCTTTGAATGTGAAACCGGGAATTACCATACCTTTTGCCCAATTAGCTGCGTGGCGTGGTTATATCAAAAAATTGAAGATAGCTTCTTTTTGGTGATTGGGACAAAAACTTGTGGCTACTTCCTGCAAAACGCGATGGGGGTGATGATTTTTGCTGAACCCCGCTATGCAATGGCAGAGTTGGAAGAAGGCGATATTTCGGCACAGCTGAGTGATTATGAAGAGTTAAAGCGGTTATGCTTGCAAATTAAACGCGATCGCAATCCTAGTGTAATTGTCTGGATTGGCACTTGCACTACAGAAATTATCAAAACAGATTTGGAAGGTTTGGCACCGAAACTAGAATCTGAAATCGGGATTCCCATCGTTGTAGCGCGGGCAAATGGTCTAGATTACGCCTTTACCCAAGGGGAAGACACTGTATTAGCAGCAATGGCTAACCGTTGCCCTGATAAGGCTCCGGTGGCGGAAACAGAAAAAAGTGAACGTAATGCGATCGCTAAATTGCTCAACTTTGGTAAGAAGAAAGAAGATGTCGCCCAAGATGAGTCTGAGTACGTAGATCATCCACCCTTAGTTCTCTTTGGCTCCCTTCCTGACCCCGTAGTTACTCAGTTAACCTTGGAACTGAAGAAACAAGGCATCAAGGTTTCCGGCTGGCTACCCGCGAAGCGCTTCACAGAATTGCCAGTACTGGAAGAAGGGTATTATGTCGCTGGTGTCAACCCCTTCCTCAGCCGCACAGCTACCACCTTAATGCGTCGCCGCAAGTGTAAACTCATTGGCGCACCCTTCCCCATTGGCCCCGATGGAACCCGCGCTTGGATTGAGAAAATCTGCTCGGTGTTCGGTATTACTCCCAAGGGTTTGGATGAACGGGAAGCCCAAATTTGGGCAGGCTTGGAAGATTACGTGAAACTGATTCGCGGTAAGTCTGTATTCTTCATGGGTGATAACTTGCTGGAAATTTCCCAAGCAAGATTCTTAATCCGTTGTGGGATGACAGTTCACGAAATCGGCATTCCCTACATGGATAAGCGCTATCAAGCTGCTGAGTTAGCATTGCTGGAGAAAACTTGCCAGGAAATGAATTCACCCCTGCCAAAGATTGTAGAGAAGCCGGATAATTACAATCAACTTCAACGAATTTATGAGTTGAAACCAGACTTGGTAATTACTGGTATGGCTCACGCTAACCCATTGGAAGCACGCGGTATTAATACTAAGTGGTCTGTGGAGTTCACTTTTGCTCAAATTCACGGCTTTACGAATGCGCGTGACATGTTAGAGTTGGTGACTCGTCCGTTGCGTCGGAATAATAATTTGAAAGATTTGGGTTGGGATAAGTTGGTAAGAGAAGAAGCAAAGATTTAGATTTAGGTTTGGATTTAGCAACAGCATAATACTATGTTACGGGCGAACTTTTTGGTTCGTCCTTTTTTATGAACCGCAGAGGCGCAGAGAACACAGAGGAAGAGGAGAAATGGGGATAATCAAAAATGCTAAAATTTTTATATTACTTTTAGTTTTTTACTTCTTAAATTAATGGAAATTACCAAATTGTCTCCCCAAGGACAAGTAATTATTCCCCAATCTTTGCGGGAAGCTCATCAATGGGAAGTAGGTCAAGAATTTATTATTATTGATATGGGTGATGGAATTCTTTTAAAGCCTAAGAAACCTTTTGCAGAAACTAAATTAGATGATGTAGCAGGTTGTTTAAAATATCAGGGAAAACCTAAAACTCTTGAGGATATGGATAATGCAATTCGCCAAGGTATAGAGGAATCGTGGCATGATTGCAGTTGATACAAATATAATTGTTAGATTTTTGACTCAAGATGATGAATTGCAGTTTCAAAAGAGCAGAGAAATTTTCCAGACTCAAGATATTTTTATTACGGATACAGTAATACTTGAGACTGAATGGGTATTAAGGTTTGCATACAAATTGAAATCAGATGAGATTTGTACAGCTTTGAAAAACCTGTTTGGTTTGCCTAATATTTACCTTACCAATCCCAGCTTAATTGCTCAATTAATCCAGTTGCATGAAAATGGTTTAGATTTTGCTGATGCTTTTCATCTAATCCATAGTCAGCACTGTTCTGAGTTTTACACATTTGATGAAAAGTTTGTAAAAAGAGCGAAGGGGCTGATGCAGTGTGAAGTTAAAAAGCCTTTGACTTAGGAAAATAGCGAACTTAATACAGCTTTACTTCAAATAGTAGCGTTTTTAAACGCAGAGGAACGCGGAGTCTTGCTAAATTTAATTCGCTACGAGTGAAATGCTGTACTTAGTTCACATGGAAGGTTACAACTCTAAAGGTTTGGATGGAATTATATACATTAATTCTGCGCCGTCTGGTTTAATTTCTGTAGATGGTGTTAAATTAAGCCAGTCATGAAAGCTGATTCCTAATTGGGATATTGCTTGTACTTCTGTTTGGTAAGATTCAAAGCGGCGATTGGTTTCAATCATAGATTCCATTACTTCAAACACTTGGGGAAGACGTTTGTAAGCTTCTTTTTCAAATCTCCCTGTGAATGGAGTAGGATTTCCTCCGAATATGCCCCATTGAATTTCACTACGATCTACAATTGCCGATGGAAGTGATGATAACCATTCATCATGACTTTGAGTTAGTTTAAACATATTCTCGCGTTGCATCTCGAAAACTGTATTTTCATTAAAATTCGGGTCAATCCATTGGTAAATTTGGGTTAGTTTATGTAAATCAATCTGACCTTTAAACTGAGGATGTAAGTATGCTGCTGGATTAGAAGTAAGCATGAGTTCAATATATTTGTGAAGCAGCAACCTGATAAATTTTGCTCCTTCTTGAAAACGACGAAGCGCTGTCTCATGTTCTTCTAGTTCTAAGTGACAACGTGCTTCCGCAATATAGGCTAGAGATAATGTCAGTATATATTTGTCAATAATTGGGCTTTTCTGGGAAAGTTCATTAACTGTGTAATCTTTGTAAATATGTTCTGCTTCTAAGAAGCGATTGATAGCTTGTAAGGCACTGCTTCTACGATTTTCAGGTTTAGTCATCGTGAAAGCATTAAGTGCTAATTCTATTCCAGCATGGAAATTAGCATAGAAACTCAGGTCAATTTTGCGGTTGACTTTGTTCAATAGTTCTTCCGCTTGTTTTAGGCGTTTTTCTAGCTCATTGAGACGCTGTGCTATTACAGCAAAGCCCATTACTGAAACACCTAGATTAAGTACACTAGCAGCAGTAGTTACTTGCAAAAAACCTTGAGTTAATTGCAGATTCTGCCCAATTTCCCCTAACTGATTTTCAATCCCACCTAAACGTCCATTGACATCGGCGAATCCTTTCCCAGAAATAGCCGCATTAGCGACTGTTCCAATCAGATTTACCCTTGAAACAGCTATGTTGCCTAGACTTGCTTGTTCAACTCCACCCAAGCGTCCACTGACATCAGCTAATCCTTGTCTTGTAGCAGCAGCATTTGCCCCAGAAGCAACAAGATTTGCACCAGAGAAAGCAAGGTTGAGTAAATTGTTAGGGGAAGAACTTAGTGCTGAAATTGGAGAATTATTGGATTCTCTTAACCAAGTAACAATATGTTTGCTTGTTGCGTTTATAATTACACCTCCAACCCTTACTAAAGTTCCATCTTGCAGCCCTTTGGCAATCCAACTAGCAAGTGTAAAAGTTACTGTTAATGGTATAGTCATAATCTTCTCCTGATTGCTAAAATATCTACACTTTACTCAGTATTCCCCAATTGATATGTTGTCTAACAATTACTAATGCAAGTTCAATTCTGTCTAATAGCGATCGCTCTTTTTAACGAATCGCCAATGCTAACAAAGAAAAGCGATCGCTCTTTTTAACCAGAAGATGCAGAGCGATCGCAGATACAATCATTGAACGCGGCTGGAAATCTAACTTAAATTAATAAATTACAGATGAGAGAGCGATCGCTATTTTTAAGAAGTTCAATTAACTAACAGCAAACTCTGTATATTTTCGTACAGAGGGTAACTGAAAACCTAAAACAATATCCTCTTTTGGGACACCTAATTCAACCAATTCATTAGCAATTCCTACCTCTGTCCCATCTTGCTGAATCCAGATTTTATCGTCAATAATATCTAGATGGAGAACAGGCCAATATATGCGGTCTTGTTCGCGCCAACCTACATAAACTAATTGATAACGATCGTGTTCTGTATCAAAAATTGTCTGTGCTTGAATACGATTATCCCAAACAATACTGGCGTGTTGTTGAAGTAAATTCTTAATATATTCTCGATATTCGTTTAGCTTTGCCATTCTGCGATCGCCTCCTGTTCAATATTATAAATTAGTAAACAGAGTTGATTAGTTTTAATTACAGATTGGATAAATGGAAGGATAAAAAACTCATTGTAAACAGTACTATGAACTGCTAAATATAAAGTGCGATTAGCTTCTTGTTTTTGTAAAGCAATTCGGTAAATAATAAATTGTCCTAATGCAGCATAAAGTTCTGTAATTTTTGACGGACTTAGAAAACTTTTAATTTAAACAGCTATTTTTTGTCCTTGTTTTTCGGCTGCAATAACTTTTTCTGCTCCTAAATCAACATATAATTCAAGGGTTCCTGCCTGTAGAGCATAAGTATCGTGAGTGATTAACCAGCCATCTTTCTCAAGTGCTGTTTTGACAACTGTATGAAAGGCATCTTTAGCAGGCACAGGTTTAATTCCAATTTATGGCGGCACTTGATTTAAGAATTTCCATTTTGTTAATACATTGAGAACTTAGCGAAACTTTTTTTAACTAAATTTAATATAGTTCTGTTTCTTCTCGCCTGTCTACTTACTCCAGATGCAGAGGAGAAGAGGATTGAATAAACCGCAGAGGAGAAAGCGATGCCTACGGCAACCCCTTTGGGGAACGCCCCATCCCCCAATAACTTCGATAAAATCACTATGGTGCTAGTTAATTCTCTCTAAATATAATGAAAAGCGATCGCCCTTCTTCCCAACTTTCTCTTCAACGTCCTGAATTACTTGCGCCAGCAGGTAATTGGGAATGTGCTAAAGCTGCTGTGGAAAATGGGGCAGATGCGATTTACTTCGGTTTGGATCGGTTTAACGCCAGAATGCGGGCACAAAATTTTACTGAGGCGGACTTACCCCAATTGATGGCATTCCTGCACCGTCGGGGCGTAAAGGGTTATGTCACCGTCAACACACTCATATTTCCCAAAGAACTAGCAGAAGCACAGCAATATCTCCGCACAATTATTGCAGCTGGTGTGGATGCAGCGATCGTTCAAGATATCGGTATATGCCGTCTCATCCGTCAACTTTCGCCCGATTTTCCCATCCATGCTTCCACGCAAATGACAATTACCAGTGCGGCTGGGGTGGAATTTGCCAAATCTCTTGGCTGTCAATTGGTGGTATTGGCGCGTGAATGTTCTCTCAAAGAAATCAATAAAATACAGCAGCAGATTGCCCAACAGGAAACGTCGCTGCCTTTGGAAGTTTTTGTTCACGGTGCTTTGTGCGTAGCGTATTCCGGTCAGTGTTTGACTAGTGAGGCTTTAGGCGGACGTTCTGCTAACCGAGGTGAATGTGCCCAAGCTTGCCGGATGCCCTACGATTTAATCGCCGATGGGGAAGTTGTAAATTTAAAAGAGCGCAAATATTTACTCAGTCCTCAAGACCTAGCAGGGTTAGATGTTTTGCCCGATTTGGTGAAATCTGGAGTAACTTGTCTCAAGATTGAAGGTCGTTTGAAGGCTCCAGAGTATGTTGCTAATGTCACCCGTGTTTATCGGCAAGCTTTGGATAGTGTAATGACGCAATTGGAAAGACCTAACCCCCTAACCCCCTTCCCTATCAGGGAAGGGGGAACAAAAGGCTCCCTCTCCGAAACGGAGAGGGGTTGGGGGAGAGGTCAATCAGATCGAGAACATTACAACCTAGAAATGGCATTTTCTCGCGGACTCTACACGGGTTGGTTTGGCGGAATTAATAATCAAGAACTAGTTCACGCCCGTTTTGGTAAAAAACGTGGGGTTTATTTAGGTGAAGTCAGCCGCATTCACAACGAACAGGTAACAGTCAAACTAGAAGCACCTGTAAAACCAGGGGATGGAATTGTGTTTGACTGCGGTCATCCAGAGGCGAAGGAAGAAGGTGGCCGGGTTTATGCTGTGGTACACAAAGGTAATGAAACCATGCTGACCTTTGGGCGAAATGACTTGAACCTGCGCCGAGTGCATATAGGCGATCGCATTTGGAAAACCAGCGATCCAGAACTCGATAAGCAAGTGCGTCAGAGTTTTGCTGGCGAAAATCCCCAATTTCAGCGTCCCATTAATGTAGAAATTTATGGAGAAGTTGGTCAGGCGTTGATTGCGATCGCTCGTGATCAACTTGGTAATATTGTACAGGTAGAGTCCGCAATTTCACTAGTTGAAGCGCACACCAAACCCCTAGATACAGACCGTTTACAAGAACAATTTGGTCGTTTGGGTAACACCCCTTTCTGTTTAGGAACACTAACCAACCACCTCAGCGGTGCTATTATGCTACCCGTAAGTGAATTAAACCGGATGCGGCGGGAAATCGTAGCACAGTTGGAAGAATTGCGAAGTCAACCCAAACGCTGGCAATTACATTGTGATGTCTCTTTCCAAAACTTACTCCCCTCATCTCCCACCCTGCGGGAAGCTAAAGCTACATCTCCCTCACTCATCGTCCTAGTACGAAATCTCAAGCAACTCCAAGCCGCCCTCAAAGCTGGTGTTGAAACACTGTACTGTGAATTTGAAGACCCCCGTGCCTACCAAGAAGCGGTGCAAATGGTGCGCCAGCAACAGCAAAAAAACAAAGCAGAAAATTCTTCACTTTTAACTCATAACTCAGCACTCCTAACCCTTCGACAGGCTCAGGGCATCGCTCCTAACTCCCAACTTCCCACAATTTGGGTTGCACCACCCCGAATTACTAAACCGGGGGAAAATTGGATTTTACAGCAAGTACGTGCCTCGGAAGCAGATGGCTATCTGATACGGAACTATGACCAATTGCAATTCTTTGCTCAAGACCGTTGCATTGGAGATTTTTCGCTCAACGTTGCTAATCCCTTAACAGCAGACTACTTTCAGCAACACTTTGGTTTAGAACGGCTGACGGCATCCTATGACCTGAATATTACCCAACTGCAAGACCTGCTCACCAGTTGTCCACCCCAGTGGTTTGAAGTGACAATCCATCAACATATACCAATGTTTCACATGGAACATTGTGTTTTTTGCGCCTTTCTCTCGACGGGTACAGATTACACCAACTGTGGACGACCTTGTGAAAAACAGGAAGTGAAATTAAAAGACCGTGTAGGCAGCGAACACGTCATCAAAGCAGATGTAGGTTGCCGTAATACTGTATTTAACGGCACTGCTCAAACGGGAGCCGAGTACGTACAGCGCCTTATAGAACTGGGATTACGTCACTTTCGCATCGAGTTTGTGAATGAAACACCAGAGCAAGTGAGTAAAACAATATATTTTTATAGTCAATTATTGCAAGGCGAAATTACTGGTTCCCAACTCTGGCGTGAATTGAAGTTGCAAAATCAATTAGGCGTGACTCGTGGCCCGATGGGAGTGTCAGCACTGCGGTCATAATTGATTTTCTGAACGCCCAGCTTTAAAAATCTGTTTAGCAGTCAAGTTTAATTCTGGGAATGTAGGGGATAAGCTGTTCCACATTTAAATTACATATCAAAATCATTAGTTACATAAATTTACATACAAACTTAAATAGGGCTTGCTGAAAAATAAAAAATAGTAGTCTAAGCTACAAACAGACTTCAAGACTTGTATAGCAAAAGATAATCTCACGCAATCTTGAGAAAAGTCATAATATTTCACTGGATATGGAATCAGAAAAATGGTGCGCGCAATTTCAGTATTAAAGCGTAAACAACATAAATTCACTTGCTGGAATTCCGCAATTGCCACAAAGACAATAGCAAAAACGCAGGGTAGCCTTTAACTAGAAAAACAGTATTAGGTAATTCCTAGACACAACTTTTATATTATTTTTCTTGTTTTTATGACTCCAAAACACACCAAAATTAAATTTCCTCTTTGGCAGTATCTGAACCAGCCCTTATTTAGTAGCGATACTAAATTAGTATTGAATCCCCAACGCTTTGTATTGATCTGGCGTCTGCAACTTTTAGAACGTTGCTGGACTAAAGCATGTGACGCCAAAGGACCTCAACAGCATTAGATATTTGACAAGCTGCTGAACTCAAATAAAAGCTGGCAAACTAAGCCTCGTCTACAGAACGTGGCTTTTTGCCGTCAAGTAGAGCGCTAACAGTCATATCTCCCATAACATTAATCGCGGTACGGCAGCGATCCAAAAACCAGTCTACAGTAACTAGCAAAGCGATGTACTGGGTAGGTAAGCCGACAGAAGTGAACACCAGTGTCATCGTTACCAGTCCCGCATTGGGAATATTTGCCGCACCTACCGATGCAAAAATCGAGGTAAGGATGACAATTAACTGCTGTGTCAGACTCAAATGTTGCCCAATTAGTTGGGAAATATACAACGCAGACATTGCTTCATAGAGGGCAGTACCATCATTATTAAAATTTGCCCCAACTAATGCCCCCAAGGCAGCAGAAGATTCCCTTAAACCGACTTTTGTTTGCAAAACCTCAAAGGTTATGGGCATTGCTGCCGCAGAGGAAGAAGTTGAGAAAGCTGTCAAAAACGCATCAGAACCACCAGCTAGGAATTTTAGCGGGTGTACCCAAGAACCAAATTTTACTCTGATCAGGTAGTAGCAAGCCTGCAATACCAGTGCTAATAATACGGCGACGATAAATGCACCTAAAGATTTAAATGGGGCAAAGCCCTGCATCGCAATAGTTTTAGCCACAATCCCAAAGACTGCGAACGGCACTAAAGCAATTACCCAGTTGAGGATGCGGACTACCGCTTCAAATAAAATTCCGATGACATCCTCTATCGGCTGGAATCCATTCTTCCCTTGGGCGATTTGTTCAGATTTTAAGCCCCGCAGGACGATGCCAAAACTTAGGGCAATCACAATCAGCTGGATGACATTATTATCAACCAATGGCTTGAGGACAGCTTCGGGTACAGCATCTTTGAGTATTCCCCAAGGATCGAGACTCTGAGCAGTTATTGCCGTACTTATTGAGGTGTTTACATTGCCCCAAGTCCCCGGACGCAGTACATTGGCTACGAACAGTCCCACCAAAATAGCTACGGTAGTGTTAGTTAAAAGTAACACTGCCAACCGCCGTCCGGCTGTACCAGGGATATTGGTAGTCATCAAAGTATGCAGCACCGCTACCAGAATTAGGGGTGTAGCCAAGGCGCGGAGAGCCTTTAGTACCAATTCAGCCGGAATTGCTAAATTGTTGATTAAGGCGGCGTTGCTAGGATTGGGATTCCCTGCACCAAGGGTAATTCCGACGCTGACCGCTGCTACTAAGGCGATGAGAATTTGCAACGTGAGAGGGATACGCTGCCACCAAGGGCTAGCTTTGGTTTCAGGCGAAGTAGTTCTCTCTGTTTGACTCATTGGCTAGGTACTGTTTAACTGCTGTAACTATTAAAACAACACTAATGATAGTGATAATTCCCGAAAAAGAACAGCTTTAATTTTGGTTAAAAACTGTTAATCTAAGATTCCGTTGCTTTGCAAAATCTGCCTCGAAAGGGTATACCACAAGGTAGGCCCCTAGAGATATCTTGGCTTGTGGTTGGAGATGCTTATGTCTTTTGTGCCTTTACATATTCACAGTGACTACAGTCTACTTGATGGGGCAAGTCAGCTACCAGAGTTGGTAGATCGAGCGATCGCACTGGGAATGAAAGCGATCGCTCTTACCGATCATGGTGTCATGTATGGAGCCGTTGAACTAATAAAAATCTGCCGTAGTCAAAATATTAAGCCGATTATCGGCAATGAAATGTATGTAATTAATGGCGATATTGAAAAACAAGAACGCCGCCCGAAATATCATCAAGTTGTTTTAGCTAAAAATACCAAAGGTTACAAAAATTTAGTAAAATTAACTACAATTTCTCACCTTCAAGGTGTTCAAGGCAAAGGAATTTTTTCTCGTCCTTGTATTAATAAAGATTTACTAAAACAATACCATGAAGGCTTGATTGTCACCAGCGCTTGTTTGGGTGGAGAAGTTCCCCAAGCCATTCTTAGTAATAGACCAGATGCAGCCCGGAAAGTTGCTCAGTGGTATAAAGATGTATTTGGTGATGATTATTATCTAGAAATTCAAGACCACGGCTCCCAAGAAGACCGAATTGTGAATGTTGAAATAGTTAAAATTGCTAGGGAGTTAGGCATTAAAATTATTGCGACTAATGATTCACATTTTATTTCTTGTTTCGACGTTGAAGCCCACGACGCTTTGCTATGTATCCAAACGGGCAAATTAATTATTGAAGATAAGCGGATGCGTTATAGCGGCACAGAGTATCTCAAATCTGGTGAAGAGATGCGGCAGTTATTTCGCGACCATTTGCCGGATGATGTAATTGCCGAAGCGATCGCAACTACGGAAGAAGTCGCTGATAAAGTCGAGCCTTACCATATCATGGGTGAGCCTCAGATTCCTACACCTCCCATTCCCTCTGGTCATACTGCTGACACTTACGCCGAAGATGTTGCATGGAACGGACTTTTAGAACGCTTAAATCGCAAATCTCGCCAGGAAGTTGATTCCGTCTATAAAGAAAGATTGGAATACGAACTGAAAATGATTCAGCAGATGGGTTTTTCCAAATACTTTTTAGTTGTTTGGGACTACATCAAATTTGCTAGAGATAATAATATTCCTGTAGGGCCAGGTCGGGGTTCGGCGGCTGGTTCATTAGTCGCTTATGCGATGCGAATTACTAATATTGATCCTGTACATCATGGGTTACTATTCGAGCGTTTCTTGAACCCAGAACGGAAATCCATGCCTGATATTGATACGGATTTCTGTATTGAACAACGGGATAAAGTTATTGATTATGTCACTGAGAAATACGGCGCAGATAGAGTTGCTCAAATTATTACTTTTAACCGCCTAACTTCTAAAGCAGTTTTGAAAGATGTCGCCAGAGTATTAAATATTCCCTATGGGGAAGCTGACAAAATGGCGAAAATGATTCCTGTGGTACGCGGGAAACCAACGAAACTCAAGGTAATGGTTTCCGATAAAACTCCAGAACCAGAGTTTAAAGATAAATATGATAAAGAACCCCATGTTCGCCATTGGCTTGATATGGCAATGCGAATTGAAGGAACTAACAAAACTTTTGGTGTTCATGCAGCAGGTGTGGTAATTTCTGCCGATCCACTTGATGAAATTGTCCCGCTACAGAAGAATAATGACGGTTCTGTAATTACCCAATATTTCATGGAAGACTTGGAATCAATGGGTTTGTTGAAAATGGATTTTCTGGGTTTGCGGAACCTGACGCTGATTCAAAAAACTGTAGATTTGATTCAAGAAACGAGAGGATATCGGGTTGATCCTGATGAAATTCCTCGCCAAGAAAGAAAAGCCCAGAGGATATTAGCTAAAGGTGAACATAGCAGTTTACCTAAAGATGTCCAAAAAACTTATGAGTTATTAGAAGCAGGTGAGTTAGAAGGAATATTTCAATTAGAATCTTCTGGTATGCGTCAGATCGTGCGAGATTTGAAACCTTCTAATATAGAAGATATTTCTTCAATTTTGGCACTTTATCGACCGGGCCCATTAGATGCGGGACTGATACCTAAATTTATTAACCGCAAACATGGTCGAGAAAAAATTGATTATCAACACCAAGTTCTGGAACCAATATTAGACGAAACCTATGGAATTATGGTCTATCAAGAGCAAATCATGAAAATTGCTCAGGATATGGCTGGATATTCTTTAGGACAAGCTGACTTGCTGCGTCGGGCGATGGGTAAAAAGAAAGTTTCGGAGATGCAAAAGCAGCGAGAAAAATTCGTGGATGGCGCAGCGAAAAATGGTGTTCAGAAAAAAGTTGCGGATGAATTATTTGAGCAAATGTTGAAGTTTGCTGAATATTGTTTAAGTTATGACACGGAAATATTGACAGTAGAATATGGATTAATGCCGATTGGAGAAATTGTCGAAAAAGGCATTGAATGCAGTGTGTACAGCATTGATAATAATGGAAATATTTACACGCAACCTGTAGCACAATGGCACGATCGCGGTGAACAAGAGGTATTTGAATATTGTTTGGAAGATGGTTCAATAATTCGGGCGACAAAAGACCATAAATTTATGACTGTTGATGGTCAAATGTTGCCAATTGATGAAATATTTGAACGGGAATTGGATTTGATGCGGGTAGAGGGTTTACCGAATTGAGATGAGGGGTATTAGTTTTAACTATTGTGGGGTGGAAACCGCGTAAAATTAAAGAAGATGCGCCAATAATACCAGGGTTTGATGGGTTTTAGTTGGTGGCATCCCGCTAACCAAATTCATTGGTTTAGCAACCAAACCGCCAGTTTAGCAACCAAACCGCCAGGGAATAGAATTCCCTGTCTAATGGTGCAAGTCCTCTAGAAGAGGACTAGAAAAAACTTGGTTTAATTATTCACTAGTTTCACATAGTCGTCTTCAGATGACTTTAGCTTTCAGACAGGGAATTTCATTCCCTGGCTGGCTGCTGGCTGCTGCCTTCTGGCTGGCTTACGGACACTGCTAATATGATAATTTTTTCCAGCAATATGGGAAACATAAATGTATGTAAATAAATACAAAATTTAAAAAATATTATGTCTCTGTGGCGACTTTATTATCATATTGTTTGGGCAACAAAAAAACGCCAACCTCTAATTACCTCCGATAAAGAAACTGAGCTTTATAATTACATCATTAATAAATCCAATAGTTTAAATTGTAGACTCCATGCCATTGGAGGTATTGAAGACCACATACATTTAGTAGTATCTATCCCGCCGACAATAGCGATTGCAGAGTTTGTGAAAAAAATTAAAGTAAGTAGTTCTCACCATTTCAATCACAATCTTTACCCTACATCAGAAAAATTTACTTGGCAAGAAGGATATGGTATATTTTCTTTGGGCAGTAAGCAACTTGAGCAAGCTGTTATATATGTTCAAAATCAAAAAATACATCATCTTGAAGGCACAGTAAATTCCCATTTAGAAAAAGCAGGCGCATAACCAAGAAAAAGAAACTGCTAATATCTACGGGCAACTCAAAGCTGATTAATTTAATCAATTTGCACCCAGAGAAAAAAGTAAGCGGAGAAAAACTAAAATAACTGATTTAGGTTTTGGTGAAGTAAAGAGCGTCATTTTGAATTTTGAATTGTTAATTGCGGTTTTCCCCAAAGTATGGTTTCCTGCTTGTAAATGGCAATTCCCGGTTTTGCTCCTTTGGGTTTGTAGACGTGTTTTGGCTGAGTGTAAACTACTGGCACTTGATCGCTTTGACGGGCGCGACTGTAGTATGCAGCAAGATTAGCTACAAATTGCAAATCACCTTCTTCTGCAACAGCACCCGGTTCTAAACGTAGTAATACATGACTTCCTGGAATTTCTTGAGCGTGGAACCAGATGTCATAATCCCCTGCTACACGGAAGGTCAATTGGTCATTCTGGCGATTGTTACGACCGATTAATACTTCAAAGCCACTGGGGGTAAAGTAACGATGAAAGTTGGTGCTGGGGGGTTCATTGGCACTGCGGCTGCGATATTCTGGATCTTCCAGATACTTTTGCCCAATCAACTCTTCACGGATTTCTTCTAAAGCTCGCAAATCTTCTGCTGTTTGGTAATTATCTATTTGGCTTATCGCAGCTTCTACTTGCTCTAAATAATCAATTTCTGTCTGCACTTCCAATAGTAGCGGTTCCACAGCAGCACGAGCGCGTTTGAGCTTTTGGTGCTGTTTGTAAAGACTTTGGGCATTTTGGACGGCATTTTTATCTGGCTGAAGTGCGATCGCAATTGGCAAATTTGTCTCAAAATCAGCAAGGATAATTTCTTTCATCCCCGGTTCCCAGTTTTGCAAATGAGCCATCAATAAATCAGCTTTCTGTCGATACTCATCGGCTTGATCTGATTGCTGCAAGCGCGTCTGAAAGGTTTGAGCTTTATTCCGTAATTTCGTCAGAATATTATTTAATTTCTGACTCAACTGATGGCGCAATTGAGAAAATAACTGTTGGTCAATTTGGTTACTGTAGTATCGGTTAAGTAACTCCTGGATATTTTTGACCTTTTCAACTGCACCCCAACCCATTACGGTGTAACCATCTTTTGTCCAAGCGGGTTGAAATTCTTTGGAATCTAGTGCTTGCAGCCATTCTTGCCAACGCTCAAACAACCGTCCCCAGTCGTCGGGGTTGAGAGTATCGGTAGATGTTTCTGGCGCGATATTTGCTTCTAGCAGCATTAACTCCACTAGTGCAGCACTTAAGCCACTATAACTTTTGAGCAATTGCCGCTTGATTGCTCCTGGGACTAAACTTACCCGTTCTTGCCAACGTTCTTGAGATTCGCCCAAACTGGGGACAGTTCCAGTCAGTTTCGGTGGGGTTTCATAAGGTTGTCCGGTTTGGATGGGACGGACACTAGATTGTTGCTGACTGACTTGATGGGCGGCGGTGATAATTATATTGTTAGCGTCGGTGAGAATAACGTTGCTATACTTGCCCATGATTTCTGCATAGACATGATACAGGGCGCTTTCTCCGGGACGACGAGCAAATTGCAAATCAATAACCCGCTCCCAAGGAGCGATCGCTTCAATCGCCACCAGTGCTAAACCACCCAATTGGTGTATTAATTGTTGACTAAAGGTAAAGGTATCTGGCGATCGCGGTGGCGGATCACCAATACAAATATGGGCAGCTTGGGGATGCCAAGAAATCTGTAGCCAATCTCGCTGTTGTAGGGTGCGTAATGCCATCACAATCGTGTAGCGATCGCGCTGGTAAACCTGTTCTAAGCGTGATGGTAGCCAGTTAGCGCGGATTTCGCTACAAGCAGCTGTGAGAGTGGTAAAGTCAACTGGTTGCAAAGCGATTAGTTTTTAACATTCAAATGGTAGCGATCGCTATGCTTTTATTTTTGTTTAGTTAAAGCATAACAGACCTCAACTATCATAGCGGTTACTTGGTTTGGTGATAGCTGCGAATCAAAAAACGCAGAGTTCTATCATGAGATAGACTTCTACGTTGAGGTGACAAGTTACTTTTTTATACAGTTTGTGTTTGGTGTTGAGTTTTCCAAGCTCAGGCGATGCCTACGGCGGGCTTCTCTACGAGAGGCTACGCCAACGCCTACGCTGCCAAAGTTAAACCCAAAATCTTATCCGAGTTACTCACGCATCATTATCTGTTACGCAAGAGAATTATTTAGCAACCAAAACTGGTTTTAACTGGCTTTTTTGCTGTTGAGTCCACTAGTTATTTTGCTGTTGACGCTATTGGTTGTGGCTGCAACAATTGGGTGTAAAGTTCACTCAGCTGATTTGCTACACCATCCCAGCTAAATTTATTTTCGACGCGCTTTCTACCAGCTTTACCCAATTCATCTCGCCATTCTGGATTTAAGAGAATTCGGTCTATGGCAGACGCAAAGCTATCTACATCTTGTGGTGGAGCCAATAAACCAGTTTCTTCATTAACTACAGTAAACTGAAGTCCGCCGACATCACTTGCTACCACTGGTGTACCGCTTGCCATAGCTTCAATCGCCACTAGTCCAAAGGGTTCATAATGACTGGGAACAACACAAACATCAGCAGCTGCGTAATAAGTTGGTAGAATCTCTTGACTCAGACGACCAGCAAAGATAGTAAAGTCGCTCATTCCCAATTCGTTGACGATTTGCTCAATGCGATCGCGCTCTATCCCGTCACTGTTACCTGGAGTGCTACCACCACCAATAATTAGCTGGGGATTGTTGGAATCGCGTAGCCCAGACTGGTTTACTGCCCGCACCAAGGTTTCTATACCTTTGCGTTGGTCAAAACGCCCTACATACAACACAACTTTGGCTTCTTTGCCAATTCTCAATTCCGCCCTAGCTGCTTCTCGTGCAATCGAACCAAAGCGCTGAATATCTGTACCACAGGGAATGATGTCGATACTGCCTTTTGTGGAAACTAGCGATCGCATATGTTGCTGTTCTTGTGGACTTGTCGCTACAATTCGCTCTGCTTTTTCCAACACATCTTTTTCCACGGCTAATCGCTTATTAGCAATCAAAGGAATATCTTCTACAGTGTTGTACTTGACTGCTCCTAAGGAGTGGTAGGTGTGAACCTGTTTACTCTTTTGGATTTCCTTTAACTTCATGCCCACCCAACCAGAGAGCCAATAGTTAGTGTGAACCAATTGGTATGTAATGTCATTTTCTACTTGAAATTGGAGGAGATTATCCACAAATTCTTGCAGATATTCAAAAATCTCATCTCGCGGCACAAACTCAAGAGGGCCAGCTTTTAAACGAATAGTTCGACAATTGTCGCTATGTTCAACAATCGAGTCTTGCTTCAGACTCACCTTGCGGGTAAACATATCAACTTGCCATCCTAGCTGTGCTAGTGCTTTGCCCACCTGGCGTACATAAACATTTTGTCCTCCAGCTTCTTCTTTGCCTATTTCAACCGCCGGATCTCCGTGGACTGAAATCAAGGCGATACGTTTTTCGGTGGTAGAGTTCATAGTTTGTGTGTTGCTGATTTTGACAAAGATTGATTACGATATGTCTAATTTTTTTACATCCTCTGCCAGAAGTATACTTTTAGATTAAACATTACAACTATTTTCAGGTAAATAGACCACCCCCTAGGGGCAAAGCATTGCTATGCCCTTACGACAGATGTGGTTCAAATACATGAAAACTGCAAATACAAATAGATTAAATACAAATATTGAATTTGCTCTCCACCCAGAGACTCAAATCTCCGACTTCTGTCTTCTGTGAGGATACAGCGAATAAGGGGTCTGACCCCCTAACCGATTTCAGAACAGCAACAGCGTTAGGAAAAAATTAATTTTTTCTTGTTGATTTTATCGCCCAAGGGGATTAAAAAAAGCCCAAAACCGTAACCAACTTGCGTCAGCACAGAGATGCTACCCGCTTCGCCTTCACTGACTCGAAAAGATGATGCAATATCTTTGAGGATTGGCTGATTATAATAAACATTAGCAACACAGACACCAGATGCGATCGCCATAGTCACTACCTGGACTTTAGTTAATCCGCTACTTGAGATTTGTTTTTCCATTCCACCTCAAATTTATACAGGAAAAAACTGGTCTACAGTACAGCTAAAACCAGGCAATAGTGGAGAAATTATATTATCATTACTAAATAAGGTTGCTACCAAGTTAAGTTGACTTTGTTCGCGTCGATAGACCTCTAGTTTACGCGATCGCCAATCAGCAATCCAATATTCTTTTACTCCTCTGGAAGAATAAAGTTTAAGTTTTGCTTCCTTATCCCGTCTTTCATCTGACTTACTTTCAGACAAGACTTCGACTACTAAATCTGGTGCGCCAGTTAAATGTCCCGCTTCATCCAATGTTAGCGCCAAGGTTTCTTTAGTAGCCCAAACTACATCAGGAATTACATTATCTGATTCTGAAAACAAAACACCGGGATTGATTACAGCTTCTCCTAAACCAGTAGACTCTGACCAAATGTTAAGCTGTTGAAAAATTCTGCCGCAAGTTTGCTGATGTTTAAAGTGAGGTGCCCTGGTCATAAATAATTCTCCATCAACTATCTCGTAGCGCGTCCCTTCATTTTCTGCAAATAGTTCCACATCGTGAATTGTCCAGCGTACTCCTGTATTAAGTATCTGACTCATTGGCTAACTCCTTTGATATTGCTCTTGTATTTTAATCATAAGATTTAAATTGAGCTTTCTTATCTAGTTTTTCAAAAAACAAATATATGAGCAAATAGTAAGACTTAAACAAAATGTACCAAATAAAACGCAAAACCAGCCACCTAATATAAGTGGGTTAGAATTGTCTTGAGTGAGTGTCAGAACTTTCTGTTGAGAATCATTTACAAAGGCATTAATTTTGTCAGCAAGTTTTTGTGCTGATGGTTGCCAGTAGGAGGAGTTAGAAATGCGATAATCTTTTCCATCCTTGATAACAGGGGCGACATAATATTGTTTGCCTCCATCATCATTGATTGCCTTAACTTCTACGCCCATCCATAAATCTAATTCCGAATAAATTTTCACAGACGACTCCCACCAATCTCGATTAGTCAACTGACAATTGATGTGTTTTGGTGTTCGCTCACAAGAAAAAGTGGTAATCTTCTCTGGTGCAGATATTAACTTGACTCCAAATGCAATAAGCGAAACACAAAAAAGCAAATATATAAAGTTAAAGCAGTGTATTGATTTTGGCATATTTGAGAGTTTTGATTTATCTCTCTCGTTATTTTTTTGATTGTCATTCATAACAAAACAATCATTGTGTTTTTTTATTACTTGTCCTAAGCAAATTATCTCTTGCGATTTTCACGCCGCCACTTACTCCGTACTAAGCGAATTTCATCAAAAGTGTACCTTTCGCCTAGTTGTTCTTTGATGGGAGTGAGAGAAATGTCACCGAGTACTTCTAAAACCTGCCAAATTTTTTGTTGATGTTCTATAGGTACTAATTGATTTAAATCAACTGGCTGATTTTTCTCAATAAGTTTTTCTAGATGACTGCTAACTGTTGCTGGACTAAGGTTGCGCTTTTGGGCAATTTGAGCAATATTTAAACCTTGTTGATGCAATTGTAATGTCTGTAATTCGGTGTAAGAAGAAGATGATTTGGGAGAAGACACGGAAGTAGCAGATTTATTTTGCAAACCTTTTTCTTGGCGGTAGGCGCGAATTTCTGTAATAAACTTTTCGCCATATTGAGCGAGTTTGTGACTACCTACACCAGAAAGTTTGGCAAATTCAGCTAAGTTTTGAGGTTGCACCTGTACCATCAATTTTAAAGTGGAATCATGGAAGATCACGTAAGGTGGTACAGATTGCTCATCAGCTAATTGTTTACGGAGCGATCGCAACTTCTGTAATAATATTTCTGCAACTTCTGCTTTTTCACTCCCCTGTTCCCAGCTAATCTTTTGGACTGTGGTTACAGCTAGCGAAACTGTGCGCTGTTTTCGCATTACTTCCCAACTGTGGGCATTTAGTTTTAAAACTGAGTAACCATCGCTAGTTTGTTCTATTAACCCTTGATGTAAAAGCGATCGCCCCAACATTCGCCATTCATCTACAGTTCTATCTTTACCAATACCATAAGTAGAAAGTTTATCGTGTTCGTACTGGAGAATTTTGTCTTTTTTTGCCCCTCGCAACACATCGATTATGTGTAGCATCCCAAATCTTTCTTTGCAACGCGCCACACAAGATAAAAACTTCATGGCTTCAACTGTCCAATCTTGCATGGGTTTGGGATGACGACAATTGTCACAGTTACCACAATTCCCAGGAAACCTTTCTCCAAAATAACCTAGTTGAATCGTTCGCTTAAAATCAGTGCCTTCAGCATAATCGATCATCTGCCGCAGTTGTTGTTTAGCAATCAACTGTTCTTGAGGATCAGTTTTTTGATCGATACTCCATTCAATTGTTTTAACATCACCAAAGCTGAAAAATATCGTACACCGAGATGGTTCTCCATCTCTACCTGCTCGACCCGATTCTTGATAATAACTTTCTATATTTCTGGGCATATCAAAATGAACTACAAGCCGCACATCGGGTTTATTAATTCCCATCCCAAAGGCAACTGTTGCTACCATCACCCGGACATCATCTCGAATAAATCGCGTTTGATTACTACTACGTTCCTCATCAGTTAATCCGGCGTGATAAGGCAGAACACCAATTTTATCATTTTGTAGTTTAAAAGTGAGTTCATCAACTTTTTTACGAGTTAAAGAATAAATAATTGTCGAACCTTCAGTTTCTCGAATTAGTTCTAACAATTCAGCGTAAGCATATTTAGTTTTAGGACGAACTTCATAATAAAGATTTTCACGATTAAAGCTAGCAAGATGAATGCTAGGTTGCTTTAGCCCTAATTGTTGAATGATATCACTACGGACGCGATCAGTTGCTGTGGCGGTGAGAGCGACCGTAGGAACATCAGGATAACGTTTCCGCAGAGATTTCAACTGGCGATATTCTGGACGAAAATCGTGTCCCCATTCCGAAACACAATGCGCTTCATCAATAGCGAAGCTAGAAATCCCGATTTTTTCTTTAACTAAATCGAGAAACGGTAGAAACCTTTCACTCAAGAGGCGTTCAGGGGCGACGTAGAGTAATTTTACTTTACCGTTGAGGATGGCTTCTTCCCGCGATCGCACTTTGTAAGCGTTCAAACTGCTATTGAGAAATGTCGCGTTAATATTATTATTTCGCAGTGCTTCTACTTGGTCTTGCATCAAAGCAATTAACGGCGAAACTACCACAGTTAGTCCATTTTTCAACAATGCTGGTAGCTGAAAACATAGAGATTTTCCCCCGCCAGTCGGCATCACAACCATTAAATCTCGATTTTGCAGCGCATCTTCGATAATTTGCCGTTGTCCGGGGCGGAATTGGTCATAACCGAAGTGATATTTTAGCGCTTGTTCGAGATGGGGATACTGAAGCATAGCGATCGCTTTTTCGGAGGCTGTCTGCGTGAGTAGTGATTGAAGATATCAGGATTTTAACTCACATCATTGGTAGCCTTGGTCAGAACTTTCTATTCTGGCTTGTAAGTCAGCATGACGACGAGTAAATTTTCGGAAAGCTCTTTTAAATTTGCTCGTGATAACTAACTTATACATCGGCTGCACTTGGGTTATTGAGATATTCCCGTAATTCTTGAATTGCTTCGGTAGCAGTCTGGACTTTGAACCTACCTGCTTGAAATTCAGCAATGGAAGCTGCTGCATCTGACGCAATTTCATCTCGCCGACTTTCAATAATTCGGTTTTTGAGAATTTGTACCAGTATTTCTTGCTGCTCTAAAGTAAGCTCCATTGCGGCATCTAAAACTCTATCTAGGTTACTCAATTGCTTGATCCTCTTAATTATTTGCGTTGATAACAGAACTCGTAAGATATAAAAAACTTAAAAGTCTTATCCTTATCGCTTTTGAGCTTCGTCAAACTCATATTAATTTATCGCACTAAATCAACCTTTATACATGAGAGATGTCTACAACGGGTGGTTCCTGAGCGCAGCCTCTCGTAGAGAAGGGCTATGCCTACGTTTGACTTTAAAGACTGTCGCTACAATATTAGCGATCGCACTTGTATTGAGCTAATAAACATCGTCATAAGTAAGTCAGCATTACGACGAGTAAATTTTCGGAAAGCTGTTTTAAATTTGTTCGTGATAACTAACCTATACATCGGCTGCACTTAGATTATTGAGAGTTTTTTATGATCGTTATTCTGAGGTTTCCCTAGCAGTTTTTGACTTTGGACAGTGAGGAAATTGAAGGGGTGTAGTCGGCTCGGCACATTTTAGCTGTGATTCTAAAACATCAATCTTTCGTAAAAGCGATACTCCCCACACTATAGAAATCACCAACTTGATAGTCATACCCACGAGCAAAAGTGTCACTATTGTGGCATTTTTCTTTTGTTGAGCTAGCCTTTTTTGTTGCTCAAAAAGTCGTGCTTCGACTTCTTGAGCGCGTTCAGCCTCTAATGCTTGCTGTACTTCTCGCCGATCTAATTCTTCACTAGCAGCTAAAAACCGATAATCTAAGTTACTCAAGCTTTTACCATTTGCCCACGTTTGAGCATCGATCAAGGCTTGTCCACGCAAGAGGCGAGATTTATCTTTTTCCTCTGAGGCTACCCATGCATTAAAGGTTTCGTAGTAGGGGCGCAAGTAAGCTAATTTTTTTCCAACCCATTCTAAATTAAAAACTTCTTGATAAATTCGGTTTTTTACTTGGAGACAACCTTGTTTTTTGATTACCAAACCAGACAGCAACAGTTCTACCTGTTCTCGACTATCATCGGCTGTTACTTTCAATCCTTGGAGGATTTGTTGATAAATTCCTAACAATCTGGCGGCAAATTTTTCGTTTCTGAGAATGCGATCGCGAATAGTTCGTAAATGCTCTGGTTCATCTTGTGATTCCCATTTCTCGATGATGTACGATCGCACCACATTTTCTATCCAAAATTCTTCTGTGCCAGGAGGAATTTTCAGCTTTCTACCTATATCATCTTGAGATAAACTCACAAGTAATCGACACAGCTTTTGAGTAAGAAATGGTTGTCCATCTGTCCAAGCTAATACTTCTTTCAACACTTTTTGAGGATGGTTGTCTTTAATATCTAGTCCCAAAGAAAGTGGTTGAGCTTCTTCAAAGGTGAAACCATTTACTTGGATGGTTTTACCAAGATTAAAGGGGGTAGTATTATTTTGATATATAATTAAGTCTGAAGGTGTAGCAACCCCAAAAATTGCAAATGTAATCCGATAATACTCTGGATTTATTGCCCGTTGATTGTAACAAAACCGAATCAATTTAAAAAAGTCATCAACAGAGAAATTGAGGCTGAGTATACTATCAACTTCATCAATAAAAATAAATAACTTTTCATTAGGAAACTGAGCTAACAAAATTTCCGAAATAAATCTACTGGTTTTCTGAACTAAAGAAAGATCGTTTTGTTCTTGCCACCAGGTTTTTAAATTAACTTTTCCTAACAGTTTAAAACTCAACCATAAATCGCCGACAACTCCTTTATACCACTGTTCTGGAGTTATATTTTCACAACCAATATTAGTCATATCAACGGTGGCACATCTAAAGCCCTCTTTTTGCAAGCGGTGCTTTGTTTTTACCATAAGTGAGGATTTACCCATTTGTCTACAGGTTAAAATGTGGCAAAATTCACCCTGTTTTAAAGCTTCGTAAAGTTCTACATCCGCTCGGCGCTGAACATAGCTAGGAGCATCATTTGTAAGAGTACCACCAACTTGGTATCGATAATTTTTCATTTAATTGATTTTAATTTTAAATTATTTCTATATCTCAATCAATAAATGTGCATAGGTAAATTTGATAACATGCTCATAATTTCGATGAGATATTAGGTTCATAGTAAAAACTATAGTATTTACTATGAACTCTTAAAACTAGTGCGGAAGTTTAATAGAAGCATTAGCACTATTTTGCTTTCTAAACTGTTGACTAAAATAAAGACGATATAATTCACACATGGCACTAGCTTGATTGCCATTTAGTTGAACCAAACCCATACTTTCTAGTTTATAAGCAGCGATCGCATTTAACTCCACTTTTTCATTTGTTGCAATTACCTGCTCCATAGCTGACATTAATTCTGGTTCTTCTTGCAGTAGTGTCAACAGTTCTCGTAAATGTTGACCGTAAATTCCTATTGCTATAGATGCAGTTTCTAATAACACCTCCAGCGTCATTTCTCCCTGACATAGATGATAAAATGCAAGATTCACCAGATAGGGATGTCCTCCTACCATTGCTTGTAGGGGTGCAAGGCGTTTTATCCCTTCCGAGTTTCCTGCCCAATCTAGTCCGTAACGTAATGCTAAATTCTGTACCTGCTTGAGGGTAAATGGTGGCAGTGTAATTGTTATCCCTACATTGAAAGGCGATTGGTTGAGCTTAAGCGGAATATAAATTTCTGTGGTGTGAACCACTACCATCCGTAGTTTTTGCCAAGTCTGATCTTGCTTTGCTTGTTCATGCCAAAATCGCAGCATTGGCAGAAAGTCTTGGGCAATATTGGGATGTTCAAAAATCCGATGGACTTCATTCAAGGCCAAAACTAAAGGACTATCATTAATGTATTGCAACAGATAAGCTTCAAAATAGATTTTGCAGCTTACCTTGCTGCCCATTTCTATATCCCAAAAATCATCTACACAAGGAAGGAGATTTAACTGCCTACTGACATTTACACAAAACCAACGTAAAAATTTATCCAGGGAAGCAAAAACGTCTTGGTCAGCTTCTTGAAAGTCCAAATAGACAATTTGATAATCTTGCTCTTTAGCATAAGCAATCATCCGATTGAGCAGAGAACTTTTTCCCATCTTTCTAGGTGCTTTGATCCGGATTAAGCAACCAGGGTGTAAAACCTCATTACAAACAAGTTCTTCCAGGGAAGGGCGATTGATGTAAAAAGGAGAACCTAGCGCTACAGGACCGCTAGGAAATTCTATCTTGCTTGCTGAAAAAAAGTCTGGAGAAACCATTTTTAAGCTAGATTCTTCACCGAACTTTTCTTGGATCTGATTTTCTTGATTACCTATCTCGTCTTGGAAGTGTTTATTTAAGGCTAAATGCAGATTTTTTTTCGTTATTCTTTTTCCAAGTGCTACAGAAAGGTCTTGCCACAACTCAGAACCAACTTCCTTGATGTAATTGTTGCCGTAGCCTGACACCTCTGCCATCTCACCATAAGTTTTACCCAACCACGATTGATAGAGCACAAACCACTGAATTGAATCGAGAGGCTTGTCTTGGAGAATTTTTTTTACAGATTGTAGAAGCTTATCCACAGTGTATAAATTGTTAAACAGGTAGGCAATTTACTTATAGCGGTTCTAGGTTTAGTAAGGTATGAGAACCCCACCCCAATCACCTCCCCACTAGCGAGAAGGTAACTATGATGTACCTTATATGATTAGGAAACGCTATAAAATTTTTAGCCCAGTAATAATATACATCTGAAAAAATACTTGAAACCAGAAAAATTCAACATTGCATTGATACAATTTTAAACTCTATTAGTAAATCACAAATATTATTGTAATTATATTTTTTGGAGCAGTTTTTGTATAATTATATACTTTTTTTATTAACTATTAGTCTCTTTTATTTGGAGTACGAGGTTAGTTCAGCCTAATGCAGCCTTGAAAAAGCTGATGACAATCATGGCTCACTGGTATGAGATCCTAGAGACAGTCAATGGAGTGCGAACACAATGGAACAACATCAGAAGCCAACGGTTGTAATTACGGGTGCCTCTTCGGGGGTGGGTTTGTATGCTGCAAAAGCTCTTGCTGATAAAGGATGGTATGTGATACTGGCATGTCGGGATTTAGCGAAGGCACAAAAAGCTGCTCAAGCTGTGGAAATCCCCTACAACAGTTATACCAGCATACATATTGACCTTGGCTCCTTGGAAAGTGTTCGACAATTTGTGAAGAACTTCCGAGCCACTGGCAAGTCTTTAGATGCTTTGGTGTGCAACGCTGCAATTTATATGCCCTTAATCAAAGAGCCTTTACGCAGTCCAGAAGGTTACGAGTTAACTGTCACTACCAATCATCTGGGGCATTTCCTTTTGTGCAACCTGATGATAGAGGATCTGAAGAAATCATCTTTAGAACCAAGGCTGGTAATTTTAGGAACAGTTACGCACAATCCAGACGAACTCGGTGGAAAGATTCCACCACGTCCCGACTTAGGCGATTTACAAGGCTTTGCAGAAGGGTTTAAAGAGCCAATATCGATGATTGATGGCAAGAAATTTGAACCAGTCAAAGCTTACAAAGACAGCAAAGTTTGCAACGTGCTGACTATGCGGGAACTGCACGAGCGCTATCACGAGTCAACCGGTATCGTCTTCAATTCTCTTTATCCGGGATGTGTTGCAGAAACGCCGCTATTTAGAAACCACTATCCCCTGTTTCAGAAAATCTTCCCATTATTCCAGAAGTACATCACTGGAGGATATGTGTCTCAAGAGTTAGCGGGAGAACGGGTTGCTGCTGTGGTTGCCGATCCTGAGTATAATCAATCCGGTATTTATTGGAGTTGGGGAAATCGTCAGAAGAAAGATGGCAAGTCTTTTGTGCAAAAAGTCTCTCCTCAAGCCCGTGATGATGACAAAGGCGATCGCATGTGGGAACTAAGTGCCAAATTGGTTGGACTTGCATGACGGAACAGGACTTGGCGTTACCCTTGTGCATGATTCATAAATTCATTTTTTTGAATGAATTAGTATTATTGTGCAGGTAAGTAATGCTTGAGGTGATTAAGCTAAAACACATCTAATTTGCAGATAAAATTTTCTCAATATCTTGTGGGGTGGGCATCTTGCCCGCCCTGATTATGCAACTTAAATGCTGATTAGCTTATTACGTCACCTCTAACTTTATTAAAGTTGTAGACAATTGGCAATTACTTTAGTCCGTAGGGTGCGTTAAAGTTTAACGCACCGATGTTAATTGTAAAGATATGTGAGATATTATCTAAAGATTTCTGATGGAAACTGCTATGTCTTCCCTAAAGGCACATTCCCAAACCCTATATGAAACTGATTACTTGCAATGGATAGAAACGACTGTAGAAAAATTGCAAAGTGAGGATTACGCAAACGTTGAGTGGGAGAACCTAATTGAAGAAATTGCCGATATGGGAAGGAGTGAGCGCCGGAGTCTCAAGAGTAATCTGATTGTAATTCTCATCCATTTGCTCAAATGGCAATTTCAGCCCGATAAAAGAAGCGGTAGCTGGGAAGGAAGCATAATTGAACATCGTAGACGTGTCAAAGAAGCTCTAGATGATTCACCTAGTCTCAAATCCTATCTTGAGATAGTTTTTGCTGAGTGTTACACACAAGCGGTTAAGCAAGCAAAAGCTGAAACTGGCTTGTCAATGGAATCCTTTCCTCTGAACTGCCCATACCAGCTAGCAGAAGTCACAGATGATGAGTTTTTACCTCAGTAAGCCCTGAATCGGTCTGTATGTAACGCTTCACTCTACAGTTATACCTCGATATTAGCTACTCTCTTGACTTAATATATGGAAAATATGTATAATTACGAACGCATANGAAGGGGAGTAGCTGCTGGCAAAAAACTTGAAAGCCAGTACATCTGAATCAACATACTGGCGATGAGCCTGGTTCAGGTGGCAAATAATTAATATNNTTGAAAGCGAGACCTTCACTAAGTTCACACCGAAAAGTGTAAACTTGGTGAGGTCTTTTGGCTCTCATCAAGCTTCACATCGGTAAACGATTCTTCAGGAGCTTGAGAGAGTGTTAACAGCTTTTACCGCAGGTTTATTACTAATTACAGTTTCAGAACTAGGCGATAAAACGTTTTTTATCGCTGTAATTTTGGCAATGCACCACCCGCGGCGGTTGGTATTTATAGGTGTGACAGCTGCTTTAGCCGCGATGACAATCCTTTCGGTGATATTTGGACAAGCGGTATCTTTTTTACCAAAAGTTTTTATTCATTACGCTGAAATAGCTTTATTTATTGCCTTTGGTATCAAGCTGTTGTATGACGCTAGTAAGATGTCCAATGCTGCTTGTGATACAGAAGTTGTACAAGAAGCGGAAGCTGCGGTGAAACAAGCAGATTTGCAGTTGCCAAAACAAAAGACTGGTTTGGCAATTGTCATAGAAGCCTTTGTGTTGACATTTATGGCAGAGTGGGGCGATCGCACCCAAATTGCCACTATTGCTCTAGCAGCAGGTAATAATCCGATTGGAGTGACAATAGGTGCAATTTTAGGACATGCCATTTGTGCTGCGATCGCAGTTATCGGCGGCAAAATGATTGCCGGACGCATTTCTGAGCGTCAACTCACCCTGATTGGCGGATGCTTGTTTTTAGTCTTTGGTATTGTTGCTGCCATTGAAGGAGCGTGAGGGGAAGAAGCAGGGGAGCATACTTCTCTACGAGAGGCTGCGCCAACGACTGCGCTCAGTAACCAGCGGGGCAGGGGAGACAAGGGGGACAAGGGGGGACAAGTCTCTCCCTTATCTCCCCCCTCTTCCTTGTCTACCTTGTCTCTTCTCCATGCCCCATGCTCAACGCCCCATACCCATTACTTAGGCGTACTTTCCGGTAAAGATGCGGGAGAGGTAGCAGATTTAGGAATGGGAGAAACCGTTCCTGCCTTCTTAATTTCGTCTCTGTACTGAGCAGGTGCTAAAGCTGCGGCACTATCAAACAAAGGTTTTGCATCTGCATCTTTGCCCTGTTGTTTCAAGAGCATCGCTTTTGCCACAACGGGGCGAAAATCCTTGGGATCTTTCTTAATTGCCTGGTCATAAACAGAGCTAGCTTGAGCATAACGTTTCTGGGAAGCATGAACAGAACCTAACAGCACCTGCACCGCTACTATATCGACACTTCCAGGCTGAATTGTATTTGCTTGGGCTGCATTAGCGAGGGTTTCTTGCAACAAACCAATGGCTGCTTCGGGTCGTTGCTGACTGATCAATAAAGCCACCATTCCTTGCAAAGCCTTCAAATCGCCTGGTTTCGTCGACAAAATCGAGCGATAAGCTTGAGCGGCTCCTTCGCGATCGCCAATTTGCTGTTTGGCTTGAGCTAGTAACACTGAATATTCTGACTGTTCGGGATTCAGCTTGGCTAGCTTTTCTAAAGGTTCAATGACAACTTGGATATCAGCTGGTTTAACCTCACTTTTATCTTTTTGACTCAGTAATTGCAGCCGCGCCTGTAACAGACCCTTAAGCGCAGTCTGATTTTCTGGTTCCCTTTGCAAAACCTGTTCATAACCCCGTGCTTCGTCTTCCAGTTTTGATTTTTGGTCAGCGGAGGTCAAACTGCCTCTAGTGCTAGCGGTATTTTGGTTTGAGGGTGGCGTATTATTAAATGCTCCAATTATGGGAATCACCGAAACACCCACAAAAGCAAGAATTGCCACCGCTAAGACGACTTGAACTATCCAACGATTGCGCGGTTGAGACACGGTTTTGTCTTTCTCCTAAATTTTAATGACATTATCATTTACACAAATCGTAAAGTTAAAAATTTCCAAAACTTTGCGGAATACCGCCAATTGCCTGTGAATTTTATAACAATTAACTATCCACACTGCTAAAGTAAGTGATGACTTTAGGAGGAGCCGTCAGAATTGTAGCTATGATATGCTTCCGAAACTAGTGTAAAGCCGCTAAATTAGACATTTAGTGTTTATACATTAAATTTAGCGCCTTTAGGATTGTATAGAGTACCCTAGTGTGATTTTGTGAAAAGCCAATATACTTTCATCAGTCGCACAAATGCTCTTTCCAGCTGCCTTTGTAAAATCCCACAATGGGATGTGTCTCCGCCGCAAGGAGTTTTTATGAATTCCGACCTGATGCCGTTGCCTGAATCTTCCAATTCTTCTGCCTCTAACCAGGGCCCAACTAACGTAGAGGCAGCCGCTAATGTTCATATAGCAGCCCAGTCCTCTAAACAAGTTGACAATTTGCCTGTCAACACCAGCGAGACTGACTCAAATGGGAACTTGATTAATCGCCAGCAACCGATTCCGCCTCCCAGTGAACCGATGCAGTATCGAGCGATCGGCTTAGTCCGGGGTCGCTATCATGCTAGCAGCGAACAATTTACTCAAGGTACGTTGCTGACTCCAGATGGTGTAGAACTCAATGCCGTCCTCCTAGGCCGGATTATGAGCTTAGTCAAGAATCATCTAGACTTAGAAAAAGAACACTTGTGGGTAGTATATCCACGTACTAGACAAGAAAATGATACCTTGCACATCCAAATCGTCGGAGTTTGGGAACCAGAAAATCTGGCTAAAAACTCAACAGATGAGGACGAATCGGATTTGGAGTTGCAAGAGTTAGAGACACTCGATGATGGCTTATCCGAAAACTCTGAACTAAATACAACTGCCCTGAAACCTTCATCAGAAGTTGCAGATGGTGGTTTTTCTGTTCGTGGTGAAGTAGTATACCAATCTTTTGATGCTAAAAGCTTGGTAGTCAAAATTAGACAGGCTCCACGCAAATCAACTGACAAACCCAAATATTTTAAGTTGAAATTGAGGGGTGTGCTAACCACCAAAGCAGTGGGAAAATTTTGGGACTTCCAAGCCAAGCGGGAAGCAGACGTTTTGATAGTAGAAAAAGCCGAGGCGATCGCTGATTTGCCCAAAAAACGCAAACCACCATTTAAAGGTGGGCCTCGTGCTGGTATTGGTGGTGCTGGTGGTAGAAAACCATTCCCCCCCAGACGCACTGGCGAAACCCCTCGTCCCATCAAGAAAACAAGTACAGGCGGCGACCCTTCAGTGGTGTCAAAACCTATACCAAGAACACCCACTCCTAAACCCATCAAGCGACCGAAACCGACTCAAGAGTAGGGTATGGGGAAATTCAATTTTGGATTTTGGATTTTAGATTTTGGATTAAATTCCAATCTAAAATCCAAAATCTAAAATCTAAAATTCTTACTCCCCACTCCCCCAATCAAAAATCCGTCCGACGGTCTTGGGGTAGAAAAGATCGCTCCATCGGAATTGGAGAAACTGGTTCTGTCAGGGTAAACGTACCTGCTTCGATCCACTTTTTCAACTCTAGGGCGACTTGCCTAGAAAAAAACAAACTCGCTAAGGGGGCAGAGCGTACTGCTTTGCCCTCTATAGTTATCCGCCCAGATTTGAGTTGGGCGTAACTCACCAAACCAAAGGTGGGACGGACACGCCGGGGAATGGAAAAATCTACTATTGGGGCTACTAAGTCTTGATCTTGGACGGCGCAGTGTTCAATTACTTGTTCATTTAATACAGGTAGTGGTACACCAACCCCTAACATTAATGAGGGGCCATAACTTTTGAAGTAACACCCCCGCACCCAATGAGCATCCATTTGCTTGGCATCACCAATTAAAGCTAAAGTGGCAGAAGGCCCAATCGGTGTACGATTAGCTAAACGCTTTTGTAAGGGGAAGTGCTGAGTGCCTTCCCAAGCGACATAGCCAATACCGCCGCCTAAAAAAATTCGAGTACCTATACCAACGAGTTGCAAATCGGGATCGTTGAGTAAGGGGGAAATCGCACCTGGGTTAGAATAAACCGCATTCCCCAGACGTGGTTGTAAAGGGCCGAGATATGTAAAGAGAGGGCGATCGCCACCATTGACACCAACAATAAAATTTTGATAAAGATTGCGCGGATTAAATAAATAAAACTGATTAATTGTGTCACTGGTAATTGTAGTTTCAAAATTTGCTCTGGGGTAACAATCTGTTACTTGTCCTTGCGCTTTCACGTGTATAGATTTACCAGCGATCAAATCTTCGATTACATGACCGCCACCACGTTCTCGCACTTCTTCCCCGTCTGTCGTCTCCACAGCGCAACTCGCACCTAAATATAAATCTACTGCCCCAAAACCAGAGTATGCTGGTACACCATCTAACCAACAACGACGAATTTTTATTGGGGGATCGGTATGTCCCAGATTGATAATTGCACCACTTGATTCCATCGGCTCAAAAGTACCAGTGGTAATTACATCGACTTCTTTAGCAGCTTTAGTAACACCGATTTCTATAACTCGTGCTTTTAATTCTTCAGTTGTCAACACCACCGCACGTTGGCGCTTAATTTTCTCGTTAATTTCTGCAATTGTTCGCATCTTATCAGTGCTTAGGCTTCCTGGTGAGTGGGAAATGGGGATTAGGGAGTAGGGAAAAGAAATTTTTATTGCTCTTTGTGAGCGCAGATGATCGAGACTATTGGATAATTTCATCTCCAAATGGCGATCGCCAATCTCTGCGCGACAGCTTACCCCGAATAAAGATAAATTCCAAAAAATAATTCAAGTATTGCAAAATTAAAATGATAGATTTTTTGGGGCAAACAAGCTGCCTGTATCCAAAATAGTTTTGATTCTACGTAAAATTACCATAAAAAAAGCCTTGCATTATCAATCAAATGTATGTATGGTTAGGATTAAGTGGACTTACTGGACTTAAATAATTTTACGTCAACCGAAAGAAACATTTCTGGTTTTTGTAAAGCATTATAAGCCAACTAGTCAATCGCAAAGTGGGAGTTAATCGCAGATACTAGAAAGTTTTGAGAAGGTAGAAATTATTTAAGAGCATTAATAGAAGCGAAGTATAAGCAAAAATAAGTTGCTTTATGGCGGACTTGTTCTGACTTCTACCTCCTCAAAGCAATTCTACTTATTGCTATTGATTTGATTGCTACATTTGACCCGATAATGAATTGAGTAAGAGGCAATGACTACTTCAGAATTAGCTAATCTTGAGCAAAAAAAACAAAGTAAGATTTCCGATAGGATTGAAAATTTATCCTCTTCATCAGATGAAAAAAAGTTATTTAACCTGAAGGTAATAGAGTATTTATTACTTGCAGCTTTTGTCTCTGCTGGACTTTTTATTATTTTTCTTTCAGATGATAAAACAGTTGTAATTTCTGGAGCAGTATCTCTAACTTTTTTGTTTTTTTTGTTGCTCATCAATAGACAAGTATATCAGAACTATAAGCAGGCCGCTTATAAATCTGAACTCACCAAAAAAGCTGAAATTTATAGTTATTTATTGACCAATCCTAATTCCTGGGATAAAGATACACTGACTCTGACAAGAGGGAAAGCTTTACAATACAGCCAAGACTTAATTGACGATTATAAAAGAATTAGGGGTTTATCAAGGAACCTTTACTATAGTTTGCAAATTGCGACAGTGATTTTATCAGGAGTCACACCGATTTTAGTTCTGGTAGACAAATTAGAAGCAGGACAAGCATGGCTGAAGTGGCTCCCTGTGCTTTGCCCAGCTATTGCTTCTATAGTTGCTAGTATAGTTACCTCTTTTCCTTTTCAGAAGAATTCGCTTGCTGCTAATACAGCCGTTGAATTATTAGAAGCGGAACAAGAGAAATTTATATTGGGCGTGACTCCGCCTTATCGTTGTTATGATGTATCTGACGAAACCCAACAGCAACAAAAGGCAAGTCAGGCATTAGAATATTTTATTGTTCAAGTGAACAATATTCATCTCAACCAATTGCAACAAACTAGTGAGACGCAATCAGAGAAGACAGAATCAGCTTCATCTAATGAGTCAAACAAAGCAGAAGCAGAGGTAACAAACCAGAACAAACAATAGCGGATTAGTTAATTGTTTCCATGCTTATAGTTATTCTTTCAAATAGGATTTCTTCAGACTGACTCAAAAGTATGAGATTCCCAACTTTTTTAAGAAGTTGGGAATCTTATTGTTTTTGCACTCCAGCACTCATTATCCCAATCGTTTCAAAATTTGCAATAATTCACATAACTCGTGTCATTGAGTTTTTTTACTTTCCAGGGATTATTGTTGCTATCATCGTTTAAGGCAAGAGACGCGATGAATCGCCGTCTCTACAATAATTGGTCTTTCGTCTTGACGGCGATTTATAGCATCTTTGTTGATCTAAAATTTTCATCAAAAAACCTGAACCGAACTCTATTGCCGCATTAAAAGTCGAGTGACTAATCTTATTTTTTCAAGATATCATCATCAATCGGGGGATTCTCATTTATATCTGGATTTTCTGCCGTCCAATTATCATCTGTTCTAGGAGATTCAGAAACTATTACAAACTCAGTCTCTTTTTTATGATTATTTCCCCATTCATCTAAAACATCTTTAATTAACACCTCTTGTAACCAAATCTTAGCGACAACAGTTAAAGGTAGTGCTAGAAATAATCCTAAAAAGCCAAAGAACGTGACGAAAAATAGCTGGGCAATTAAGGTTATGGCTGGCAGTAATGAGACTTGATGCGCCATGACAACAGGCGTGATGAAATTACTCTCAATCTGTTGAATAATGAAGTAGAGAATCAAGACAGCGATCGCTTTCCAAGGTTCATCCAAGAAAGCGATCGCCATTGCTGGGATTACACTCATTGTTGGCCCCAGATTGGGAATCAAGTTAAAAAATCCCGCTAAAACCGATAAAGCAAGTGCTGCCTTGACATGCAAAATTGATAAGCCAATCAGACTCATCACCCCCACTACAAAGATGGCGATGAAAGCGCCTGTAATCCATCCTTCCAAAGAGACTTCACATTTATCTAAAATCCCATCTACCCGTCGCCGATAAAATGAAGGGAAAAGCCGGACAAATACTTTGCGATAAGCAATTGGGTCGGCTAACATCATTCCTGTTAAAACCAACACTAGCAAAATCTTGAGGACGACTTCTAAAGAGCCAGATACAAAAGCAAAGGAGTTTCCCAGTAACCGATTAGCGAAGGGCTGTACTTGTTGAATGAGGCTATTGATATCTGGAATATAAGGAACTAACTGGTCAGGAATACGAGTTCTCAGGGCATCAAGCCAACTATTAAAGCGTCCAAACCCTTTAGGAACTTGATATGTTAGTTCTTGAAACTGCTGGGCAAATGGCGGCACAATTAGCCAGAAAAAACCCACGACACCTGCGAAAAAAATAGCTACTGCTAGGAGTACGGCGAATCCCCGCCTCATCCCAAAGCTTTGGAAGCGTTTCGCTAGGCGATTTAAGGTGGTGGCTAACACAACTGCGGCAAACATCAGCAAAAGCACTTCCCGAATTTGCCACAGGATGTATAAACAAAGAAGTATGGCGATTAAGCCGATCCATTGACCCAGGTTCACAGGCTAACTCCCAACGGTTGGCAAGATGCAATTTTCTTGTAATTCAGCTAGGTTAGCTGATTTTAGGAACTTGTGCGTAAAACTATTGAGTTAATTTTGTTTTTGTGCTTGAAATCGCCACAGTAGAGCGATCGCTACGATCGCAATCGGCAAGAATACTATAATTAGCGCGTTGGTTGCTGTCGCCGGAATTGGTAGACTTGGCCCTGCATACTTAATCAATACCGATAATAAAGCCGAGAGTAAAAGCAGTTTTAGAATTAATCCTAGTTGATTTTCCATAAAAGTACGGCAATACAGATTTTTGTGGTACATACAAATTTACGCTGTACCGTGTAGTTTCTAGAATAAACCCACAGATACAATCCTTGTAGTTTTCACAAAAATATAATTTATATTACCTATCAGAAGCGAAGGATGTGAGGCGCGATCGCTATTACAAGTTGTTAGTGCTGCCTGAACCTCAGACAGCACATTATACACTATTAAAGCTTTACAGAAAGTAACCAAAGCAACCTTTGAGTAATTTAAACTAAGCACAAAGAAATGCAGAGTTTTAGTAAGCTTTATTTCCTCCGAACTGGCTCAATTCTATATTTAGCTTTAATCAATTCAGGCAATTCTATCAAAAGTTTTTTCACTCTAGCTTGAATATATTTAGGATTTTTAGGTACACGTTTAGCTATATATCTTAATAAAGCAATCTGATAGCCAAACTTATATTGCATTGCGGAAAATATATTGGAATTGATCTGGTTAGTGGAACCTTTGTCTAGGTTTTTTAACTTTGTTACTTCACGATGATATATGGGATGCTCTCCCCAAACGCAGGCAAAGTGTACAAGAGCAGGAGACACCACCTGATTATATTTTTGAAAAGTAGATTTACCTTTAATAGCATCTATATTAAAAGAACCACGAAGACCTATAGGTGTTCGCATCATCTGACCATTATCTTCAAACATACTTTGATTGTGTAGCATCATAGCTAGACCAAAAATACGTTCATCATTAGGTCCATCACCACGAAATTCGCTAATACCTAGCTTTTCCCAATCCTTTGCCAATTCTAGTGCTGTTTCAAAAAAGGCTTTAGCAGTATCGTTTTTTTCAAAATAATAGAGACCTCCATTAAATCTAGGTAACTTTTTCAGATGAAACCGTTTGAGTGTGTCATTTACATCAATGAATGTATCTTTATCACCTACTTGAAGATATACATTACCTGCCACACTAAAACTTCTACCTTTAAAATCATCAAAAATAAAGTTAATATCCCTCACTGCTATGCAATCACTATCAATACAAAGTGTATATTCAAATGGAGAATAGTCATAGAGGTGAAACTTTTGCTTTACGTTAGAACCATATTCCTTTTTAATATTTATAATGTAATCATAAAGCTCTAGTAAATCTTTATCATTTTCACGATCGGTAACAATAGCACGTGGAACATTTGGTGAATGAAGCCGTAGAGAACGTGCTAATGACTTTGCCATTTCTAGATAATAGGATTCTCCGTAAGCATAGGTGATAATGCCACGTTGTGAAATAAACATTATTTTTATTAATTAACAGTATCTAAGCTTTCGTTTTCTAATCGCATTCTACCTTACACGCCAAAGTGTAGATATCTACTAATATCAATTAAGCTTAAATTCTGTGTAAAGTGTCCGTAAAGTATAGTCTAAATTTTATTGAACCTGTTGAAACCAACCTGATTGATTGCTTTTAGAATAATATTTTAAAAGTACAGATAGGTTAAAACAAAAAGAGATGCGTGCAGCAAAAAACAACACAGATATCGGATTTTATATTCATCCAATCCTAATTAAATGTAGAAAATGGATTTCTATTACATCTATTAACTTGATAGATATTGAAATCAGTGCCAGAACATAAGTAGGTCGGCGGCAATAAACAGACCATATTGGTGAGAGAATACATAATCAGGTTAAAACCCATCCATTTTGGGGCGCGGATCGAGGAATCAGGATGTGGCTAGATTAATTCCTAAAATATTAAATTTAAGCGATGGTGAGTCATCGAGCGTCAGGGGTGGTTTATTTCCACCATGCTGTACTAGTTGATTGTTCACCTATTAAGAGATACTAAAAGCAGATACATAGGCAAGAAAATATGGAATCCCTAACCTCTCGTATGCAGGCGGTACAATCGCCAATTATTCCTGTGGTTGGGGAACTGATTAAAAACTCTCCTGGAACCATCTCTCTAGGACAAGGTGTTGTTTCTTACAACCCACCACGTGAAGCCATAGAATTTTTAGCCAAATTCTTAGCCGAACCAGCCAATAATTTATACAAATCAGTTGAGGGAATTCCCCCTTTACTGACAGCACTTGCGGGAAAATTGCAAGCCTTCAACGGGATTGAAATCAACGGGGAAAACTGCATCGTTGTCACAGCAGGGAGCAATATGGGATTTATGAATACCATTCTTGCTATCACTAACCCAGGCGACGAAATTATTCTGAATACGCCCTACTATTTCAACCACGAAATGGCGATCGCAATGGCTGGTTGTGGTGCGGTATTAGTGGCGACGGATGAAAATTACCAACTACGCCCAGAAGCGATCGCTCAAGCAATTACTCCTAAAACACGGGCTGTGGTGACGATTTCACCAAATAATCCCACTGGAGTTGTCTATTCTGAAGCCGCATTGCGCCAAGTAAATCAAATTTGTGCTGCTCACAGTATTTACCACATCAGCGATGAAGCTTATGAATACTTTACATATAACGGTGTAAAACACGTTTCACCTGGCTCATTTGGTAATAGCAGCGAGTACACCATTTCTCTGTATAGCTTTTCTAAAGCATACGGTTTTGCAAGTTGGCGCATTGGCTACATGGTGATTCCCCAACACTTACTTGTTGCCGTTAAAAAAGTCCAGGATACAATTTTGATTTGCCCGCCAGTCATTTCTCAATATGCAGCTTTAGGGGCATTGCAGGCAAAAAAGGATTATTTGAAGAGTCATATAGGAGCCATTGCTCAAGTACGCCAACTAGTATTAGACTCCCTTAATCGTCTACAAGGCTTATGTAGTATTATTCCTGCCAATGGTGCGTTCTATTTTTTCCTCAAAGTTCATACCCAGATGGATGCTTTTGAGTTAGTCAAACAACTGATCCAGGAACATAAAGTAGCAGTTATTCCAGGTACAACCTTTGGCATAAATGACGGATGCTATCTACGTGTCGCCTATGGGGCGCTGCAAAAAGAGACAGCAAAAGAAGGTATAGAAAGATTAGTACAAGGTTTGGAAACTATACTTAGGAGTTAGAAGTCATTCAATTCCTGTCTCACTTCGGCTACGCTCAGTAACCACCTGCCTCCTGCCTGCAATCCTAAATATAAAATTCAACAGATGCCAATTATTCATAAGTTAATTGAAATTGAAACTGAGCCAAAAATTAATATTCATCATATCACCTCACAAATTCAAGATTTTATTGCCTCAACATCAATTAAAAATGGACAAGTTTTAGTATTTTCTCAACACACGACAACAGCGTTATCTATCAACGAAAATGAAGTCAGATTATTAGAAGATATAAAAGTGTTCTTGCAAAAATTAGCACCAGAATCAAACCGCTATTTGCATAATGATTTGCATTTAAGAGATGTCCCGGAAGATGAACCGATTAATGCTCACTCTCATTTAATGGCAATAATGCTGAACACTAGTGAGATAATTCCCATTGTGGATGGGAAATTAGCTTTGGGAACCTGGCAATCTGTGTTGTTTTTTGAGTTGGATGGCCCGCGTAAAAGAACAGTATTTGTACAAATTTCTGGCGAATAATGCAATTTCAAACCTGCAATCCTCTCAGAACAACCTAAATCTGAGAGAATTACGAACACGACTAATAAGTACATCAGTTGAACTTACCTACAGCAATTAAAAACCTGAAAGAATGTTTTCCAGCATCACCTTCCTCTCCACAAACCAGGACTTTCGTTGTGTCAAAGGCAGAGGCCATTAGTTATGAAAAATAACGATAATTTTGTATTACGTAATACTTGGTACTATGCTCTGCCTAGCGATCAAATCAAGCCAGGTATGATGATCAGCCGCATTTTCTTAGGAGAACCGGTGCTGTTAGTTCGTAGCCAGGATGGCAAAGTGTCTGCGATGACGGACATTTGCCCCCATCGTGGTGTGCCCTTGAGTTGTGGGAGATTCAATGGGCAAGAAGTTGAATGCTGTTACCACGGTTGGCGCTTTAACTCCGCTGGGCGCTGTACTGCGATACCTTCTCTTGTAGAGGAACAGCAAATGGATTTGAGTCGGTTCGACGTGCAGTCATACACAATCCGCGAAGCCCAAGGGAATATCTGGATATATATGCCCGATCCCGATAACCCTCAACCTGCATCTGAGATGGAAATTCCGGTAATACCAGGCTTTGGCGATCGTTCTCACCAGTTCGTAGAGGTGGTAAAATTCCCTTGTTTTATAGATCATGCAGTAGTAGGTCTGATGGACCCGGCTCATTCACCTTATGTTCATCGTGCTTGGTGGTGGCGAAATGAGCAATTACACGAAGAGGTAAAGCAATTTGATGCTTCGCCCTACGGCTTTACGATGCGACGACACCGATTACCAGCGAATGGGGGTCGGTTATACTGGCTGATTGGCGGTGGTGTCCCAGAAACGGAGATTTCCTTTCGTTTACCTGGAGTCAGAATCGAAGAAACCACCATTGGTAATAATCGAGTCGTTAATTTGACGGCAGTTACACCAATTTCAGACACAGAAACGGAGGTAACTTTTGCTCTTTACTGGACACTTCCTTGGGTGGGATTTTTCAAGCCACTGTTACATGTGCTGGCGCGGACTTTCATTGGCCAAGACCGAACGGTTGTAGAAAAGCAGCAAATTGGTTTGAAATATAACCCTGTGCTACGGCTGATTAAAGACTCAGATATGCAGGCGCAGTGGTATTACCAGTTAAAGCGGGAGTATGCTCGATCTGTCGCTGAAAGACGAGAATTTGTCAATCCTGTCAAGGGTCAAATACTCCGCTGGCGTGCTTAAATTACTCCAAAGTAAATTCGGCAAATTCTCTTTGTCCGAACAGCATATTTCGGTCTACGGCTGACAATATTTTATTATTAGCGCGTTGGCTATTTAAACTACGACCAACTAACTGCGCCACATCTGCACGATTGATGCTACCAATAATGTGCGGATCTTCGGTTAAAACGCCATTACCCGTTGCTGGTTCTGACTTTAGTCCACCAGGACGGATAATTGTATAGGTGAGTCCACTGGCAATTAAGTGTTGTTCGGCTTTGTCTTTCTCAGCTAAAACTTTTCCCAGTACCTCTAAAACTTGGGGTGAGGCAGCAACAACACTATTGCCAGCACCGATGGAAGATACAAGAATAAACTTTTGCACTCCAGCTTTAACTGCTGCATCGATCAGATTTCTATTACCAGGGTAATCTGGTCTTTCTACATCTGATGGTAAACCGCCAATTGTACTGATAACGGTGTGAATAGGTGTATCTGTCAGCATTGCGCGTTCGACATCGCCAATATTCAAGGCATCTCCCTGAACTACTTCAATACCCATTGTTTCTAGTTCACTAGCAACTGCTGCTGTTCTCAGGAGTGCTTTGACTTTTAGCTGTTGCGCTGTGAGATATTGAGCAATTTCTCGACCAACACCGCGACTTGCTCCAGCTAAAAAAATATAAGATGCACTTGTCATAATAAACTTAACTATTTACGCTCAATGGATTTTATCAGACAATTGCTCAAGTTCCTGAGATGCTTCTGGTTGGTGGCGAACATAAGCGTCAATAAGCTTACACTATAGCGCGCTGTTGTTAGCAATAACTCCATTGCAGGTTCCTCCCATCAGTAGAAGTGGTAGCGAATCTGGTAAAATTCCAATCTAGCGATCGCAAATAACTGAGTAACTATAATTACAAAAATATATAAGATAGCAATTATACCTAACCCAATGGTAGGAAGTATTTTAATCAGCAATTGTGTCAATCTAGCAAATAACTTTTCAATGGATTTACTTATGGCTAAAAAATCTCAACTCAATGTAGAACCATACCAAGATGTCAGATTATCTGCTACCACTAGAATTTGGGTAATTACAGTAGCCATTCTAGGAGTTTGCGTCCCACTATCAGCCGTTACTAGAAGCGGTGCTATTCTTCCTTTAGTTGCTATTGGTGGTGCAGCTGTTGGTACAGTTGCGGTTTGGCGTTCTGATGAGCAAAAATCCAAAACTAACTATTTGCAACAGCAGCAAATAGAACTGCTAGAACAAAGATTAGCGAATTTAGAAACAATTGTTAGCAGCGATGACTTGAACTTGCAAATGAAAATTAAACAGATCGAAGCAAGGGATACTTTTGGTGACTCTTCTGATGTAAGTACTACACCCAGACAACCAAAACGCAAAGGTTAAAATAAGCCAATCTTCACCATTTATTTCGATTTCAGATGATATTTCCTAGAATTATCTTTACTAGGTTATTTTTATGTAGCTATTTGCTGACTTAACTTACTGTAATCTTTTAAATCCGTCTCAAATTCAACTTTCCTTTACAGTTAGAAGTGTTTCTAGGGAAACAGTATCTCGTTATCCATCTCCGTTAGAATTGACTGATATCATCTAATTCTATATACTTCAACGCATCAGTTCATGAAATGTCTAAGTGCTATCCATCTATCTCTTTCACGGAAACATTTGTCAATGGCTGTGTTTTATTAGACTGTTAATATTACTGAATTTTTAATTAACTAAGGTTATAAACTTGAGTAATTGCATTTGTATAGCTTACCGTAGGTATGCAATAGTTTGCCGCAGGAATGCAGATGGATTGGATTAGCTTACTCAAAGCTCAACAAACTGACTTTCTTCAACGTGTGAAAAAACCTAAAACTTACGACTTATCTTTGCTGGAAAGTCAAGTTAAAGGTTGTCACACTGAAGTTATAGCCTTTTGGGGCGAGCCATTGGCTAGACTCCAAGAACTTTCTCGCCAGCAAGCAGAAGTTCTCGCCAAAAATCCGCCGCCAACCCCGCCGGAATATCCTGAGCCTCCTGACTGGACGATACCTTTTCCCAAATACTTCCAACAACAAGCCCAAGATTATCTTTTGCGGGAGCATATTGTTGACAGGGTGATAACTGAACGCTTGGGCAAGTTAGTAAAAAAGGTGTCACAAGATACTTTGCAAAACATGATTTTAGATGATGAGGGAAATTTGTGTGGCGAAAGTAAATTTCCTTATATACTCAAAGATCATCCTCAGATAAGTGTTCAAGTTTACGTTGCTGATGGAGAAAGTTTTAATGGTATTAAGAAAGACAAAATTAGGTGGTCTGTTACTCAAGAAGATTTAAAAAATCACCAAGTATTAATTTTTCTGTGTTTATTTTATCCATCTACAGGTAATTTAGGTTACGAGAAGCAAAGCGTAATAACAGGTTTTTTACCTACAAATCAACTTGAATTTCCTGAACCAAAACTGTATGTCACTCCGAGTAATTTGTTATATGCAGGGGGGTTAAGTTGGTATTTAGAATCACTTATGGGTAAAAAAGACACGTCGCCAGTAATTAATGAGAGAGCGATCGCACATACAATACAGACTCTACCATCAGAACATTGTCTCAAGGCTATAGTCGGTGACTGGGAATGCTGGCAGACTTTGCAAGGACACACCAGAGGCATTAATTGCCTAGCTTTCAGTTCTGGGTGCAATAATGGCAAAGCCTTACCCATATTGGCGAGTGGTAGTCGTGGAGAAACTAAACTCTGGGATTTAAGCAAGGGTGAATTAATAGAGACATTATCAGAATATCCTTGGGTAATATCTGGGCTGGTGGATGAAGTGAATTCCCTAGCTTTTAGTTCAGATGGACAGACTTTAGTCAGTTGCGGTGCAGATTCGACAATTAAGCTTTGGCACGTAGGTGCTTTAGACTTGATAGATATTTTGCACAAACACAATGGGGTAGTGCGGTGTGCTGCTTTCACCCCAGATGGCAGAATGTTAGCGACGGGTGGAGATGATAGAAAAATTCTATTTTGGGATTTGATGCATCGTCAGGTTGCGATCGCACTTTCTTTAGATGATACAGCGGCTCATTCCCTAGTTTTAAGTCGAGACGGCGAAACTCTAGTTACAGGTAGCTACCGCAAAATCAAAGTTTGGCGCACTTCACCCCAAACGGGAATCAAAAGTTTAAAAGATGCACAACCACTACACACCCTCATGGGTCATTCTCACATCGTTTGTTCCTTAGCAATCAGTGCAGATGGTAAACTGCTCGTGAGTGGTAGTTGGGATCAAACGATTAAAGTTTGGCAATTGGAGACTGGGGAATTACTTCATACCCTTAAAGGACATCGAGATAGGGTATATGCGATCGCTTTAAGTCCCGATGGAAAAATTATCGCCAGCGGTAGTGCTGATAAAACTATCAAGTTGTGGCATTTACCAACCGGGGAATTGCTGGGTACATTTACAGGTCATGGGAATATAGTCACAGCATTAGCCTTCACAGCTTCCGGTGAAATGTTAGTCAGCGGTAGTTTGGATAAGACAATTAAAATTTGGCAACGCAGTTAAATCATGACACTCTCTACGTAGTTTGCTGCTTTACAGGAGTACAATGACTCGCTAACGTAACTCGTAATTGTCGAGTCTTTGAGACTCGTGGACAACAAACTTTAAAAACTCTCCTGCTCAAGCCGTATTATATCATGTCAGCATAATTAGTTATGCTAACCACAGTCATTGCACCCCACACGCCAGATGCTCCACTTGGGGAGACCCCATCGCCCTTGGCGTCTCCCCTTGGGAGAAGACCGCACTGGCTCCCCTTAATCCCCTCCCTGCTTGCGGGGAGGGGAGACAAAGCGTAGCTTTGGCGGGGGTGGGGTTCTTCGGGTTTAATAAGCAATCAAGCGGACATGATATTAGGCCTGAAATGTCAGTTGCTATCAGCAACTAACAAACGACTAAAGGAAATTCGCCTATTATTTCTTGCTTTACTATCCGACTGTTTATTTTGTGATGAAAATTAATAAATCGTTACTCTAGTAGCAGCTACTCGTCGCTTAGGCAAAATTAAAAAATTAAAAACCTTTATTTTCTCAGTTCTCGACCTCTCATTAGATGGTAGGTTGATTTTTATATATAAATAATATAATCCAAGGAAAACAACAGATAGCAGCTTTCAGATAAATAGACCACGTCCTACGGGGACAATGTTGCTGTGCCAATACCATAAATGTGGTTCAAATAAATCAAAACTGCATTTTCTTCTTTTCTCGGATCAGAGCATCTTTCATTCTCCGCGTCTTCTTCCCAGTACCCAATTCACTTTCACCCGCATACAAATTGGGATGGTCTTCGGTGATTAATCAAAAAAGCAACCTATTCCGCAAAGAAGCTTTAGAGCGTATTTCTTCACCTGAAGAACTAGATCAAATTATGCAGGTAGTCAGCCCCAAAAAGTGGCTACCTCTAGTTGCTGTTGGTTCCTTGGTGGCATCTGGGCTGACTTGGAGTTTTTTAGGTCGAATTCCAATTACGGTGATGGGTACTGGCATCATAGTCTATCCCAGTACAATTACTTCGTTTCAGTCACCGATCGCAGGCAGATTGCGAACAGTCAACGTTCGGGTTGGCGATTTTGTCAACAGAGGAGATGTGCTGGCGACTCTAGACCAAAGCGAACTCATGAAACAGCTACAGTTAGTGCGCTTAAAACTAGAGCAACTACAGCAAGAGAATCGCGATGCCAACTCAGTGCAACGACTGCGGCAGAATGCAGATAAACAGGCGCTGATACAGCAACGCCAAAGTTTGCAGCAAAGTCTCCAAACAGTACAAAAATTCACGCCAATTTTAAGGGAAAAAGGGCTGAACTCGATCCAACGCGATCGCACTAGCCAAATACAAAGCCTACAATCTCTACGGGAACTGCTGCCGACTTTCAAACAGAGATTAGACAACCGGAAGCAGCTATTAAAAGAGGGAGCGATTTCTGGGGATACAGTCTTACAGTCACAGCAAGATTACTTAAATGCTGTCAGGCAAATTAATGAAGCCGAATCCCAACTCAAGCAATTGGATGTCAAAGAAGCAGATGCCCAACGTCAATATTTAGAAAATCTCAACTCAATCAAAGATTTGGAAAGCCAGTTAAAGCAACTAGATAGTAAAGAAGCGACATTGGCACAACAAGATTTAGAAGCCGTAACAATCCGCAAGAAAGAAATTCAGGAAGTGCAGCGCAACATTACGCAATTGGCGCTGCAACTATCGAGTAACAGCTTAATCAAAAGCACTTACTCAGGAAGAGTGTTAGAAATCTCAGCAACACCGGGGCAGGTTGTCTTACAGGGTACACCCATAGGAGCGATCGCCGCACAAAAGCGATCGGTGCAACTAGAAAGTGTGGCATTTTTTCCCGTCGGAGATGGTAAGCAAATTCAACCAGGGATGAAGTTACAAGTCACACCTAGTACAGTGCAACGGGAACGCTTTGGCGGTATTATTGGTGCTGTCACAGATGTCTCAGCTTTTCCCGTTACCAAAGAAGGTGCATTAAGTGTGGTAGGCAGTTCCGAATTCGTCCAAGGTTTGATGTCACAAGGGCTACAGATTTTAATTACCGCCCGACTACAACCAGACACTTCCACAGTCAGCCGCTACAAATGGTCTTCTTCCAAAGGGCCAGAGATGAAAGTAACTTCTGGAACTACTACCTCTGTACAAGTCACCGTCGAAGAACGTGCGCCAATTACATTTGTGCTGCCAATTTTGCGATCGTGGAGTGGGGTTTATTGAGCATGAGGGGCAGAGGGGCAGGGGAGCGGAGGGGCGCAAGAGTGGAGTTAAAAAACTTATTCACGAGTATCAAAGGCTCATTAATGAGTATCAAACACTCATTAATGGAGATAAAAGGCTCATTCACTATTCCCAATGCCCAATTCCCTATAAATGATGATTTCACTTCTTCGCGTTGCTCCTATGATATTGTGGCGAAATCTGCAAAACCTACTGAAGTCAAAAAGTAAACGGTGTCGCACTCCAACTCTGCTGCAAATGGAGGTAGTAGAGTGCGGTGCTGCTGCTTTAGGAATTATTCTGAGTTACTACGGTCGCATTGTGCCGCTGACGGAACTCCGACAAGCGTGTGGTGTATCCCGCGATGGAGTTAGTGCGTTAAATATTTTGAAGGCTGCCAGAAATTATCGATTAACCGCTAAGAGCTTTAAAACAAATTTAGCTGCCCTGTCGCAGTTAAAATTTCCCTTCATTGTATTTTGGCAATTTAACCATTTTCTAGTAGTAGAGGGATTTGGTAAACAGCGAGTTTATCTCAATGACCCCGCTACTGGACGACGCACTGTCTCTCTGGAAGAATTTAGCAGTGCTTACACAGGAGTGGTGCTAGCTTTAGAGCCGAGTTCCGAGTTCCTGCAAGGAGGACGGAAACCTAGCACTATCCTCGCTTTATGGTCGCGGTTGCGAGGCTCGATTGGGGCATTGATTTACTGTGTGCTGGCAGGATTTTTGCTAGTGATTCCGGGACTGGCCATACCTGCATTTTCTCAAGTATTTATAGACAACGTATTAATTGAGCATCGGCATGAGTGGTTACGTCCTCTAATTTTAGGAATGATTTTCACAGCCGGACTCAATGGATTTCTGACGCTGCTACAGTTACAGTTTTTGCGTCAGCTGAAAATTAAGTTGTCGGTGGGCATGGAGAGTCAATTTCTCTGGCATATTTTACGCCTACCCATGAGTTTTTACGATCAGCGGTTTGCTGGAGAAATCAGTAGCCGCGTGCAACTCAACGACAGCATAGCCAACATGCTATCGGGAAAATTAGCTACGACGGTAATTGCCACAGCGTCAATATTTTTGTATGTAGGAGTGATGCTGCAATATGATGTAGTGCTAACCTTAATTGCGATCGCCTTTGTCGCTGTTAACCTTGCTGCATTACAGTGGGTGAGAGGGCGGCGCGTCGATGCCAACATCAAACTGCTCCAAGAACATGGCAAAGTTAGCGGCGTTGCAATTTCTGGTCTTCAGAGTATGGAAACACTCAAGGCTTCTGGGTTAGAGTCAGATTTCTTCTCTCGATGGGCGGGTTACTATGCCAAAGCCATCAACACCCGACAGGAATTAGAGACAACAAACCAGACATTAGGAGTTTTACCAGATTTCTTGTCAGCGATCGCTTCTATGCTGCTTTTAGCTATAGGTGGTTTGCGAGTCATGGATGGAACCATGAGCATCGGCATGTTAATAGCCTTTCTTGGTATGATGCAAAATTTTTTCCAGCCGATAAGTAATCTTGTCAACCTGGGAAGTGACCTGCAAGAGATGGAAGGTAATTTGACTCGCCTTGATGATGTCTTGCGTAACCCCATTGATTCGCAGTTGCAGGAAAGAGGCAGGGGGGAATGGGAGCAAAGGGGCAGAGGGGCAGAGGAGGCAGGGGGAGACATGAGAGTAAATTCTTCCTCGTCTCCCTTGTCCTCCTCATCCCTCAACCCTTTTTCCAAACTCAGGGGATATGTTGAATTAGACAATGTGACATTTGGCTATAGCAAAATTGCTCCACCATTGATTGAAAATTTTAGTCTCTCACTCCAGCCAGGGCAGCGAGTTGCTTTGGTGGGTGGGAGTGGTTCTGGTAAGTCTACCATTGCCAAACTTTTATGTGGGCTATACCAACCGTGGCAGGGAGAAATTTTGTTTGATGGTAAACCCAAAGAGCAAATTTCTCGCCAAGTATTAGCCAATTCTATATCTGCGGTAGAGCAAGAGATTTTGTTGTTTGCTGGCAGTGTCAGAGACAACTTAACGCTTTGGGATACTACTATACCTGAAAGTCATTTAGTGCGAGCTTGTCAAGATGCAGCAGTTCATGATGTCATTCTTTCGTTGCCAGGAGGCTATAGTGCCGACCTGTTAGAAGGTGCTACCAATTTAAGCGGTGGTCAACGGCAACGGTTGGAAATTGCCCGTGCTTTGGTGAATAATCCCAGTATCCTGGTCATGGATGAAGCTACTAGTGCCTTGGATGCTGAAACCGAAAAGAATGTGACTCGTAATCTGCGTTTGCGCGGTTGCACTTGCATAATCATCGCGCATCGACTTTCGACCATCCGAGATTGCGATGAAATTATTGTCCTCGATCGCGGCCAGATAGTTCAACGGGGAACCCATGAGGAATTACGGCAGATTGAGGGGCTTTATTTACAGTTGATTCGCAGCGAGGGAGATGAAGAGGCAGGGGAGCAGGGGAGAAGGGGAGCAGGGGAGCAGGGGAGAAGTAGTAGCAAGTCTTTCCCCTTTGCCCCTCTGCCCCTTTGCCCCTCTGCCCCTTTGCCTCTGTTAGGAGAATGCTATCGTTTTCAGGGTAATCAATCGCTACTATTAAGCGATCCGCAGACAATTTGGGTAGTAAAATCTGGTTACTTGGCGCTATTTGCGATCGCTCTCAATAATGGCATTCCCGAAGGAAGTCGTCGCTACTTATTTAGTAGTACAGCAGGGCAGGCGATGTTTGGCACTGCATCAAGTTTAGATAGTGAGCAGCATCAGATTTTAGCGGTGTTCTTTGAGGAAACAGAACTCCTGAAAGTATCGAGAACGGAGTTGAATCGGTTGTTTGCTGATACTAACAGCGAAGCAGTGGCTTTCATAGAGGGCTGGATTTATCAATTAGGTTCGGTAATTGCAGGCATCACGACGCCAACGACACCACTATTACCCCAAGGAATTCAATACTATTCCTTAGCCAAAAACCAAATCTTTCAACCGCCTGGTCATGTATCATGGGTGCAAATCCTCCAAGGACGTGCTAAATGGATGGGGTTTGGGGATCTGCTGTTAACTCCTGTCTCTGGGATATTACCTCTACATCCAAATATGTGGCTAGAGGCAAGTGACACAGTTGAATTGAAAACTGTTAGCACTTTAGAAATTTCAGATGTGAATTCCTTGTTAGGGGGTTTGTCTCAACTACAAACTTATTTCCTAAACTGCATTGAACTGCTGCAACGCCAGGAAATGAATGCAGAATTACTCAGATTTGAAGCTAGGGAAAGTCTGGAAAGACAAGTGATGCAAGAGACTTTGGCAGAACTAGCATCTGTATTGCCACAGCCAAAGTTAAACAGGTTAAGTAGTAGTTTAGAATTCAGTATTAGCATTGATGCAAATCACCCAGATCGAGCCTTGCTAGTTGCTGCTGGTGCAGTCGGACGAGCATTAGGAGTTGAGATTCGTCCCCCAGCGGCATCAGAAGACCCGAAACGAGTGCAAGATCCTGTAGAAGCGATCGCCCGTGCTTCACATATTCGAGTGCGGCGGATTCAGTTGCGGGATAACTGGTGGCAAAAGGATTGCGGGCCAATGTTGGCATTTACACTTCAGGACAACCTACCAGTGGCACTGTTACCAATATCTGATACTCGTTATCAACTCTACGCTCCTTGGCAACAGAAGCGCGTCTCTGTAGATGCCCGAATTGCCGCAGCCCTCGCTCCCACTGGCTATGTATTCTATCGACCTTTACCGAATAAACCGCTGAAAACTTTTGATTTGCTTCAGTTTGCCCTCCAAGGACATTCCAAAGAACTAATTGTCATTGTAGTGATGGGAATTACCATCAGCCTTTTAGGAATGCTGACGCCTCAAGCTACAGCTATCCTCATCGACAAAGCTATCCCAGATGCTAATCGGGGGTTGTTGAGCCAACTTGTTGTCGGTTTGCTAGCTGCTGCCTTTGGCGGAATGCTGTTTCAATTAGCTCTTGGGTTTGCTACCATCCGGCTGGAAACTTTTGCCGATTCTGCCACTGAAGCCGCAGTCTGGGATCGATTGTTGAACTTAAAGGCGACTTTTTTTCGCTCCTTCTCGGTTGGGGATTTAAATTCGAGAGTCACAGCTATTAGTCAAATTCGCCAAAGATTGGGTAATACGGTATTCAAAACCATCTTTTCCAGTATGTTCTCGCTGCTGAACCTGGGACTGTTGTTTTACTACAGTATTTATTTAGCTCTGATAGCTTGTGTAGTCGCACTGATAAACATTGCCGTCACCATCATTTCCGGTATGCTCATTGTCCGTAAAGTTCGTCCCCTACTAGAACAAGAAGGACAAATCTTTGGCGTGATGGTGCAGTTGATTAATGGAGTAGCCAAACTCCGAGTTGCCAAAGCTGAAGCTCGCGCCTTTGCTTACTGGGGAAAAAAATATACCCATCAACTGAAACTAATGTTGAGTACCCAAGGCATTGAAGATAGTCTTGCAGTCATTAATCAAGTGTTACCTGTGTTAACTACTGCGGCGATTTTCTGGTTTGCTACTACCTTAATTGGACAGTCTCAAACCCCAGGAGCGACTAGTTTATCCACGGGCACTTTCTTAGCATTTAACGTGGCTTTTGGGACATTTATCCACGGGGTTACGAACTTAAGCAGTACAGTAGTGGAAGTTTTGCAAGTCATGCCCTTGTGGCAAAGGACCCAGCCAATTCTCCAAGGGGAACTAGAAATCAATTCCAGTCAGGCAGATCCGGGAAGGCTATCGGGTAAATTAGTTGCAGATCGCGTAAGTTTCCGCTACCGCGATGATGGGCCTTTAACGTTGGATGATGTCAGCATCCACGCCCAACCCGGAGAATTTATTGCCATTGTTGGGCCTTCTGGTAGCGGTAAATCAACTTTCTTGAGATTACTTTTAGGGTTTGAATTCCCGAAAGCTGGCAGCATTTACTACGATGGGCAAGACTTAGCTTCTGTGGATGTCCATGCTGTACGCCGCCAATTAGGTGTTGTCATACAAAATAGTCGCTTGATGTCAGCCTCAATTTTTGAGAACATTGCCAGTGGCGCAGTGCTGACGATGGATGAAGCTTGGCAAGCAGCCCAGATGGCAGGTTTCGCGGATGATGTTGCCGCAATGCCAATGCAAATGCATACAGTAGTGAGTGAAGGAGGTAGTAATCTCTCTGGCGGACAACGACAACGGCTGTTGATTGCCAGAGCGTTGGCGCTCAAACCCCGGATTTTGCTATTTGATGAAGCGACTAGTGCCTTGGATAATAGAACCCAGGCAATTGTTAGTCAAAGCTTAGAGCAGTTAAAAGTGACGAGAATTGCGATCGCTCATCGCCTTAGTACCATTCAAAATGCTGACCGAATTTACGTACTCCAAGCTGGCAAGATAGTACAGCAAGGTAGTTTCACTGATTTGGCAAATCAACCAGGGTTGTTTGCCCAACTCATGTTAAGACAGATGCTTTAGCGACTTCTAGTCAATACTTATCGGGTTTTGAAGAGAGAACAAACCTTTAACCCAAACCCAGTACACTTACTACCAGCGATCGCACAATCGGATGGTGGGGAATGGCGGAAGTTTATCTAACTTTAACAATTTCAGCCCCAAACATTGTTAATTAACATAGTACTTATATTTACCCATTAGAGTACTAGTAGTTTCACTGCTTAATATGGTAAGATTATACGAAATACTACGCGAACATACTTTCATAGTAAATAAAAAATAAATCTTTCCTTTCTGCTCTCTAATCTCTACTGCTATTGGATAAAGTTTCTATCCGTGATGCAAAGTTGCGGATATCGTTTCTTTGTGAAGTTGTATATATTTACCCCCAGCTACTCAGTTTCCCCAAGTCATTTGGGAGACTGCATGGGGGTCTTGTTATATGTATCTTCACACAGGATTGGTATGACTCAGAAACAATACAAAACCAAAGGAGTAAGAGAATGCGTTTGAAAAAGCTAGTCAGCTATGGAATTTTTGTGCTGATGCTCATCATCGGGTTCAGTTTCACGGGAATTGCCCGTGCTTTTGACTATCCACCCCCAACTGGGAAAGTTGCGATCGCCCAAGAGACAAGCGATCTTATGTTCAACACGTTATTCGCAGCGCTGACGCAGGAGTTCAACGAAACCACGGCGGCAAATGTGGAGCAGGGTAAGCATTCCATCTCGCTGATATTTAACGATCAGAATAAGGATATGAGATTAGTCGGCACCGTTTCCCCACTTCGGGAAAACGATCGCCCCAGCGACAACTTTGAGCGTCAGGCAAATGCGCTGGCAATGGCGGGACAGGCATACACGTCCGTCCAGCGCGTGAACAATAAATGGTACTATCGACGCTCAATCCCCCTCAGCAACTTCAGGGCGGAGTGTGCGCTTTGCCACATCAATTTCAAGCCCGGCCCCACGCCAGACCAAGTAGGCGCGCTCATGCTCAGAGTGCCAATCAAGTAGTAAATGACTTCCAAAAAATAAAATAATTATTGTAGAAAGTAGGAGTCAGCGCTGCGTCGGCAGCACTGACTCCTTATTTTTTAGTAAATGTAACTATGTATGATTGGAGTTTTTAGTCAATCGAAATCTGCTGAGGACCAGTGGCTTTGCCGTTATGCGCGTCCGTTGTATTACTGGTGTAACTATTTGAGCCGATCTGTTTATCCAGCCAGCTTTTAACGGGATCGTCTGCAAGATTAAGCCGAAGCACACCAGAGAAAAACCCACCCACAAATGAGACTGGATGTTGAGTTAATTCTCTGAATATAGGTGACAATTCATCAATGAACATAAAAAGACTCCTGGCACTGCCGTAAAAAATTATTACTTCTTAATTGATCGTAACGTGTTACGGCATTGGGGATTGGGCATTGATTATTCTCCTCTCCTTTACAGTTCCTAGCCCCTAGTCCCCAATACCCAGTCATTCTGCCTTATGAGCTTGGTTGCTGATCGGGAAACATACACTTATCAGAATCACAACCACTAGGGCCAGCCTCTGTCATTTCGCCTAAATCGTAGCGGCTTAGTACTGCACAGAAATCATCTGTTTTGCGCCGCGCTTTCACTTCTTGAGTTAAGCGATCGTAGGTTGATTTATCTATTGGTTCAAATGGCAAACGGGGGAATGATTGCAAATCGTCAAAACGGGCTAAAAGAGCCGCTGAAATATATCCTTCATCATTCTGGATGGTCTCGTAAATGCGCTGTCCCAAAGGCTCGATTTCATCAGAGCGCAGTTCCAAAGTAGCTGATGTGTTGTGAGTCACGTACCAACGTTGAACCTGGAGGACAAAATCAAATTGGGCTAAGACTGAAAACTTAGAAACATCAATTTCATCAGCCCCTGGTAAATCAGCCCAAGTTACAGAAACAGGGATTTCCACTAGCCATTCACTCACCCGTGGATCAAAGGGATCGTTAAGCAAATTGCCGTGTTCATCTTTGTCTGATTGAGAAGGAATGACGTTGTAGCCATAGTCAATACAAGCTAAAGCTACTGGATCATTTTTACCAAAGGTGATCCGACGAATGAATCTTTGGGCTTTGGGAGGATGCCATCCTGAACTAGCATTAGTTAACAAAGCCTTAGTACCACTGGGTTGGACTGTGGTGCAACGATTTGGACGCTTGAGATTGTGGCGATCGCAATAATCCCAAACCGCCCGATGTACAATATCTCTCCAAGAACTTAGATATTTCTCTTCCTCACGCTTGAAAGCTAATCCTTGGGGAGTTGCTGGTCTTCCTGCTTCCCACCAGCGCAGCCAATCAACACCAAAAGCATGGACAAAGAAATCAAATAAACCTGTAAAAGAAACTCCTACAATTGGGTCTAATTCACGGCTGTATTGATAGCGTGGTTCCAGGAATTTGTGATTTAAAAGTGCTGCTACAGATAGCGCCCCAGCGGTGAAAGCCTCCTCTTGTTCTTTGTAGTTATGTGGGTCGATTTGATTAAGGTGAACCTCTGACAAATTGCAGTGAAAATTAGAACCGATGATTTCCAGATTTGTTACCCTAGAGGCTTTTTATCCCCTAGTTCTACTGCTTGATTATTTGCAGTAGCTCCGCGTACCTTTTACAGATGTGATATCAGATAATAAAAGTGTTTCGGCTCCGCTCAACACAAGTGTTTTTCACATCCGCCCCCGCACTCTTGGAGAGATTATATTCTAGACACAAATTTCTAATGTTATCTAGTTTCACTCTCTACGCTGTACGGTGTCAAAGACTTTTTACTTCCTTTGATTACCACGGGATTAGCATCTCAGCTTTCCCCGTTTTTGCGAGGTTTTTAACGTGAGGCAAAATCACTTACCACACGGATTTAGTCCATAGCGAGCTAAACGATGTTCTAACTCATTAGCATCAAGATTTGAATAACGTTCTTCTAACCACTGTTTTGCTGTTCCTTGTTCGTAAGCTTGTAAAAATTCAACTTTCAGAGCTTGTGTTGGTAGCAAATCTATGTTTGATCGCGCTACAGCTTCACCAGCCCATTGAATCGCTCCCTCGCCACTATAATATTGTTTGCGGACAGCACCAACACATTCTTCTAAGGTTGGCTTACGGTGAAAAACTCTCGTATGATTTGCCATCCTGAGTGCATCACGCTCTGGATCGATTCGCCAGTTGCCATTTTCATCTTGCTGCCATAAGTTATCTTTGGCGGTGGCTGCTAAGTCATCGCCAGAATCAAACTGACGCATCCCCGCGCTCCTACGTATATTCCCTGCAACAATTGTTACCGCTGCTTGATCGATTAACAGACAGCATTCAACTGAATTTAATTGTCGTCCTACAGCTTTACTCAGGATAGAAGCACAACGCTGATAGAGTCCGGGCAATTTCACAGGATTAGCAACTCCTCCAAAGCCGTTGAGAGTTTCTCCTGCTTTTCGGACATCGCTGATATCAACTAATACTTCGACTGCTGCTGAAAACTGTTCATTAGTAGAAAGTTCTAATAGGGCTTGATATGATTCAACCCAACCTTCACGGCTATCTCCAACATGAATAGTGACGTTATTGCCTTCTATATGAGTTTCTGTATATTCACGCCGCTTTTGAACAGGAGTGCTGCCAATTTCGCCTTGGACAGTCACATTCAGTTGATTGCGAATTGGAGGCAACTGGTTAATAAATTGTGGTTCTAGGACGGCTCCAGTGCCACAGCCCATCATTGCTAGATCCATCATTAAGCCGAAGGCACTCCAGTCTTCGAGATTAGTAGAAGTGCAATTATAAGCCCCGGAAAAGTTCTTTGGCTTGGTGATCCAATCTGTACCACCAACCCATAACCAGCGTCCACTGGGCATAGCTTTCAAGTTGCGCTGCATCTTATCCAGTGTGGCAGCTTCTTCTTGAGTTAGCTTTCCCAACTCCACTAAGCCGAGTATAGTGCGATCGCATACCTCATCCCATGTTTCCCTTAGTCCCGCCTTTGATCGGCGGCTATAAGTTCTAAAAAATACGGGATTAGCAGCAGGTGCAGTTTCTGGAAACCTTGCACTCTGGCGTGTTCTTTCGAGATTCTGAACCATATATTAAGTGTCTTGCGTTCTTCTTGCGTGCGGACAGATTATGACTATACGCCAAGTAGTTTGAGTATTAAAGATTGTCAAATTGTCCACTTTACGCTAGCTCTACGCGGCACTAATTACAACAGAAATTTATAATGTATAATGTTCTCTACTCTTGGGTAAGCGATAGATACTAAGTTGTAATTAGCACTATTACTTTTAAGTAAATTATCTCTATCACCCCATCTTCAGGCTGATTATCACTACTCAACGCTCCGCTATCGCTAACTGTACTCATGACTCTTCATTAGTTTCCCTCAACTAGCAGTAATAGTTAAATAAGTTGCGGCTGTCAGTCAAATCCAAACAATTAATTCCAATCTCTTGGGAACTATAAATTTAGTTACAGGAAATTGATTATGAATGATGAATGGGAACCTCTAAATCCTGATGATGATGTTGTGCATTTTTATCAAGAAGCATTTGAAAATTTACCCCGCACTCAAATAGTGTTTCAGTTATTCAAGGAAATCAAAAAAATTTGGGCAGAATACTGTACATCTTCAGGTTCAAGAGTATTTGGAGAAGGATTTGAATGTTGTGTTTTAATACCCGGTCAACAATGGCGGACAGGTAAAATTAGAGTGCGCCTAGAATTCTGCCCTGATGAAACTGAAGTCGAAGATAATCGATTAGACATCAAACACGAAAACTCTCCCCTTGACGACCTTCGGCAGCAACTAAAGGAAGGTAAAAACTAATACTCAAGTTGATATACACAGATATAATAGAAAATTATCTGTGTCTGTGTGCGCTGAAAAAAATAAAATGGTATGGACTCCCCTACATGCAAAAATTCATCGCACCATCCGATCGCGCCACTTATTTGAGCGCAATCAACGGCTATTAATTGCTGTTTCCGGCGGACAAGATTCTCTATGTTTAATAAAATTACTTTTAGATTTACAATCCAAATGGGGATGGTATTTAGGTATTGCTCACTGCGATCATCGCTGGCGTTCTGACTCCGAAGCTAATGCTAACCACGTCGAAAATTTAGCTAAAACTTGGGGTATATCCTTTTATTTAGAAACAGCGAACAAACCGATAAATAGTGAAGCTGCTGCACGCGATTGGCGCTATCAAGTTTTAAGTGCGATCGCTCAAGCAAACAATTATCAATATATAGTGACAGGACACACGAAGAGCGATCGCGCCGAAACTCTCCTCTACAATTTAATTCGCGGTACTGGTGCTGATGGTTTACAAGCCCTAACTTGGCAACGCCCTCTAACTACAGGCATTGTGTTAGTGCGTCCACTTTTAGAAATTACTCGAATACAAACAGAGCAATTTTGTCAAGAATTTAAATTACCAATTTGGGAAGATTCCACCAATCAAAATTTGCAATATGCCCGCAACCGTATTCGCCAAGAATTAATACCATATTTGCGAGATAATTTCAACCCCCAAGTAGAATCAGCCTTAGCCCAAACAGCAGAACTTTTACAAGCGGAAGTGGAATATTTGGAAAAAGCTGCCCAGGAGTTGCGGGATGGGGCATTGGGCGTGAGACATGAAGAAGATTCCCTTACTGTTCTTCCCTTACGGTTAAATCGTCGGGTATTACAAAAAGCACCACTGGCGTTGCAACGTCGGGTGATGCGTCAGGTATTGCAGCAAATACTGACTGATGCACCCAGTTTTGAACACATCGAAAAATTAACGGCTTTAATTATAGCGCCCAACCGATCGCAAACCGATCCATTTCCTGGCGGTGCGATCGCTCAAGTAGAAGGCGACTGGATCTGTTTGAAATAGTTATTTAAAGGCTTTTTGTTATCAGGGACGATGCACATTATTAGTTTTAGAATCTTAAGAGAATATGCAGAAAACCATACAGATTGTCAGGAAGCATTAAGTAATTGGTATAAGGTTGCTACTAAAGCGAAATGGTCGAATTTAGTTGAAGTACAGCAAATTTTTATTAAAGCTGAAGCTGTTGGTAACTTTACAGTATTCAATATTAAAGGAAATAAATATCGCTTGATTGTTAGTATAGATTATGAAGGGCAGTTAATTTATATTAAATATATCCTCACCCATGCGGAATATGATAAGGAAAATTGGAAAGATGACCCTTACTTTTAATCCAGATAAATATAAAGAATTATTAACAGCTTATCTTCCCAAGCTGATAAAAAGTGAACTTGAAAATGAGCAAGCTTTAAAGATAGTAGAAGATTTAATGCACCGGGAACGCACCCCAGAAGAAGACGAACTTTATCAGTTATTAATTACTTTAATTGAAAAGTTTGAACAGGAATATTATCAGCCAATCCAGCAGAGTAATCCTGCATCTATATTGTTATTTTTTTTAGAGGAATCTGAGAGAAGTAGAGATGATTTAGTAGCAGTTTTAGGGACAGAAGATTTGGTTGATGATATTTTAAGTGGACAACAGAAGATAAATACAGAACAAGCACGTAAATTAGGAGAGTTTTTTCATATAGAATCTAGTTTATTTATGGAATACTAACTAAGAATTTAGTTAGTACTTGGGCTTTAGCATGACTAAACCCGCATTTCTCACAAGCTTAAGGCATTTGATGGAGCGAGGAGAAGTAATGAGTAAGGAGTAAGGAGTAATAAGTAATAAATTTTTACTCATTACTTATTACTTATTACTTCTCCCCGGCACAAGCGCAGGCTTTAAGAGGTGTGGTGAGAAATCCGGGTAAAGCCCCTTGTTCTCACCAAAGCTCCAGAACTTATTAAGACGCCAGTAATTCCGGCTGAGGCATTAAACTCTGGAGAGTATGACGCAACTGAGCGATCGCTTGGACTTGATAATCACCAGTTTCCTGGAATTGCTCTAAAGATTCTGCAATTCCTTGCAGCTTTTGCCGTAATCCATCTAGAGAATCTTGAATTGGTTGTAGTGCTTCTTGATAAAGATTCACTCGACCAGATAATTCAGCTGTTGTTCTTCGTAGGGATAGCAAATTTTCCTCGATCGCTTTCAGTTCTTGGCGCTTTTCATCTAGATCGTGAGTTTGATTGTCAATCATTCCCTGATTTAGCTCAACACCAGAACGAATCTGCTCAATTTCACGTTCCAACTTTTGGATTTCTTGTGAATATTGTTGTCGCTGGGTTTCAATTTGTAACAGAATCGGTTCTAAATTAATTTTGTTGTTACTTTCTTCTTCAGTAACATTATGTCCTTGCTTAAGCGTAGTAGTACAGCTTGATGTTGCTTGAGAAATTTCTGGTGCTGTAGCATATTGCGGCGTTGCCCCACCAAACTGGAATTTAGCATCTGATAAAGGTCTTTTTCATCAGTTAGTTCTAATTCCAAATTGATGTGGTCATGGTCAGATGCGTGATTTAATTTAGTTTGAAGTTCTTCTATAGCTTCTTGTTTATATTTCAGTTCTTGTTCTTGATCGTGAACAAAGCTAGCGTCGATTTCTAATTTATGCTGCAAGTCTTGCACTATCTTTTGTAGTTCTTCTAAAGGCATTTTTTCCAAAGCCTCCATATCAGCTTGCTTGCCAAGAACTACATCACCAGATGTTGCAGCTAAAGAGTGCATCTGTTGATATAACTCTTCGGCGTTTTGTAACTGTTCTTTGACGAGCCGAGCATACTCTTGCTTACTAGTAAGGTCTGCTGTATTTATTTGCAATTGCGCTCTTTGCTGAACTAGAGAATTTTGCGCTTCTTGCAACGCATTTTGGCGATCGCTAAAGGTTTGTGATAAACGCTCAACTTCTTCTTGCTGTTGTGCGATCGCAATTTTTTCCTCCTCCAGTTTTTGCCAATGCGGGGTAAGAGTCGCTTGCTGCTTTTCGACCAATTCAAAGGCTAGATGCAGATGTTCTCTAACTGTTTCCGTAGGATTAACACGACTAGACAAGCGGTCGAGTAACTCACTCATTACTCGACTTTGCTCCTCATCCAAAACCGTCCCTTGTTGAAAATCCGCTTGGCGTTCTTCTAGGCGACGCTGCTCACCCCGTAAATGCTCCCAAGCGCCTTCCAACTCTTGGCGGTTGCGCTCAATTTCTCCTTGTAATCGTTCAATTTCCTGGCGGGAGGTGTCAACTTCCTGTTTTTGCTCCTCTAGATGTTGTACCTCATCCTCCAATTGTTGCAGCTGTTCCGAGCGTACCTCCATGTCCATTTCACGGCGATTCAACTCTTGCGCCTGAAATGTTAGTGACTGTTTCCACTGATCGATCTCATCTTCCTTGAGCTTAAATTTCTCCAACTGGCGGGAAAAACTCTGCAAAATGTTCACGAGTGGACGCCCTGCTTCTTGAATCCGCTGCACTTGACGATTCGGATTCAATTCAGCCAATACCAAAGCACCATCATTTAATTTGCTTGCGTCCTCAGCGGCAATCACCTCTTCCGACACAGTACTCCAATTCTGGTCAGTTCGCTGACAAGCTAGCAGTTTCAGTTCGGTTTTGCCACCGCCACTGAGTAAACCACCTTTCTGTTTTTGTACTTCTGCTAAATACAGCACACCGTTAGTCCTTTATTGATGCACTTAAAGTTCGTGTTTTGAGATATACCTTAAATAATTCTGTTAACTTGTCTCACTGAACCAGGGTTTAGAAGAACAAGACAGACAAAACTATAGACGCAAGATGTTACGTCTTGATACTTATAGAAGCGATCTGGTCGCGCCTTTATATTTTGTACTGATGACAGTGATGATGACTTCCGTGTTAACACTAGCTTTGTCAAAGTGTATTACGAAAGATGAAGGTTTATAGCTTAATGTATTCCCTATGACAATCAGAATAGAGTAAAAATCTTTTCAATACTCCATAATCAATATTTAAAGAATAAGTCATAATTCACGATTCAGAATTCAGCAATACTTAGGAGTACTTTTTAGTTAAATGCAGGGAAATTTAAATGAAATTGATATTTGCAGTATCCTGCAATTGATTGAATTGGGACAGCGAACTGGGCAACTATGGGTAGAAGCTTATAGCTCTCACCATAACAACAAACTGGGTGGAGATGGAGCAAATATTTATCGCCCTAAACAACAGTCTTGGTTCGTTTTTTTCCTTAATGGTCAAATTATCTATTGCCAAGAAGGCGAGAGTAGTTTATCCAGAATTAGCGATTATTTACGTCATTATCGAGTTGAAATGCGACTCACCGACAAACAAATTGCTACCCTACCACCAACCGACGCGCCAGAGTATGCCTATCTTTGGTCACTTTTGGAACGGAATATCATTAACCCAAAGATAGCTGGTAGTATCATTTACGGTTTGGTGCATGAAACCCTCTTTGACCTGCTGAGTTTACGCCAAGGTAACTTCATTTTCCATCAGGGTGCAGCACTTGCCCCGCAATTAAACACTTATGAGATTGCTCCATTGGTGACAAAAATCACCAAGCAGCTGCAACAGTGGAAGCAACTCTATCCACACATTCAGTCTCCAGAACAATTGCCAGTGCTATCTGACAAAGTTCAGCTACAATCTTCTTTACCAGAAGCAACCGTGAATAAGCTACAACATTGGGCTGATGGTAAAACATCCTTGCGACAACTAGCTCGCCATCTCAACCGAGACATTTTGACAGTTGCTAAGGCAATATATCCTTATGTGCAACAAAGTTGGCTACAACTAGTATATTCCGAGACTAATTACCCAAGTACACACACGGATAGCTGGGAATTGAAAGAAAAACCAATGGGGCGGATAGTATGTATTGACGATGCGATCGCCATCGGTGAGACTATAAATTCCATCCTACAACCACAAGGTTATGAAGCGATCGCTCTCACCAATCCCTTAGAAGCACTGAGTCTGGTTTTTCAACTCAAACCAGATTTAATTCTATGCGACATTGCTATGTCGGAATTGGAAGGATACGAGGTTTGTGCCATGCTGCGACATTCAACAGCATTTCGGCTCACACCGATTATCATGCTGACTGGGAAAGATGGGTTTATGGATAGAGTCAAAGCTAGGATGGTCGGGGCAACAGATTATTTAACAAAACCGTTTACAGACACAGAGTTACTGATGCTCATAGAAAAATATATCAACAACCAATGAAAATTGGACATGGGGCATTGATTACTTCTCCCTCATCTTCTTCGTCTCCGTTGTCTATGGGGCATATAAAGAGATCAAAGATTTGTTGATCTACTAAAAGATGAGTTAAAAGATGTTATCACAGAGTCAGTTAACTGAGTGAAACGTCAATCTACGGGAAAATAGTGAAGACATAAAATTAATTTATACAGTTAATACTTGCGGAGGAATCAGGGAATGTTCCAATTAGGAACGTCTAAATCAGGAGGTAAATAGACACTTATGAGCACAGTTCTGATTGTGGAAGACAGTATAGCGCAAAGGGAGATGATTACAGACCTCCTGAAAGCAACTGGCCTAACAGTTACCCATGCTAGTGATGGATTAGAAGCATTAGAGGCAATTCAAATAGCACCTCCAGATTTAGTGGTATTAGATATTGTCATGCCCCGAATGAACGGCTACGAAGTTTGTCGGCGGTTAAAATCCGATCCAAAAACCCAAAATGTCCCAGTGGTTATGTGTTCTTCCAAAGGCGAAGAATTCGATCGCTATTGGGGCATGAAGCAGGGTGCAGATGCTTACATAGCCAAACCGTTTCAACCAACCGAGTTGGTAGGTACAGTCAAACAACTGCTGCGAGGATAAGGATAAAAACAACATGGTCAGCAAACCGGACTTTTTAAGTGGCGGCGGTCAAGACCACTTTCGACCAGAATTACAAGTAGAAAGTCCTGAAGGTGAGTTACATTTGAGGTTTTACATTCCCTCGCATCAGGAGTTTGCACTACAAGCAACTGGCATCCGAGAGGTAATTGAACTAAGTCCTGATAGAATCACCCCGATTCCTAATGCTTCTCCTTTACTTTTGGGTACTCTAAATTTACGAGGTCGAGTTATTTGGGTGGCTGACTTGGGTCAATTTCTGGGGGAAGCAGGTGCATTAAACACGGATAGAGCTGAAATTTCGGTGATTGCCATTGAAGAGCAAGACACAATAGTGGGTTTAGCAGTAGAGGAAATCGGTGGTATGGATTGGCTGGATGTCCAGAATCTCATGCCACCAACTAGTGTTCCTGATACGATGGCTCCCTTTTTACGTGGAGAGTGGTCATTAGGTGCTAAAAGCAATCAGTGTCTACGACTGCTCGATCAAATGGCAATTGTACGAAGTGCTAGGTGGGCAGGATGAAATTGGAGGAGGAAATGGCAGCAAGTATTGATAATTACGAGCCAACATATCAACAGGCGATGACCGCCTATGTTCAAAGAAATTATGAGGTTGCGGCCACTTTAGTTGACCAAGTGGTGCAAAATTTACCAGATGACCCTAATACTCATTTGTTGAGGGGTCACATCTACTATGTTTTACAGCACTATGATGTAGCAAAAGAAGAATATCAACAGGTGTTAGGCTTGACTAACGATCGAGAAATTATTGGTTTTGCCAAGAATGGAATTGACAATATCAATCAATATTTAGAGTCATTTAGTGGGCAGATCGATCCATTAGAAAGTCAAGAGGAAATAAACTCTTCAGAGATATCCGATCCACTGGCATATAGGGAATCAGAATTAGAAGATTTAAGCGCTAATCAGGAGTTTGACAGCGACAACCTTGATTTGAACTTTTTTGGAGAGCATCAAGAAAGTATGAATGGCGTTGAAGATACATCTTCAAAAAGTCCATTCGATCTGCCCACAGAAGATAGTATTGGAACAGAAAAAATCTCAGATTCTTCTATAGCTTTTGGTGATGACCCTTTTGCCATGAATGAAGAGTCACAAGAACAAGAGTCAAATAAAAACTGGGAGGAGAACACAGAATTAGAGTTGCCTGCTTTTTGGCAGGAAAGTATCTCAGAAGATATTTCCGAAGAATCATTAGCAAATAGTCAATTCTCAGATAATGGGATAAATTCTCCTTACGGAGATTCAACTATTGACAATAATAACTCTTCATACTCTAACTCACAAACTGGTAATAACGAGAATAATTTCTCTGATTTGTTGAGTGAGCCAAAGTCTCCAGATCAGGCTATGGGAAATTTAGAATATAAAAAATCTAGTTTTGGAGACGAAACTTTACTGATTGTTTCAGAAGAACTAAGAAATGATTCGCCAACAACAAATAACTTGGAAAACGGCAGCCAAAATAACTTGTCTGAAACCGAATCCCATAGTTGGTTAACACCAAAACAAGTAGAATTGGAATCAGCATTTCAGCCGAATTTACCTGATAGTAAATCATCTTTTAATAGTAATTTGCCTCAAAAGGAAAAGCAGTTTAAATCAGGTGAATTCATCGGAAAAAATAGCTTCGATGACGATGAAAATTTTGATATGGAAGCATTTGAGTCTGCCTTTGGCTCAGAGAGTTTAAACTCTTATGAAGACTCAAGTAATATACTAAATGGAGAAAATTCTAAGAGCAATATCGAGTTTTTAGATGACTTTGAGGAATTTGATGATTTAGGCAATATTCCAGGGTTTGACCTGATCGAAGGAGATTCTAACTTCGGTAATGTCGCAATGCATTCTGCTCCATCAGAAACTAGTGATACTGGACGCCCGCACGTAGCAGAGGCTTTTGCAAGTAATTCAGCCGATCGCGAAGAGGAACTGTTCTCAATGACTGGTTCCCATGAAGCCGTTCCAGTCTTTAGCCAAACAGATATCTCAAAACTAGAACCCAACGTCAGCATCGAGCAAGGATGGTTAGCACCATTAGAAAATGCCTCCATCGAACGAAAACAATGGCTAATTGCTGGAAGTGTGGGCATTGTTTCAGCGCTAGTTGTAGCCACAGTTAGTTTTGTCGCGACCACATTTTCGCCACCCCAACAACGAGAATCAGTAAGAAACACAGGTTGGGCAATGTCACTAGCCGCTGGGATTGCAGGTTTTGCTACCGCAGGTTTCATGGGGAATCTGGCGCTGAAACAAATTCGGCGCACAACTGATGACCTCCAAGCTCAGTTTGAGGCTGTACGTCAAGGAAATCTGAATGCTCAAGCTACAGTATATTCCGAAGATGAATTGGGGCATTTATCCACTGGCTTTAATGAAATGGCGCGGGTAATTTTCACAACCACAAGTGAAGCCCAACGCAAAGCCGATGAACAAGAGGAAGCCAAAGAAAACCTGCAACGTCAGGTGATCCGCCTCTTGGATGATGTGGAAGGAGCTGCTAGAGGCGATTTAACAGTCCAAGCGGAAGTGACAGCTGACGTACTGGGAGCTGTAGCTGACGCCTTTAACCTGACAATTCAAAACTTGCGGGATATCGTTCAACAGGTAAAAGTGGCGGCGAAAGATGTAACAAAAGGTGCAACCAACTCTGAAACCTTTGCGAGAGCTTTATCTAGTGATGCTTTGCGGCAAGCAGAAGAGTTGGCAGTAACGTTGAATTCTGTACAGGTGATGACCGACTCGATTCAGCGGGTAGCAGAGGCGGCGCGGGAAGCTGAAACCGTTGCTCGTGATGCTAGTACGATCGCTCTCAAAGGTGGCGAAGCAGTAGAAAATACCGTAGCAGGGATTTTAGAAATTCGAGAAACCGTTGCTGAAACCACTCGCAAAGTGAAGCGGTTGGCGGAATCTTCGCAAGAAATTTCTAAAATTGTGGCGTTGATTTCTCAGATTGCTTCGAGAACAAACTTGTTAGCACTCAATGCTAGTATTGAGGCGGCAAGAGCCGGAGAAGCCGGACGCGGGTTTGCGATCGTAGCAGATGAAGTGCGCCAGCTAGCAGATAAATCTGCTAAATCCCTGAAGGAAATTGAACAAATTGTGATGCAAATCCAAAGCGAAACAGGTTCTGTAATGACCGCGATGGAAGAGGGCACACAACAAGTAATTAAAGGGACAAAATTGGCAGAAGATGCCAAGCGATCGCTCGAAAACATTATTCAAGTGGCGAATCGCATCGATATTCTTGTGCGCTCCATTACCAGCGATACTGTGGAACAAACGGAAACCTCACGCGCCGTTGCTCATGTAATGCAATCAGTAGAACTGACCGCCCAAGAAACTTCCCAAGAAGCACAGCGAGTTTCAGGTGCCCTACAACACTTAGTAGGTGTATCCCGTGACTTGATCGCCTCCGTTGAACGTTTCCGAGTGGAAACTATGGAAACCAGGTAAAAAAGTTAGGAGTTAGGAGTGAGGAGTTAGAAATAAAAATCACAACTCACATCTCACAACTCGTAACTTGGAAAAAAGTTAGGAGTAAGGGGTAAGGAGTTAGAAATAAAAATCACAACTCATAACTCATAACTCATAACTCATAATTCATAACTCATAACTCATAACTCATAACTCATAACTTTTGCTATGCTGCCGGAACAACAACAGCGGATTTTGGGTTACTTTATCGAAGAAGCCAGGGATCACCTGAATACCATTGAGCAGGGCTTGCTGAATTTAGAGGGCACTTTAAACGACCCGGAAATGATCAGTGAAGTCTTCCGGGCGGCTCACTCCATCAAAGGAGGAGCGGCGATGCTTGGATTGACTAGCATCCAGCATACCTCCCACCGTCTGGAAGATTGTTTCAAAATTCTCAAAGATAATCCGGTTCAGATTGACCAAAAGTTAGAGTCTTTATTTCTTGGTGTCTCTGATACCCTAAAATCGCTTTTAGAGCATTTGAGTGGGCCTTATGGTCTTTCTGAAGATGCAGCTAATACTTTGATGTCAGAAACTGAGCCAGTTTTTCAATGGCTGTATCAGCATCTGGAACTACTTGTAGAACAAGCAAAGAGTGGAGTAGCCAGTAGTTCTGACGCAACAGAACTCACAACCTCTATAGAGAATGTCTCCACACTTACAGAAATTTTCATGCGGCGAGATATTCCCGATCTGGCAGAATACACCCATCAGGAATCTCCAGACTCGGTAGCACCCCAGGCGCTAGACACTCGCGGACTCGCTACGCCAGTCACAGCTAAAGAAAATAATAACTGGAGCGAGTTTCAAGCCCAAGTGCTGCAAACACTGCGGGAAATGTTGCAATTATTTAAGCAAACTACAACACCTTCAACTCGGCAAAACCTCCAGCAATGCTGTCACCAGTTAGTCAAACTTGGTGAAACTTGGAATTTACCCAAATGGTGTGGTTTGTGTCAAGCAGCAGCCAGTGCGATCGCAAATCCTGAAAATAGTTATCTGACTTTAGCTAAAATTGTCATTACCGAAATCAAACAAGCTCAAGAATTAGTTCTGCAAGGTAGAGAAGCCGAAATTGCAATTAGTCAGCAACTAGAAGCACTTTTAAGCTTTGCCGAAATTGAGTTATTAGAAATTACCCCTGATTTATTTGATGAACAATCTCCGGTTTTGACAGAATCAGAGTCAATTTTATCTGGTGACATCAAGGCGTCAGCCCAGACAACTGAAGAACATAGCTACGCCAATGTCTCTGACGAACACCCCTCCCTTCACTTACAAGGAACACCACTAAATGAAGGTAGAAACACTAGTCTTACTTTCACGACACATGACGAAGCACACCCAATCAGTAACAATCTCGATCCTAATGGCCCAGAGGTAGGAATAGCTGAGTTAAATACCCTTGCCGATTTATTTGACGGTGAGACTCCCGAACTAGATGAAAGCTGGCATCAAGAAGAAACCTTAGATATTGTTACTAACGATGACTTTGGAATTGATTTGAGCAGCACTGAGGCTGAAGAGGCTCATAACGATTTATCTGACTTACTCTCCTTTAATGAAGATATAAGCAACGCGCTACACCCAACAAGCACAGCTACAACAGAAGATTTATCTCTGTTATTTGGCGACCATTTCTTAGAAAAAGATAATTCAGAACCGAAAAATCAACAAACATCTGCTACACCTTTAGAGTTGAGCGATATTAACGAATTTGATATAAATTTAGACTCATCTCCTTCCGAAATTTTACAAGAATTTATTGATATTTCTAGTGATACAAACCAGACTACTAGCGAAATTGTCGAAAATAGTGTGGTCGAAGATTTCTTAACACTGGGGTTAGATGATGATGAACTATTGCCAACCAGCAATGTCACTCAACCAGAAACTGAGCCGTTCACCAGTGTGGAACTATCTACTAACCAAGAAAATAATTTTGATAACTTATTCTTAGAAACTAAAAATGCAAATTGGGTAGAAGAAATTACCCCCAGTGACTACATAGAATTATCCCAGCCAACAGACTTGTCTTTGAACAACTTGTTTGCTGAAATGGAAGAACAGCCACAACTATCGACAAGTGAACCAGAAATCAGTGATTTATTTGATACACCTCCAGTAACAGAACCTGAGTTTTCTCAATCAGAAAATGATCTGAGCAACTTCTGGAACCAGGAAACCACAGAGGAAAAGGACGAATTCGATTCCTTAATTGATCAGAATGTGGAAAGGGCGTTAGATGAAAGTTTGTTTACTGCGGGGGTTGATGACATTTTTGCTGATAATCAGCAATCCATATCTTCTCCTATAGCCAGTTTTGATATAGAAGAAGATTTTGATATTAATTTCCAGCATCAAGAACAGCTAGATTTAATATCATCAGATTCTGGAGAGAATTTATTTGATGAATTAACATCAAGTAGCTCAACTATTTCTCCTGTAATCAACGATACCTCCACGCCTGAAACGTCTTTGTTTGCGCAGCATTCTGGGGAAGAAATTCTCAGACCGCAACAACCAGAATCTTTAGATTTTGTTCCAGAATTTGCTAATCAGACCCCAGAGATATCTGCTGTTGATCTGGAAGTTAATTCATTAGGCTCTTTCGATGAGAATCTGCAACTGCTGTTTGAAGATGCTGCTCCAAATGACTTGACCTATATTCAGATGGAAACCACAGAGAATACTGTGGATGAACTATCAGAAACCATCAGTTTTGGGGAAACTTCAGATTCAGCATCACCCGAAGCACAGCCAAGTGATTTGTTCAACTCTGAAGATGTCGCTACAAATGACTTGACCTATATTCAGATGGACACCACAGAGAATACTGTGGATGAACTATCAGAAACTATCAGTTTTGGGGAAACTTCAGATTCAGCATCACCCGAAGCACAGCCAAGTGATTTGTTCAACTCTGAAGATGTCGCTACAAATGACTTGACCTATATTCAGATGGACACCACAGAGAATACTGTGGATGAACTATCAGAAACTATCAGTTTTGGGGAAACTTCAGATTCAGCATCACCCGAAGCACAGCCAAATGATTTGTTCAACTCTGAAGATGTCGCTACAAATGACTTGACCTATATTCAGATGGACACCACAGAGAATACTGTGGATGAACTATCAGAAACTATCAGTTTTGGGGAAACTTCAGATTCAGCATCATCTGAAGCACAACCAAGTGATTTGTTCGGCTCTTTCGATGAAAATTCACAACTGCTGTTTGAAGATTTAGCCATAAATGACTTGACCTATATTCAGATGGAAACCACAGAGAATACTGTGGATGAACTATCAGAAACCGTCAGTTTTGAGGAAACTTCAGATTCAGCATCATTACAAGCACAGCTAGGTGATTTATTCGACTCTGAGGATGTAGTTACAAATGACTTGACCTATATTCAGATGGAAACCACAGAGAATACTGTGGATAAACTATCAGAAACTATCAGTTTTGAGGACAATTCAGATTCAGCCCAGACAAGCCCAGAAGTTTTAGAGACCGAGGAAACTAATAATTTAGAAACTACCTTTGAATTAACAGAAAACACAGTTGTTGAAAATAATTTATTGTTTACAGAAACCGCTGAGATTGTTGCTCAAGAAGATGAATTTGCAGACTTGGCAGCATTATTAGGAGAGGAAGTAGCACCCATCCCCAAAGTTAAGAAGATACCAGAAGTAGATTTTGCTGCCCTGGAAGACTTACTAAGTACAGATAATAACAACGATGTCTACCGCCAACGCCAGCCTTTCAACACTCAACCAGTCTCAGCTAAAAATGCTATTCCATCACCAGCCATCAAAGATGAATTTGGTGACTTAGAGAAATTGCTGGCAGAAGCGAATCAAACAATATCCCATTCTACTGTAGTAAAATCGAACACCAGCCAAGCTACCCGTCCCTCTAGTCGTAGGGCTGCGAGATTTGAAGAAACTATGAAGGTTCCAGTTAAGCAACTGGACGATATGAGTAATTTAGTTGGGGAGTTGGTGGTAAATCGCAATACCTTAGAGCAGGATCATGAACGGCTACGACAGTCATTAGATAACTTGCTGATTCAGGTACAACAACTCTCAGATGTAGGTGCAAGGATGCAGGAGTTGTATGAGCGATCGCTACTGGAAGCGTCTCTATTAGCTGGACGCAAAAAGAAAGACCCCGACGGCTTCCAAGCCCCTGATTCCAATGCCGATCGGGGTTTTAGCGAACTAGAAATGGATCGTTTTACTCCCTTCCACACACTCTCACAGCAGATGATTGAACGCATTGTCCGAGTGCGTGAGTCGGCTAGTGACATTGATTTTGTTACCGAAGAAACCGAACGAGTCGCTAGGCAGTTCCGCCAAGTAACCACCCAGCTACAAGAGGGATTAACTAGAGCGCGAATGGTTCCCTTTGCTCAAACTATCGATCGCTGGCGGCGAGGAGTCCGCGACAACGCTATCAAGTGCGGCAAACAGGTAGAGTTGGTGATTGAAGGTGGCGATACCTTAATCGACAAGATGATTTTGGATCATCTGACCGATCCGTTGACTCACATGTTGAATAATGCGATCGCTCATGGTATTGAGACACCAGAAGAAAGACAAGCTGTTGGTAAACCACCTGCGGGAATCATTACTATCCGTGCCTTCCACCAAGGCAACCAAACGATCATATCTGTAGGCGATGATGGCGCAGGTATCGATTCCGCAAAGGTTAAGGCTAAGGCTGTGAAGATTGGCATGATTACAGAAGCGCAGGCAAAAGCCATGTCTCGTCTGGAAGTCTACGATCTACTGTTCCAGTCTGGTTTTACGATTAAAGACCAAGCCGATGAAATTTCTGGTCGTGGCGTGGGTATGGACGTGGTGCGCTCCGAAATTAGCGAAATTCGGGGAACAGTTAACACCGATTCTGCGATCGGTAAGGGAACCACCTTTACTATTCGTTTACCACTGACTCTGAGTATTTGTAAAGCTCTCTGCTGCGTCTCCGATCGCTCCAGGATCGCCTTCCCAATGGACGGTGTAGAAGATACGCTAGATATCCCAGTCAAAAATATTCAGCATGATGCCAATGGGCAATCATTTATTTCCTGGCGCGATACGGTGCTACCATTCCGACCCCTGAAGGAACTTTTAACCTTCAATCGCCAAATCAGTCGCGGTAATGTCTATGGCGGCACCAGAGATGATGACATGGTTTCTGTGGTTGTGGTGCGATCGGCAAATACCCTGATTGCTCTACAGATCGACTTGGTGTTAAGCGAACAAGAAATTGTAATTAAGCAATTTGAAGGGCCAGCACCTAAACCCATTGGTGTAGCTGGTGCTACAGTTCTGGGTGATGGTCGGATTATGCCCATTGCTGACGTGCTAGAAATAATTGACATCTTCCAGGGACGGATTTCTACACAAGCTGGTGGCAATTCTTGGCAACAGAAACTTACTCCTCCTGATACCTCTCCTGCAAAGATTGACCCGACAGTGCTGATTGTCGATGACTCAATCACAGTCCGAGAATTGCTATCCCTGACATTTAACAAAGCAGGTTATCGCGTAGAACAGGCGCGTGACGGTCAGGAGGCTTGGGATAAACTCCGCTCTGGTCTGCCTTGCGATATCGTCTTTTGCGATATCGAAATGCCCCGTTGCGACGGTCTGGAATTGCTCTCTCGCATCCAGAAAGACTCTAACCTTAACCACTTACCGATCGCAATGCTCACCTCGCGCGGTGCAGACAAGCACAGACAAATTGCCGCTCAACTCGGTGCTAGTGGCTACTTTACCAAGCCCTATCTCGAAGAAGCTCTACTTGAAGCCGCAGCGCGAATGCTCAAAGGAGAGAAACTCGTTAACTAAATCAACCAAAAGACTTCGATTTTAGGGAAAACTCTACACGCTTTTACCTCGATTAAAGCTGATACTAGTTTTTAATAGTACAATTGTTCTATAATCAAAAATAGCACGTATTGCCCCGTCAGAAGCCGGGGCTTTCTTTTTGAGAATTAGAGTGTATACCCCAAGTCTCAATACTTGTCGGGTTTTGGGGAAAAGGGCAAAGAAAAAACCTTTAACCTTTCCCCTTTAACCTTTTCCCCAAACCCAATTCTGAGTTCAAAATCCAAAAACCGAGTAGTATTGCCCCAAGTCTTGGGTCTATCTTTGTAGTATGTAAAGAAGTACTTTGACCTAAGAGCTATGCCTTCTTCTGAAAATCTCACTTACCCAACCAGCCATAAGAGCAATCAAGCTGATAATTACCACGGTACTTCAGTTGCAGATCCTTACCGTTGGTTAGAAGATCCTGACTCTGAAGAAACAAGAACTTGGATTGAGGCACAAAATCAAGTTACTTTTGGCTACCTGAGTGAAATTCCTGCTAGGGAAAAAATTAAACAGCGCCTCACCAAACTTTGGGATTATGAAAAATATGGTATTCCTTTTAAAGAAGGCGAACGTTACTTTTATTTCAAAAATGACGGATTGCAAAATCAAAGTGTCCTTTACACTTTGAAAACTCTCGATGACCAACCCCAAGTTTTACTCGATCCCAATAAACTCTCAGAAGATGGCACTGTTGCTCTTTCAGGATTGTCAATTAGCGAGGATGGTAAACTTTTAGCTTATGGTCTATCCTCCTCTGGTTCTGATTGGCAAGAGTGGAAAGTACGCAATGTTGAAACTGGTGAAGACCTCCAAGACCACCTGAAGTGGATTAAATTCTCTGGCGCATCTTGGACACACGATCATCAAGGTTTTTTCTACAGTCGCTACGATGAACCGAATGAAAAAACTCGATTAGAAGATGTCAACTATTATCAGAAGCTCTACTATCATCAACTGGGTAAACCTCAATCAGAAGACGTACTAATTTACCATCGTCCTGACCAAAAAGAATGGGGGTTTAGTGGTGGCGTTACTGAAGATGGACGCTATCTAATAATTTCCATTTGGCTAGGTACGGACTCTAAAAATTTGGTTTTTTCCAAAGATTTAACTAACCATAATACAGAAGTTGTAGAACTAATTAAACAATTTGAGGCAGATTACAGCTTTATCGACAATGATGATAGCGTGTTTTATTTTCGCACAGATTTAAATGCACCTCGGGGAAGAGTTATTGCGATTGATACGAAAAAACCTGCTAAGGAAAATTGGCAAGAAATTATTCCTCAATCAGCAGAAACGTTGGAGAGTGTTGGCATACTTAATAACCAATTTGTTGCTGATTACCTCAAAGATGCTCACAGCCAAATCAAAATTTTTGACCTCAAAGGTGCATTTATTCGAGAGGTAGAACTACCAGGACTCGGTTCAGCCGGAGGCTTTGGGGGCAAGCGTTATGATACTGAAACTTTTTATAGTTTTACCAGTTTTACCATACCAGGCACTATTTATCGCTACGACATGGTGACAGGAAAAAGTGAGATTTTCCGTCAACCAGTGGTCGATTTTAATCCTGATGATTATGAGACAAAACAAGTCTTTTATCACAGCAAAGATGGTACTAGAGTCCCAATATTTATTACACACAAAAAGGGTATTAAATTAGATGGAAATAACCCTACTTATCTCTATGCTTATGGTGGTTTTAATGCTTCAATGACACCCGGTTTTTCTGTGAGTCTATTGGTGTGGATGGAGATGGGTGGTGTCTATGCGATGCCTAATATCCGCGGCGGTGGAGAATACGGCGAAGAATGGCATCAAGCAGGAATGAAGGATAAAAAGCAGAATGTCTTTGATGACTTTATTGGCGCTGCTGAGTGGTTGATTGCTAATAAGTATACTAAAACTGAAAAGCTAGCGATCGCAGGTGGTAGTAACGGCGGTTTATTAGTGGGTGCTTGTATAACGCAACGTCCCGATTTGTTTGGTGCAGCAATACCCGCCGTCGGCGTCATGGATATGTTGCGGTTCCACAAATTTACCATCGGTTGGGCTTGGACTTCTGAATATGGTTCTGCGGATAATCCAGAAGAGTTTTCAGTACTGTATGCTTATTCGCCATTACATAAAATCAAACCAAATACAGCTTACCCAGCAACCTTAATTACCACAGCCGACCATGACGATCGCGTTGTCCCTGCTCATAGTTTCAAATTTGCCGCTGCTTTGCAAGAGGCTCACACAGGTGAGGCGCCAACCCTAATTAGAATTGAGACGAAAGCCGGACATGGTGCGGGTAAACCCACGGCTAAAATTATCGAAGAAGCCGCAGACAAATGGGCTTTTTTGGTACGTGTTTTGGATGTTGAAGTTTAGCAACTTTGTCGGGTGGGCATTGCCTACCCTACGAGACTAAACTAACTATCGCCCTCACTAACTTCTGTGGCTCTACAGGTTTTGTAATGTGAGTTTGAAATCCTACCTGGAGCGCTCTTTGCTGGTCAATTTCTGCGGCATAAGCAGTCAGTGCGATCGCTCGGATGGTTCCTCCTTGATTGGCTGGGCGAGATCGAATCTGCTGCATCAGCATATAGCCGTCCATCTGTGCCATACCTATGTCACTCACTAATACGTCAGGAGTGAACTGCTCTAGAGCTTGCAAAGCTTCTAAAGCAGAAGCGACGGCTGTTACATTTGCACCGCATTGTGACAGCACAAGTGCTTGAAACTCGCGAGTATCTGCCTCATCATCCACCAGCAAAATTTGAACGCCCTCTAAAGGCACTTTTGCTTCTGTCTGAGTGTGGATTGGCTCGAATGCGTTGAGCTTTGCTCTTGCGTGCTGCATGAGGGGCAATTGGATGATGAAGGTTGCGCCTTGATTCTCACCCTGACTTTCTGCTGTCACCCTGCCCCCATGCATTTCGACAATTTGCCGCACGATCGCTAGCCCCAATCCCAACCCGCCAAATTTGCGTGTCGTTGAGCCGTCTTCTTGGCGAAAATATTCAAATACATGGGGCAAAAACTGTGGATTGATGCCCTTGCCAGTATCAATTACCTGAATCTGAGCTAGCCCGTCGAGTTGCCGCAGTTCAACAGCCACTTGTCCGTTGTTAGGTGTGAACTTAACCGCATTGGTAAGCAAATTCCACATCACTTGTTGCAAGCGAGCTGCATCGCCATAAATCGGAGCGATCTCAGTATCAAGCTCAAGAGCGATCGCAATATTTTTTGCTTCTGCTGCCAAACGCACTGTTTCAACGGCAGCATAAATCACAAAGGTCAAACTGACCGGAGCCGCTGTTAAGCTGAGTTTGCCCTGCATGATGCGGGAGATGTCGAGCAAGTCTTCGATTAGTCGCGTCTGTAAATTGGCATTGCGCTCAATAATTTTCAAGGCTTCGGCTCTTTGGGTTTCTCTCAGTTTGCCGTTTTGTAGTAACTGCGTCCAGCCCAAAATCGGGTTCAAAGGCGATCGCAATTCATGAGACAGCACTGCCAAAAACTCATCTTTGATCCGATTGGCGCGATCGGCTGTTTCTCTTGCGGCTTGTTCGCGGACAAGGAGTTGTTCTCGTTCTGCCTCAATGCGTTTTTGCTCAGTGATATTGAGTACAGTACCGACAAAGCGTTGTGGATTGTCGGCAGCATCAAAGTAAGCCTGTCCTCTGGCTGCAATCCACCGTTCAACCCCATCCTGAATCCCGATCGTGCGATATTCTACGTCATACTTGCCGTTGCTTTTTGGGTTCAAAGTCCTTTGCAGCAAATGTTCTAGTCGTTCGCGATCGTCAGGGTACAGTCCGGCAAAAAAGACCTCAATGCTGCTCTCGGCTTCTGGTGGTAAACCATGCATGGCTTTGCAACCTTCATCCCAAATCAATTGGTTGGTGATGAGATTCCAGTCCCAGGTGCCTAATTGGGCAGATTCGATCGCCATACGGAAGCGGTTTTCACTGTCGCGCAAGGCTGCTTCAGCGCGGGCGCGTTCGACCGCCGCCCAAGTGCGCTCGGCTACTTCTTCGGCTAGGGACACCTCGTCCGGTGTCCAAGCTCGTGGCCCGGATGTGTGAACTGCCAGCCCCGCTACGAACTCGCCCCTCTTGATCAGCGGTATGCCGATGTAGGCACCGATCTCAATGGCGGCGTAGGCTGCTCGCTCTGGCGGGGACAGGTTGGGATCGGCTTCCACATCGGACGCGGACACGGCGCGACCGGTGCGGTAGGCTGCGAGCAGCTTGGGACCGAACGAATCAACCGGGTAATTGCCAGCGAGTGCTGCGGCTCCATTAACATAGTCACGCTCAACGACGTAATCAGCACCGCGAACCTCGAAGTACGCCACCCGATTCGCGCTGAGATATTCGCCAAGCACACGGCTGGCCGTAGCCTGAATCTCTATAGGGTCGGCAAGTGGGCGGAGTGCGTCGGAGAGAGAGACGCGGAAAGCATTAAATTCGGCAGTTCGCCGCGAAAGTTCTTCTGAGAGTTTGCGTTCGCTAATATCTTTGAAGACAATGGCAACTTTTCGCGCCTCCGGCTCACCCATACGACAGGCATAGACATCGAACCATCGGTTCATTGCAAGAGAGCCATTTTCAAAGCGAGCAGGTTCACCCGTTAGAGCAACTTGACCGTAAATCTGAATCCAATGGTCTTCTAAATCTGGAACTAACTGACGCGCCGTTTTCCCGACTGCTTGTCGAAGTCCCGTTTGTTGCTCAAAGGTGGGATTGATCTCTAAGAAACGGTAGTCGCTGGCGCGTGGCACACTGCCACTCGGTAGATCATTTTCTTCAAATAATACTTCAATAATGCAGAAGCCTTCGTCGATCGACTCAAACAAAGTCCGGTAGCGTTCTTCGGATTGACGCAGGGTTGCGGCAGTTTGAATCTGCTCGGTAACATTCTTGAAATAAACAGTGATACCGTTTGGGGCGGGGTAGGTGCGAACTTCGTACCAGCGATCGCGATCCGGGTAAAACGCAGTCATTGACGCAGCCACACGATCGCGCATGGCGCTCCAGTGAATCTGCTCTAACTCGTTGCCAATCAATCCTGAATATTCTTCCCATAAAGTCTTGCCAATTAAATCCCCTGCCACACGATCGAGCAGCATTTCGGCAGCTTGATTCACATAGGTAAACATCCAGTTCTCATCCAGAGCAAAGAATGCGTCTGTAATACTCTCCAGAATATTCCGGCTCTTTTCCTCACTTTGGCGCAAGGCTTGCTCTACCTGTTTGCGTAAGCAAAGCTCGTTGGAGACATCAGTAATGTCTCGCGTCACACCTGCCACTGCGTCTACTGCGCCGTTTATACCTAAAAGTGGGACAAAAATGTATTCATAGGTGCGTGTGCCGATTGCGCTAGTATAGGGCGTTTTATCCTTGAGCGGCTGGCGCGTGGCGATCACCTGTTGAATCTGTTGCTGATGTCGGGTCGCTAAATCGGTTGGATAATCCAGCTCAAAAAAGTTCTTTCCCAAAGCTTCATCTGAAGTTTTTTGCCAAAGATTGAGCAGTGCCGGGCTGATATACGTGAACCGTCCCGCCAAATCAAAGGTGTAAATAAAATCGGGAATTGCAGCGACGATCGCGTCAAACTTTCGCAATTGCCGTTCGAGTTCGCTACGGCTCTCGCGTAATGCTGCTTCAGCACGGGCACGCTCGACGGCGGCCCACGTCTGCTCTGCTGTTTCCTCGACTCGTTTCACCTCGTCTTCCGTCCACTGGCGAGGCTCTGCCTGATGCACCGCCAGCAACGCGACAAATTGATTGTTCTTAATCAGCGGCACATCAATATGCGCGGCAATATCAATTGTTTGATATATTGCCCTCTGGCTGGCTGTGTATTTAGAGTAGTTGGCCACATCGGAAACGATCGCCGTTCGCCCCGCTCGATGGTCATCTGTCAGGTTGCGCCCAAAGTCTTCTAGATGGTACAGTCCGCTCAGTTCGGCAACGCCGTTCGTATAGTTTTTATGAACGATCACCTCCTTGCCATCCGGTAACACTTCAATGTAAATAACGCGGCTTGCGCCTAGAGACTCGCCCAGAACAAAGGCAGCGATCGCCTGAATCTCGTTAGCATCAGTCAACGGGCGTAGCGCATTGGTGAGCTTGACTCGAAACGCATCGGCTTGGGCAGCTTGATGCGAGGCATTGGTTGATATGCACTCCGGTAGCAGATCGGATTCTAGCTGCTGGACACGATCTAGTTCTGTTAATAGGATCTGCACAGCCGTTTTTAGGCTATCCGACCAGGTTTCGACGGCCCCTAGTGACGTTTGCGACCAATCGTGCGATCTCAACAATGCACCTATCTTGCCGCCACCAACAAAGAGGTTTTCAGCCTTGGTGCGATCGGCAGCCCATCTCTGGCGGTATCGTATTTCCCGTTCTAAAGCCTTAACTATTAAATCATTAAATGATTCGCTACCTTCCTTGAGTTTCTTGGCTTTTGCAAGCAAGTCAGGCGGAAAACAGATTGTTAAGGCTTCGCGTTCCATAGCAATGAGTGTAACCAGATATGGATAATATTTATTGTATTGTGCCCGTAGAATAGTCCGACTAGGTTTGCTTCCACTTTTTTTATCTGCAATTAGAGGGTGAGTTTGAATATTGATAGATGAGTTAAAATTCAATCAATTACTCACTCTAAGCAAGTATTAATTATGAAATGTAAAGAAGTTTGCGAACACAAACAATTATAATATTTACCCTTGCAAATCGAATTAAATGAATGGGGTAAAATCGTCATGATTACAGTCAAAATTAAACATTATTTTATCAAAGAATAATTCATTACTTATTTTTAAAATATATCTTAAAAGTATTGATAATCTTTAGTTAAAGATTGAATAAAAATAAACTTTACTTAATTTTAGGTAAAAAGTGGCTTGCTAATAAAGCTTGTCGTTGAGTAACTAATGCTGACATTCTTACCTTGAAACTGGTATAAATTTGGTACTACTTCTGAAGCATTAGCTGATAATACAGGTATTGCTGTTAACAGCATACCTAATGTGAACGATTCAATTAAGGGATCTGCGGGTTAATAGTGTCCCAGACAGGAGGGTTTCGACACTTCGACTGCGCTCAGTGCATCGCTGCGCTTAACCCTCAGATGTCGAGAGTTGAGCGCAGTCGAAACTCGGTTTATTGGTACTTTATTTTCACGCAAGTCCCTAAGTTTCTTGTTTGCATACCTAAAAAAGTTTTTGCTAGTTTGACCGAGATACTTACCCGAATGAGATGACAATAGGTATCAAACCAATTTTAAAAGTAGATATGACTACAATCGTGTAAAATGGAACACATTGTAATGCTTGTTAATCTATTTGCAATAATTTCTAATATTCTGTAAAAATTTGATCTACGAACCTGATAACCCTTGAGGAGTTTTAAAAAATACACTCAGATATGGTATAGGCAAAAAGTAGTGCAGCAATAAGTTTATACATCATCTCCTGCCACATTTCTTTTGAGGCGATTTGATTGCATTTTTGTCTTATCCCTCCATAACTAGCAACTTGAGTTAGATTTAGATTTTGAAATACCCTTTGGGGTTTTATTTTAAAATTGGAAATTTTGTATTGCTTATGAAACGGCGACCATACATGCTTCTAGGATTTTTCCTCAGCCTTGTTTTAACTATCGTGCCAATGCCTGGCAATTTCACTAATGCTGCAACACCAACAGCAGTCACACCTGTCTCTGCTCTCTCATTCACCCAAGGAGTGCAAAAAACGGTATTAGACAACGGCTTAATGGTACTAACCAAAGAAGTTCATACTGCTCCTGTGGTGAGTGTGCAAGTTTGGTATAAAGTTGGCTCACGCAACGAGGTGAAGGGAGAAAATGGTATTTCTCACCAGCTAGAACATTTAATGTTCAAAGGTACAAACGACCGTCCAGTACAGTTTGGACGGTTGTTTAGTGCTTTGGGTAGCCAGTTCAATGCTTTTACTAGTTATGACGAAACAGCTTACTTTGGCACAGTGCAGCGAGACAAATTAGAAGCACTGCTGACACTGGAAGCCGATCGCATGGAAAACTCCTTAATTGGGCCTGAACAACTCACCAGTGAAAAGCGGGTGGTGATCTCCGAGTTACAGGGATACGAAAATTCACCAGGTTATCGTCTGAGTCGGGCAGTGATGCGGGCTGCTTTCCCTAATCGAGCCTATGGCTTATCGGTGGGAGGCACAAAAGCCGATGTAGAGAAATTCACGGTGGAGCAGGTACGGAATTATTACCAAACCTACTACAGCCCAGAAAATGCCACGTTAGTGATTACCGGAGATTTTGCCACAAAACCCGCACTCAAAGTTGTCCAAGAAACTTTTGGTAAGTTATCGCAACGAGCAAAAAAGAATACGGCAGTTGATAATGCAACCAGAGCACTCGATCGTTTCTTAGCATCTAATTCTATCGCCGACGCTTCCCCGTCTACCCCTATTGCTAAAAAAGCACCGATTGTCCTTAAGCAACCTGGAAGTGCAGCACTATTGCAAGCGGTCTATCCTCTGCCAGATATCAAACATCCTGATGTCCCAGCAATTGATTTGATGGATGCCATTCTTACAGGTGGACGTAGTTCTCGACTGTATCAGGCTTTGGTAGAATCTGGACTCGCTAGTTCAGTGAGTGGTGGTGCTGCCGAACTCATCGAACCGGGTTGGTATGAAATTGATGCTACAGCGGCTCCTGGTCAAGAGTTGGGGAAAATTGCCCAGGTACTCCAGGAATCTTTAACAAAATTGCAACAGCAGCCTGTCACCTCAGAAGAGTTGAAGCGGGCAAAGACGCAACTGCAAGCCTCATATATTTTGGGTAATCAAGATATCACGAGTCAAGCTAATCAACTGGGATATAACCAAACGATCGCAGGGGATTATCATTTTATTGAAAGGTATCTGGCTGCGATCGCGAAAGTGACTCCTGCTCAAGTCCAAAAAGCAGCGAAAACTTACCTCAATCCGGCTCAACAAACTATCGGCTTCTTTGAGCCAACTCAACCAGATGGGAAACCAGGAACTTCTAGCGCTGGTTCTGGACGCACGGTGGAAAATTTCAGCCCTGGTAAGCCTGTAGATCCAGCAGAACTAGCAAAATATTTGCCACCTGCTACATCAGAGACAGATTCTAATAAACAATCGCTACCAGAAGAGTTTACCTTAAAAAATGGTTTGAAGGTTTTGCTGTTGAGCGATCGCAATCTTCCCACTATTAACCTGAGCGCACAAATTGACGCTGGTGCTGAATTTGACGGCAATCAAAAAGCTGGATTAGCGAATCTAACTGCAAGCAACTTAATGAATGGGACGCAGACTAAAAATGCTCTGACTCTAGCAAAAACCTTAGAAGACCTGGGAGTCGGTTTGAGCTTCAGTGCTAGCCGTGAAGGAGTTAACGTCAGCGGTGAGGGGCTTTCAGCAAATTTGCCAATATTGATTCAAACTCTGGCAGATGTGTTAGAAAACGCCACTTTCCCCGCCGATCAGTTAGAACTGAGTCGCCAAAGAGCGTTAACAAGTCTGAAAGTCCAACTGGATGACCCTAGAGGTTTGGGAAGACAAGTATTCCAACAGGCAATTTACCCTGAAAATCATCCATTCCACAGCTTTCCCACAGCCGAGAGTTTAAAAACTATTACTCGTGATGATTTGCTTGGCTTCTACCAGACACACTACCGACCGGATACCACGACGCTCGCAATAGTTGGAGACTTTGATTCAGTTAAGGTAAAAGCTTTGCTAAATGAGGTATTTGGTAAATGGCAAACCACAGGTAAGCCACCTGTTCTCAAAATACCAACCGTACCATTTCCGAAAACTTTGACACAACTAAACAAAGTAATTCCCGGTAAAGCTGAGGCTGTCACCTACATCGGCTACAACGGCATCTCTCGGAAAGACCCACGTTATTATGCGGCACTGGTGCTAAATCAAATTTTGGGTGGTGATACCTTATCGAGCCGCCTGGGTACGGAAGTGCGCGATCGCCAAGGTCTAACCTACGGTATATATAGTGGTTTTGCTGCCGGAATCAATCCGGGGCCCTTCTTGATTCAAATGCAGACTGCTCCTCTTGATGCCCAAAAAGCGATCGCCAGTACTCTCGCATTACTAAAACAGTTACGCGAGCAAGGAGTGACTGAGGCTGAATTGAACGCAGCAAAACGCTCAATCACTAATAGCTATCCTGTGGATTTAGCTAATCCTAGTGATGTATCAAGCATCATTTTGGATAATTCTGTCTTAGGGCTTTCACGCTCAGAAATCCGAGAGTTTCCCCAACGGATTCAAGCAGTCACTATGGCTAATATGCAACAGGCAATTGAAGATTTAATTAAGCCAGAAAATCTGGTGATTGTCACCGCCGGGCCTGGAGATACAGTACCCAAGGGCAGTTAATTACCAAAAACTTGGGTCTGTTCGCGAAGCGTCTCGTAGAGAAGCCCCGTCCTTTGAGGACGGCTTTTTATCATCGTTGACAGGACTTTAAATGAGTAATGAGTAATGAGTAATGAGTAATGGGTATCTACTCATTACTTATTACTTATTACTTACTCCAGAATCACCGACCCTTCTTTCTCGGTGAGTATGTCAACTCAGATACATAGCAATGGGATTCGATTTGTAAAAATCGCAATAACAAGATCCCCGATTTCTTAAAGAAATCGGGGATCTCATTCTGCCTGCTTCAAATTGAATAAGACACTGGAAAGGACTTTGCATCCTTTGGCTTTACATACACTCGCTGTAGAGGTTCTAACTCTAAGTCATTAAAGCGATCGCGTGTTAAATGCGCCATCAATACTTGCCCGTCATCGAAAGTTAATTCCACCTGAATTTCCCAACCCAAATGTATCAATCGGCTTACTGTCGCAGCCGTAGTCGTACCGTTAGCAACCTTTTCAAAAATCACATCTTGCGGGCGCAAAAATACTTCTGGGTGTGGTGCATCAAAGCCGCTACTTTGAAAAATCTTCGAGGTACTGGGTAACACATTCACCGGACCAATGAAGCTCATTACAAATGCGGTGGCAGGATTATCGTAAATTTCAGCTGGTGTCCCTACCTGTTCCACACGTCCTTTATTCATCACCACAACCTCATCGGAAACTTCCATTGCTTCCTCTTGGTCGTGGGTAACGAAAACTGTGGTAACATGAACCTCATCATGGAGGCGGCGTAACCATGCCCGTAAATCTTTGCGGACTTTAGCATCAAGTGCGCCAAAGGGTTCATCTAGCAATAAAACTTCCGGTTCTACTGCCAATGCCCTCGCTAAAGCTACTCGTTGTCTTTGACCACCAGAAAGTTGTGATGGATAGCGATCGCCTAATCCATTCAATTGCACCAATTCGAGTAACTGTTCTACCCGCCCCTTAATCTTCTTGGGCTGTGCCTTACGAATTTCTAAGCCAAAGGCAATATTTTGCTTAACAGTCAAATGCTTAAATAGGGCATAGTGCTGAAATACAAAGCCAATATTGCGTTGCTGCACGCTTTGGTATGTAGCATCTTTACCAGTAAGCAGAATTTTGCCCCTATCTGGCATTTCTAAACCTGAAATTAACCGTAATAGCGTAGATTTACCCGAACCCGAAGGCCCAAGCAACGCAACTAGCGAACCACTCTTAATTTCCAGGCTAACCTCATCAACTGCCTTGAAACTCCCGAATTGTTTGGAGACATTTTCAACTACTATGCCCACTGCTGCTATACCTCTGCAACTAAATCTACAGATCCTTGGTAGGATTACTGTGTCTTACATATACCATACATAATTATTGATAGATAAACAAAATTTAGCCTCTACTTTTCAGCACACACTAAATGCCCCATGTCAACTTAGGGACTTCCAAATAAAAAATATCCCAAAACTGACGCAAAAATCCTTTCTATTTCTTCTTTCTCTGTGTTCTCTGCGCCTCTGTGGTTCGTTTATTTGGATAATTTATTTCTTAGAAGTCCCTTACCTAGTTCGCAACAACTGCACAAAGGTATTACTCACCGTATTGTCTTTGGTATCGGCGGCGTATTGAATCAAATCTTCTCGCAGTTCTTTGGCTGCATCTAAAGGAAGTAAGGTTGCTAACAAGAAATAAACACCACGAAAACGCGGATCGCCCATTCTATCAACTAATAGTCCTTCGGCGGCATCAGTTTCGCCGAGAAAGTTTTGCACCAAGAAGAAATCCATGATTTTATCGTGGCGGAAGTACCATTCTTTCTTGGCTTCGCCTTTTTCATCTTGCCACTGACGGCTGACTACCATTTTGTATTTCTCGTCTTCTAAAGACATGGCAACTTGGTGAAAATCATCTGCGGGTAAGGCTTGTTTGTCATCGAGTCGCATTTGGTAGACGGCGGCGGAAAATCTTTTGAGGGGAAATTCTTGTTTCCATTCTTGCTGGTATTCTGCCGCCATCAGGTTGTATTGCTGTTCTTGCAGGCGAAACAAGTTTGGCTGTTTATCTTGTGATAGCATCAGCGCAACCACTGTTAGATCCATTGGATTGGAAAGAATTCGGCGGACAGCATCTAATTCTTCTTGGGCTTGCTGGTTATTGAGGACTTCTTTTAAATAATTGGTGCAGGCTTGGGCATAATCAGCACCTTGAATTTTGGCATCTTTGGGGAGTCGCGGCTGACGGGAGATCAAAAACTCTTGAATTTGTTGTTGTTCGAGGGGCTGCAAGTAGTAGGTTTTGGCTGTTGAGGGGGGTGTCCACTCTAGGGGCTGGGTAGTCATGATAATGTTGCCCCGGAAATAGCTTTCGACAAACTGGCAGATTTTGGCGCGGGTTTCGGCGGTGACTTCGTTGAGTCCGTCGATGCAGATATCTATCGCGCCACTGTAAATTAGGTTTTTCAGAAAGCCGGCATCTTGGGCTTGGCCGTGTAGCTTGTCTTGGATGGCTTCAATTACGCCTTTATGACACTTTTGGGCGGGGAGATAAACGACGATGCGCTGGGAGTTTTGCAACAGATGACGGAGAAACATCGACTTGCCTAAGCCGGAATCTCCTTCTAAGATAATTTGTCCTTGAATACTGGGTAAGGCTGCGGTAATTGGCAGGATGTCTCCTGAAGTGGGAACTTTGACTTTAGATTCTGGGAAGTATGATTGGTCATAAAAATTATCTAAGCCGGCATCGGCTAATAGGGAAGGTTTGAACGGTTCAAATAATTTGCGCCGCAAGGGTGGAAACCAGGTGAGGAGAAAGCCGACATAGCCGACGCCAAGAATGCGCCTCACCCAAGGGTTCCAGAAGAAGATGGCTTGGACTTGGGGAAATTTGGGGTAGGCAAAGATGAGGGCTAGCCAAAAGGTAATGTGAATAAGGATGGTGTTTCTGGCTTTGAGAAACCACTGCCTATATTCCACATTATCAATTACTGACTGTAGTGCATCGGCGTGAGTGGACTTAACGTTTTTGAGGTTGCTCTTATGAGTTTCCAGTAAGTTAATATCCTTAGCTTTCCAAATAATTTGTTGGTTGGCAGCAACTTCAGAAATTTGTTGTGCCAGTTCTCTTTGCAGTTTTGGTAAAGATTTACAATTTTTCCAGGCTTTTTGGAAAACTTCCATTGCATCCACTCCCTGCTTATATGATGGTGGTTTCTCTGGGGGCATTTTAGGCTCACCAACCCATTGCATAAGAGTTTCTACTTGTGATTCACCACCTCCCAAAAAATGAGCTACAAACCTGATTTGACCAACCTCAGAGGGATAATAGTGAACTGAATCTAGAACTTGCACAACAACAGGCAAATCTTGTTGCCCTAGTTTCATGAGTGCCTGTGCTGCTGCATAACGGACACCAGAGTCAAAATCTTCTTTGAGCAGTTTAGCAACTCGTGGAGCTTGTTCCTTGGCTTGCATCTGCCCTAGTGCTTGTACTGCTGCATGACGGACACCAGAGTCAGGATCTTCGAGTAGTTTAGCAACTAGTGAAGTTTGTTCCTTGGCTTGCATCTGCCCTAGTGCCACTGCTGCTGCTTTACGGACATCAGAGTCAGAATCTATGAGCAGTTTAGTAACTAGTGGAGTTTGTTCCTTGGCTTGCATCTGCCCTAGTTCCTCTGTTGCTGCTTTACGGATATAGGCTTCAGGATCTTTGAGCAGTTTAGCAACTAGTGGAATTTGTTCCTTGGCTTGCATCTGCCCTAGTGCTTGTACTGCTGCATGACGGATAACACCTTCAGAATCTTCAAGCAGCTGGACAAGTTTTGGAATTTGTTCCTTGGCTTGCATCTGCCCTAGTGCCTGTATTGCTGCATAACGGGTATGAGTGTCAGGATTTGTGAGCAGCTGGACAACTTGTGGAATTTGTTCCTTTGCTTGCATCTGCCCTAATGCCTGTATTGCTGCACCACGGACACCACCGTCAGGATTTTTGAGCAGCTGGACAACTTGTGGAGCTTGTTCCTTGGCTTGCATCTGCCCTAGTGCTTGTACTGCTGCATGACGGATATAGGCTTCAGGATCTTCTTTGAGAAGTTTAGCAACTAGTGGAATTTGTTCCTTGGCTTGCATCTGCCCTAATGCTTGTATTGCTGCATAACGGGCATCACCGTCAGGATTTGTGAGCAGCTGGACAACTTGTGGAACTACTTCCTTAGCTTGCATCTGCCCTAGTGCCACTGCTGCTGCTTTACGGACATCAGAGTCAGAATCTATGAGCAGTTTAGCAACTTGTGGTGTTTGTTCCTTGGCTTGCATCTGCCCTAGTGCCTGTGCTACTGCACTACGGACACTAGAGTCAGAATCTATGAGCAGTTTAGCAACTTGTGGAGCTTGTTCCTTGGCTTGCATCTGCCCTAGTGCTTCTGCTGCTGCTTTACGGGAGACTGCTGAATCTTTATCCTGTAACTGTTTGACAAACTGTTTTACAAGTTCATCATAGTTTTTTATCTGGAATTTAAGGTTATCTAGCTGATATTTCTGTAAGTTTTGGGTTGCTGTAGCTCTAACTTCGGGTATTAGGTCTTTTAGGGCTGCTACGATACCGTTAATCTGCCATGCTTCTGGCTTAGGTTTTTCTTCAGCGCTCACCCAAGGTAGAGAGAGGAGGAAAGTTAGGAGTAGGGTGAAACAGAAAAGGAAAAAGAGCGATCTGCTGGTGTGGCGTGGAGTTATGAGCATAAATCAGGGCAAGGCGGCAGATTACACGCGGCTATGAGTATAATAACAACCTTGCAATTCCTAATTCCTGATTGAGAAAGTCAGATTTTCTTTGGGTTTTTAGGTTTCTATTTGTGGGAGCTTTCCAAATTTTGAAATTTACTACTATGGTGCGTTCAGATAGGAATAAGAGAATGAAGAAACGAACCGCAAAGGACGCAAAGGACGCAGAGTAAGAGAACAGACTTAATGTTGATCTTTGCTCATGAGTATAAAAGACTCGCTCACGAGTATCAAAGACTCATCCGCGAGTATAAAAGACTCGCTCACAAGTATAAAAGACTCATCCGCGAGTATTAAAGGCTCTCCTGCGAGTATCAAAGACTCATCCGCGAGTATTAAAGGCTCTCCTGCGAGTATCAAAGACTCTCCCGCGAGTATCAAAGACTCGCCGACGAGTATCAAAGACTCTCCCGCGAGTAAAAAAGACTCATTCACCAGTTGAGCAAACAGAAAGGGGAAAAGAAAAGGATTTGCATCTACCTTTAACTTTTCCCCTTTCACTCTTCCCCTATCTCTGGCAAAGTTTACAGCCTATGAACCAGAAGCAGTTTTAGCAGGTTTACTTTTAATAGCTTTAAACCGTTCCCCTAACTGTTCGGCAATAGTTTTTAACCCTGGAGTTTTCTTAGCAGCAGTCTTGACGTAATCGTAAACTGTCAAACTGCTGCTCATTGTCTCACTACCGACAGCCATTAAGGTATCATCTACTTGTTCTGTCAGTTGTCGCAGTCCAATCAGAAGTTCGCTAAGAGTTGCGGCTAGTTGATAATCGCGTACAAATTCATCTACATCAAAGCTGGCTGGTAAAATATCTCGGTTAGATTGGGCAGCAGTCAGGCTAGTGTTAACAAAAGCTAGGCTTTTATCGCCCATCTTAAATAACTTGCGTCGTTCTTCTACACTCAGAGTCACAAGAAAAGGTAACTTTGCTTGGATAGTCGCAAAGGCTGCTTTAATTTCTTGGATATCTGCTGGGGTAAGGGAGCCTGTAATATTTTGGTATGCCATTGGTTATTTACTGTGGTAAATCTGTTTGTTATGATTCCCACTGATAAATGCGATCGCACAGTATTTAANGGAACGGGGAATAGGGAAATTAACCTCTCTGGTGTACACATAAGTCGAATTATCCCCCTTAATCCCCCCTTGGAAAGCGTGTACACACAAGTCGAATTACCCCCCTTAATCCCCCCTTGGAAAGGCTTGTCATTACCAACATCTTTTAAAGTGAGGTAGGGATGTAATAGAGTCAGAGTATGAAGTTGAAAAATTTCACAGACCTCAATGCTTGGGCAGTTGAGCAATGGGGAGATGCCGAATTAGGGGATACTCGTCGTACGCAAAGAGCGATCGCTATCGGTGCAGCCATAGCTGCCAACCCGCAAGGGAGTTTACCAGATATGATGCAAGGCTGGAATGAAATTCGTGCTGCGTACCGATTATTTGCGGAAGACGATGTAACTCATAAGGCATTAATTCAACCTCACATCACGGAGACGAAACAAAGCGCAACTGAAATAAAATCCAATGTTGTTTTATTCATCCAAGACACAACAGAACTAGATTATACTCATCATCGGCAAGTTAAGGGATTAGGGCATATTGGAGATGGCAAAGGTAGAGGAATGATGCTACACACGTGTTTAGCAGTAGTACCGTTACCTTTGAATCCACAAATTTTGGGATTGGCAGGACAAATACCTTGGCTGCGTAGTCAAAAAAAGGACAATGACAACACGTTGGTGGAAGCGCTACCAGAACTATTGAGAACAGATGGTGAAGGGGAAATTTGGGCAGAGATGGTGGAATCCATCGGCACTGCACCAACACCACAAACTGGGTCAATTTGGGTAAGTGTCGGAGACAGGGGGAGTGATATTTTTTCTTACCTTCGACGAGCCAAAGCTTTGTACTGGCACTGCTTAGTACGAGTCACTCAAAACCGAGTGATTACTAAACCTGATGCCACCAAAGGGTATCTCAAGGCATTTGCTCGTTCTTTACAACCAATGGCGGAGAAAACTGTTGTTTTGCGTGGGCGCAACGGAGAACCCAAACGTCAAGTTAACTTACAAGTAGCTTGGTCTCAATTGACAATTCAACCCCCAGCAATTGGCTGTGAAAGAAAACAACAGCTAATAGATGGTTGGTGTATTCGTTGTTGGGAACCAGAAGGAGATTTAGAATGGATTCTATTTACCACTGTTGCTGTAAATGCTCGTGAGGATGCCCTCATGCAACTAGATTGGTATGCTACACGTTGGTTAATTGAAGAGTATCATAAGTGTCTCAAAACTGGTTGTGCTGTAGAAAAACGTCAATTGGAGTCAGCTTCATCACTGGTAAGGTTACTTGGCTTTTTTGCTATAGTTTCAGTCAGATTATTACAGTTACGCCAACTTAGTCGCAGCAATTCCCAACTGAAGGCACACGAGTACATACCTACAATTATGTTAAAAGTCTTAGTTGCTCGTCTTGGGTTGACAAATTGTGAGTTGACTTTGGGTGAATTCTTTTTAGCGATCGCTCGTTTGGGTGGTTTTCTTGGCCGCAAATCCGATGGTCTACCTGGTTGGCAGACCTTATGGCGAGGCTGGTTGCGATTACAGGATATGTGTTGGGCTGCTGATTTTATCACCCAGTCAGTTTAAAAGATGTTGGTAATGACAAGGCTTTTTAAGGGGGGAAATAGAAAATCTAGTTCCCTCCCCTTTACAAGGGGAGGGTTAGGGTGGGGTAAAATTTACGCTTCAAGCTAAATGAGTTGTTACGATTCCCACTGGTAAATGCCATCCATCCGCCATCTCGCTTTTCGTATCGAAACGTTAAGGAATATTGCATTTGTGCAGAAACCTGGAGGAAAAGCGCCAAATCACCAGAAAGACCGTGATAGTATGCTCTCGGTAAATGTGAAGATTGGGAGAAAGACCTTTGACACTACGGGTTGCTGTTATTGGGTCAGGCCCTGCTGGTTCATCTGCCGCTGAAACACTGGCAGCCTCTGGGATTGAAACCTACCTGTTTGAGCGGAAGCTAGACAATGCAAAGCCTTGTGGGGGTGCAATTCCCCTGTGTATGGTGAGTGAATTTGACCTACCACCAGAAATTATCGATCGCCGGGTACGGAAGATGAAAATGATTTCGCCTTCCAATCGCGAGGTTGATATCAATCTGGTAAATGAAGATGAATATATAGGAATGTGCCGCCGGGAAGTGTTAGATGGCTTTTTGCGCGATCGCGCGGCAAAACTAGGCGCAAATTTAATTAATGCCACTGTTCATAAACTTGATATACCAGGAAACAATACTGATCCCTATACCATCCATTACATTGACCATACAGACGGTATATCGCAGGGTATTGCTAAAACCTTGAAGGTGGATTTAATTATTGGGGCCGATGGGGCTAATTCCCGCGTTGCCAAAGAAATGGATGCTGGGGATTACAATTATGCGATCGCTTTCCAAGAGCGGATTCGCTTACCCGAAGACAAAATGGCCTACTACAACGACCTCGCCGAAATGTATGTCGGTGATGACGTTTCGACCGATTTCTACGCTTGGGTTTTCCCCAAATATGACCACGTAGCTGTCGGTACTGGTACGATGCACATCAATAAAGCCAGCATCAAACAGTTACAAGCTGGTATCCGCGCCCGTGCTTCCGAGAAACTAGCTGGTGGTAAAATCATCAAAGTCGAAGCACACCCAATTCCCGAACATCCCCGTCCCCGTCGTGTTGTCGGTCGCATCGCTTTGGTGGGAGATGCTGCTGGTTACGTTACCAAGTCCTCTGGTGAAGGTATCTATTTTGCCGCTAAATCTGGGCGGATGTGTGCCGAAACCATTGTCGAAACATCTAACAGTGGTAGCCGTATTCCTACAGAAGGCGACCTGAAGCTTTACCTGAAGCGTTGGGATAAAAGATACGGACTCACTTACAAGGTGCTGGACATTCTGCAAACTGTGTTCTATCGTTCCGACGCTACCCGCGAGGCGTTTGTGGAAATGTGCGATGACCTCGATGTACAACGGCTAACATTCGATAGCTATTTGTATAAGACGGTTGTCCCAGCTAATCCCATCACCCAATTGAAAATTACTGCCAAAACTATCGGTAGTCTAATTCGGGGTAATGCTCTTGCACCTTAGGTAAGTGCAAAATACTGAAATTGCAACCAATAAAATTACCCAATACGGTTACAGTAGACCTTTTACAAAAGTCCCTAACACCCCACCCCCAACCCCTCCCCGCTCTTCGGGAGGCGAGACAAAGCATAGCTTTGGCGGGGTGGGGTTTTATCNTTTGATTTATGCAAGAGGTCTAGTGTAGGTTCACTAGCACTATTTTCTAGCAGTTTCCTCAAATCATCTTCAAGATTTTTCTTTGAAATAATGAGTGCTACNNNTAAATTAAGTTTTGTATAAATTGATGCTCTTGTAATTTTCACTTTGGTATTGTAATTTTTGTACAACAAAACTCAGTATTTTCCGAGCAGTAGCTGTTGGCTATGTCGCTGCCCTTTAGAGTAGACCTAAATTCCTGAAAAGAGGGTGATTGCTACAACTTAGAGTTGAGTGTGCTTGATAAAACCTTTGCAAAACATCACAACATTATGATGATGAAGAAAGTGAAAACAAAAACTCAAAACTTTTGTAAACTCGTTTCAGTTTTTATAAGTATCTTTGTGGTTTCGCCAGCCTATGCAAGTGATTGGCTTCAATGTGGAAATCTAAGCCAGATCGATGAAACTTGTCAGATTCCAAACTATCCAACTAGTAGCTACGAATATGCAATTTCTTATAACACAACTGAGCCATTACCAGTTGTTTGCAGTAGTTGGAATGTGGGAAAAAGGATCTATAACAAGCAACCGTATATGGTTCTATCTGATAATCCACTGGCGGGCATGAGTTATGGAGGCTTTATTTTTTATAGAGGAACACTAGCCTCTGATGATGCCACAGCTACATGTTCTTCTGGGCAGTGGCGTCACAGATACTGGCAATTAACTCAGAACAATAGAATTGAAACGAATTTTAGTAACGGGTGCTTGGGAACTGAAACTCCAGTCTTCTGTCGCGCACGCAAAGAAGCATCCATCAATAACATTTTGAACTTTGAACAAAAGAGATTAGCTCTTCTTCCTGACAGTAGTCTGCTAAAAAGTAATAGATAACGCGATGTGCGACTTTCTCTCAAACCTAACCCGCAATCCCTTCCATATCAGGTAATCGGAGAAAAAATCAAAGCATTTTGGACTGTAGGGCAGAAGAATGGGAGCGGGGTTCCAAGAATAAGTCGCACATCGCATTCATCAAAATTCTTAATCGTGGTAACTTGCTGATCATTGGGCTGCTGCCGCAAATCTTGAGGCGGCAGCCTTCTTATTAGGCAAAAACGAGACAAATCAAATTAAGGGTTTGCGTTTTTATTAATGCCATTCGGACTAAGACTTATAAATTACCCAATTTTGTGGGGCGGACATCCTGCCATTGGTGTCAAGTTAAGACAGATCCCCAAATGTCAACAGCCTCCTCTAACTTGTCATGCTTGGGTGGAGGTTACGTATGCTGTATTCTAAACTTCAGCGATAAATTGCTTTTTGAATAAATGCTTAATTTTATTTCCTATTTGTTTTTGGCTCAAGCATCGCCTTCTCCAGCACCACAAGAAATCTTCGTTCCTCAACAAACAAGACCTTTAACAGGACATCTTGACGAAGTACCAGTATTTAACAGTAATAACCCAGAAGTAGTTAAGAGTGAAGGAATCCTCCTATCTACATTTCCTCCTCAAGGTAAAAAAGTGCCCAGCGCCCACCTGAACTTTCCATTTCAGGGACGGTTTGATTTATTTTCTCACCATATTGCTAGAGCGATTGAGACGCCAAATGATTTGCGGACTCTTTATTTGGGAGTGGTTATTTACAATCCCAGCGATCGCCCTGCAACTGTCAATATATTGCAAGCAGCTAGTTATGTAAGTCAACCTGATGCACCTTTTATCAAGCTTCCTCCCATGCTGTCAAATAATTCGGGAAACATTTATGCAGGGCTGGGCGATCGCGTAATGAATGATGTGCTACGAGTCAGACGACAAGGATGGGCAGCCCAGTTGCTAATTCCACCAAAACAAAGCCGGATGTTAATGAATCATCCAATTCCAGTGCGGACTTTAACGCCGCCATTGAATGGACGTTCTACTTTGTTACGTTTGTATAGCGATCGTCCTGTTTATATGGCGAACCTGGCCATGTTTGCTAAACCCAATCCCGATGGTAGTGAAAGAGCGCCTACTTTAGAAGAATGGGAGAATTTATTAGAAAATGGTGATTTTGCTGGGCCTCGTGAACCGGCTCCCAGTCCTCCAGATAAACTTGCAGGGGCAACAGAAATTTACGGACGGGTAGCGGGGGTAGCTGTTGGCTCTCGTTGGCAAGCACAAGTTACCGACTCTAATAGTTCATACCTGACAATTCCCGAATCAGGACAAGCTTTTTCTTACGGTTTAAGTACCCTTTTGGCTGGCAAAATGGGTACGGGACAAAACCAAACTGCTAAACTTGTAGCGCGTTATCCTGGTACTGCTTACGAAGCTCACGGCAATTACGGTATTGAATACAACATCTCTCTACCATTATTCAATAATACGGATAAGCCGCAAACTATAAATGTACTTTTTCAAACGCCTATTAAAGAAGATGAGTTAAGTAAACCAGGGCTGCGCTTTTTTTCACCACCCGCACCATCTGTCTTTTTCCGAGGCACTGTTCGTATTCGCTACAACGACGATAATGGCTTACCCAGAACCCAATATTGGCATTTAGTTCAACAACGGGGACAGATGGGAAAACCGCTGGCTCAATTAAAAATATCTCCTGGACAGCGCCGACTGGTAGAAGTGGATTTTCTCTACCCACCTGATGCTACGCCTCCTCAAATGCTGACAATTCAAACTGTAGACCAAACATAAGGTATAGGGCAAAGGAGAACCAAAAAGTTATCAAAAAACCCTTGCCAATGCCAGCTTCTACTTAAGTTGATAGAGGTGAACTGCTGTTATGCCCTTACAAAATGTGTGTACTTGAGGCAATTGGAAACTGCTATATGTAGCGTTTCTCAGTCGTATGGAATACAGGTCTTTGGTTTTTAGGTTTAGTGCAATTTCTGATAAAACAGATGTTGTTCTGAATCTACTGGGGCAAAATAGAAAACATGACGATTGAATCCAATTCCTCTAATCTACCAACCCCAGAACCAGACCCCGAAGATGATTTGCAGCCGGATGACTTTGACGGGAGTGCAAATGAGAAAAACCTACCCTCACAAGCACTAGCAGCAATTGGTTCTTTGCAATCTCCGCAACATACAACTGCTTTACAACAAGCCCGTTCTGACTTCAAACAACCCATTGCCAAGCAATTTACAGTTAAGCCGAGGGCATTGCTGATTATTTTAATCGCGATCGCCATCACCTTCATTGGAGTTATCCTGAATAACTGGATCGTTGGCACAATCGGCACGCTGATAACTTTGCTGTTATCCCTAGCGATATTATTGCCTTGGTTGCAAGAAGTTTTAGACGAATGGTTTTCACCCCAAGAACGCACCCTGTTTGTGGCGTTTTTGGGACTCATAGTAGCCATCATTGGCTTGATCAGGTTCACGGGTGTAGGCGATCGCTTGCTGCTTTTAGGACGCCAGATTAACTGGGATATTGCTGGTAGCCTAGCAGAATGGTTTGGCGCTTTGGGGCAAATTCTCATTGCTATCATTGCTGTTTACGTAGCATGGCGACAATATGTTATTTCCAAAGACTTGACAATTCAGCAAAATATGCTGACAGTTCAGCAAAATATTATCACCCAGCAACAGACAATTGATTCTTATTTCCAAGGCGTTTCCGACTTAGTATTAGATGAAGAAGGATTATTAGAAGATTGGCCTCAAGAAAGAGCGATCGCAGAAGGACGCACTGCGGCAATTTTAAGTAGTGTCGATGGTAGTGGGAAAGCGAAAATTCTCCGTTTTCTCTCACGTTCTAAGTTGCTTTCACCCTTAAAACGCGATGGGCGATTAGGTAGAGCCATTCTTGACGGGAGTGGCGGATATGCAGAAGACCGCCTTGAAGGTGTGCGCGTCATAGATTTAGGCGTAATGCTAGCCGCCGCAGACCTTTCTGGCACTGATTTGCGTTGGACTGATTTGAGCGAAGCTAATCTTGTCCGCGCTAATCTGGTCGGTTGTGACTTAGTAAAAGCCAATCTCTCGCGCACAATTTTATATAATGCTAATCTCAGTAGTGCTGACCTGAACGGGATTCGCCTATTCTACGGTGTACTGGAAAAAGCATCACCCCGCAGCCGCACTGAACGACCAGATTATGAAACCGGCGAACACACTGGCGCTGTGGTGGAAAATGCCGATTTTACGAATGTGCAGCGGATGTCTGAGTCTGCGCGTTGCTACTGTTGCACTTGGGGTGGCGAAAAAACCAGAGGTACTATTCCTGGTGGTTGTGAAGGTATTCCTAATAAGTTGGGAAGATAGTTATAAAAAATCAGTTAGCCGCATTAAAGATTTGCTGTGCAGTTAAATTTAATTGGGGAAAGGTAGGTGATGAAATCGTGGTGTTACCTTGAAAGGCTGTCATTTGATATTCACCATCAACTAATTCGCATACAAAAATAGTGGGTTGTTTGGGATTGCCGATGAACTTTCTTGCACCCAATGCAGCATAATCAGCAATCCAATATTCGGGAATGCCCATTTCCTCATAATCCCTAAGTTTATTGTAGTAATCATCTCGCCAGTTAGTTGAAACAACTTCAATAACTATTGGAACCGATGCTGCTTGGCTTACTGTTGACTGTTTTTGAAAAAGCGGTTCATTGTCGAGATTATCAAGATTTAGCAGCAACACATCAGGCGAGTAAGCGGATTCGGCAGAAGGAGTTTGGATCAATGCAGTTTTGGGGATTCCATAGGGTAAATTAAGACGATCAAACTCCACGGTTAATTTCCGCGACAAAAACGCAATAACTTTTTCATGCGAACCGGTTGGGGGTGGCATTTCAACAATTACTCCTTTGTGCAACTCATAGCGTTTTCCATCGTTGGGATACCATTCGATAAATTCATTGAAGGTTAGTAATTTTGGCAACGCTTGGGTCATAATCTTACCTCCATATATGTTTTACTTTATCATGCAATAAATGTTGATTTTTAGTTGATAAAATTCGCACTATGGGAGTCCTAAATCATTCGTGCCCCCTTCCCGATGCGGGAAGGGGGAAATTTCAAAGTCTCTCTCCTAAAAGGAGAGAGATTTAGAGAGAGGTTTTCCAGATCCCGTGAAAAGTCAGTAAGAAGTTGGGGTATTAAGGACTTTTGCAACAAGTCTATTAAACGATAATATCGCTTGCCACTAGTAGTGGTGATCCTTCAAGCTGAATCTCGAAATTAGCCGATAGATTACTATCAGTATTACCTTGGAGAATATCTCCTGAATAACGGATCTGACCGGGTGCGGTGAATGCGCCACTTCCAATGTAAGTGAAGCCTTGGTCGCCCGCTATATTGGTATTAGCATCTATGCGAGATAGATCAATTCGATCTCCTGCAAAGATACCGTTTCCAACAAAGTCTTTGATAATATCCCGTGACAAACCAGGTTGACTATCTGAAACTGAGTCAAACCGGAAAACATCGTTGCCATCAACCCCATAGAGTTTATCCTTGCCAGTACCCCCTATGAGAGTATCGTTGCCACCAAAGCCATAGAGGGCATCGTCACCGTTAAACCCTGCGAGGTAATCGTTACCACCAACGACATCAAACGAATCATCCCCTGCGAGGACATCACCTTGATAATTGCCAAAGACTATATCGTTGCCAGCACCGCCATTGATGATATAAGCGCTAAAAGAAACACTGCTGATAATGTCGTCACCGTCTAATCCGTTTATGAAAACAACATCAAACAGACTACTTTGAACACCATATATTAAAAAATCATTTTCCTTAAAGTAAACTAAAGCGTCAGGGCCATTAGTACCGTTAAAAGTTATATTTGCCATTAATGAGTTTCTCCTTAACTTAGAGGGTAAAAAAATTACCTCATCACTTCCCCATCAGAAAACGGCGTTGCTGATTAAAAGTATGAATTTGGTTTCCCCAAAAGCGCAAAAGAAATAGTTTAAAACATGGAGTTTTACACTTTCATTCAGCAACGCCGAGAAAATAAGGTGGAGAAATAACGAGTGGGAAGAGATAACAGAACTACACCCGATTTGAACAGGCCTTTGCTATTAACTCTGAAGATTTAACAAGCACTGGATTTACAGCGGTTATTACTTGGATGCAACACAGTTTGACCTCTCTCCTTTTAGGAGAGAGGCTTTGAATCTTACTCCCCAATGCTAGTAGGGAAAGGGTTGGGGGTTAGGTCTGTATTGCACTTAAGTGAGAAGCGCTATATCGATAATTGTTGACATCAAAACAGTGCCAAGGTCATGTTATATCGTTTTTGCACTTTTCCAACATAACCCCCATTAAATAATTATTAAGCAGGGTGGTTTCATACAACCAGAGAAAAACTTNNNAGCCTCTCTCCCCGTGGGTGAGAGGTTTGGAGAGAGGTAAAAAACCATGCTACAAAATGAGAAATCAAAACTTATGTATTTTTCTTTTTTCGTATGAAACCACCCTGCTATTAAATAATTATTAAGCAATTCAAATACTGCTCCTCAGAGAGCGCCACCTGTTCCCCAATCTCTAACTCTAGCGACCTGCAATAAATATCTCTTCTGCCGTCAAATTCAGGTCTGAAAATGTTTGGGATATGAGGCGTTCTGTTCCCCTAAATTGTTGTCCTTGATAAGTTCCATCAACTAACTGATAAATCGTGATTACAGGTTGTTTAGATAAGCCAATGTAGCGTTTTCCTCCTAACCCTAGATAATCTGCAATCCAATACTCCCCAATACCTAAAGCTTCGTAGTCTTCCACTTTCCGGGCATAGTCATTCTGCCAATTGGTACTGACAACCTCTACGACCAATTTTACAGATTTGCCTAGTGTAATCACTGGCTCAGTTTTCCATAATGGCTCATTTGCCAAAGCCGTCTGATCAATAATCACAACATCGGTTCTAAAGGCTGAATTTTGACCTAATGGTTTAATCAGGCATTTCATGGGAATAAACCAAGGCAAGTTGAGCAGATCAATTGCGACGTTGAGCTTACGATTAATTAACCCAGCTACCTGTTCATGAAGTCCAGTGGGTTCCAAGTCGATGAGTTCTCCATCAATTAACTCGTAGCGTACATCATCTACATAGCCAGCAACGAATGCCTCAGAGCTAAGATTGCTTATATTAATAGTGGCTGAAACCATCAAGATTTGTCCTTCCAGGTTCAGAACTAGAGCAGGTATTGCTGCTCTTAATTATTCTAACTAGCTGTTTTATCTAGGTTCCAGTAATTCACACCTTCAGGTAGAGTAAGAATTTCAACGCCGTCTTCAGTTACAGCTAAGGTATGCTCACATTGAGCGGATAGTTTGCGATCGCGTGTTACCGCAGTCCATTTATCGCTGAGAACTTCGACTTCGTAAGTACCTTCGTTAATCATTGGCTCAATGGTAAAAACCATCCCCGATCTGAGGCGCTTGCCCTTACCGCGTGTGCCATAGTGGGGAACATCCGGCGCAGTATGGAAAATATTACTGATGCCGTGGCCAACAAAATCTCGCACTACAGAAAAGCCTTGTGCTTCAGCATACTCTTGAATTGCTGCACCAATATCGCCAATGCGTGCCCCAGGTTTAACTTCAGCAATACCTAGACGCAAACACTCTTCTGTCACCTCTACCAACTTTCTTGTTTTTGGAGAAGGTGTACCAACAAAAAATGTCTTGGATGTATCGCCGTGATAACCTTCAACAATGGGTGTGACATCAATATTAATGATGTCACCTTCCTTAAGAATTTGCTTGGCGTTGGGAATGCCGTGACAAATGACCTCATTTACACTGGTGCAAATCGATTTAGGATAACCCTTATAGCCAAGAGGTGCGCTTTTTGCTCCATGCGCTTGCGTCCAACGTTCGGCTTCATCATTTAGTTCAAGAGTGCTAACCCCTGGTTTCACAAACGGTTCTAGATGCTGGAGAAGTTTAGCTGCTAAACGCCCAGCTTGACGCATTTTCTCTATTTCTCGTTGGGATAAAATAACAATTAGTTCAGTTTTCATTAACTTTTATCTAAATTTTATCTAAAGTATCTTTCATAAACATAGTTAACCCTGTCTGTGCAGCTCTTTGGGCAGTATCAGCGACCTTTAGGGTATATAAGCTCTCCTCTGGGGTAACGTACAAAGGAGTCCCATCAAAAAGATGGTCTAACACCATACTCGTATCTTTGGCGAACAAACCCCGGCGAGGCCCAACCTCTATAGGTGTTGTTTCCCCTGGCTGGATGAATATTCCGGTGTCGCCATCAAAAATTAAACCACCTTTTTCACCGTGAACTTCAAACTTGCGTTCTGATTGCCAAATACTTTCGCCTTTACCGTAAACTACTTGGGCTAAAAGTCCACTGTTAAAGCACAGTTCACTAGTGCAGAAACAGGTTTGGTAGTATTCCGGTTCTATTTCCCAATATCGCTGGTGACAGTTAACAGTAAATACTGTACCAAATAAATCGATGAGGCGATGTAGGCGAGACAGAGCCCCAATTAAGGGAAAGCCAAAAAACTCGTGGTTATAAGTCCATTTGCGGGGTGCAGGATTTTGAGGATTGATGGTGCTGTAGCGAACATAAAACACCTCACCAATTTTGTCTAAGTTTTGCTTCAAAGCTTGATGCAAACCACCCAAAAGTTCTAGGTGTTCAACGTGCAGGAGTTTTTGTTGTGCTTTGGCTAAGGCAATCAGTTCCTCAGCTTCAAATACATTCAACGAAAGAGGATACTCTACAATCACATGTTTGCCGTTGGTAAGTGCTGCACGAGCGATCGCACCATGATCTCGATTAATAGTGGAAATCGCTATTAGGTCTATATCTTCACGCTCTACTAGCTCTTGCCAAGTATTCAATACTTCAATCTGGTAGTCTCTAGCAAAGGTTTCGGTTTTTTCTCTTGTATGACCAACAACTGCGACTATATGCGATCGCTCATCATGGAACAATGCCTCAGCCCGAAACTTTGCCGCATACCCAGTACCTACCAAACCTACACGCACTTTTGCTTTTTCCAAAGCTGCCTCTGAATTATACATGATCCTCATTAGTTCTGTTTTTTCTCTTCCCAGGCTTCTAGTGGTGAGATTCTCTCTTCATGGGGTTCACCAGTCTAGACTCTACAACATTCGTCTTACCCCCTCAAGGGCAAATAAGACTTTATTTGCAGCTAGATAGAATTACGTGTACTCAAAAAGGAAGACTTCAAAAGAAAAGCCCTTTTGCAAATCATAATGTCAGAAATTTGTCAATACAATGAACAAAAAAATGGCAAAAGAAAAATTACATCTCTACAGTACTGTTATGTTTCTTTCATTTATAACGGGCGCATTTAAATCAGATTAGAAAATAAAACAGCTTAGAAAATGAAACAGCCCTATTTTTTAAAGGAGTTGGGGAATCTCTTCTACGTAAGTCTTATAAAATATCGGTAACATTAACCTTACTCATGTTTACTTTCAGGGGATATAATTTTTTCTAATCACAACCTGACTAGGGTAGAAAATAATATAAAGAAAACTTATCGGGATTAACTAACTAAATTTCATTACTAATCGGGTTCAATTTCCAGTTACATAGTTTAATTTTTCTCGTAGTATCAGAATTGAAGCAAATTTAAACCAGCGGCTAATTCCACAGAACAGCCGTGACCTTTGCCTTAAGATAACTTATACTGCCGTTTACAAAAGAGAGGATTACTCAATGCCAAGTTATAAAGTGACACTAATCAACGAGGCTGAAGGACTTAACACAACACTTGACGTTGATGATGATACTTATATTCTAGACGCTGCTGAAGAAGCTGGTCTTGACCTGCCCTACTCTTGCCGTGCTGGTGCTTGCTCGACCTGTGCAGGTAAAATCCTCAAGGGTACTGTTGATCAGGGCGATCAGTCATTTTTAGATGATGAACAAATAGAAAAGGGATATGTACTGACTTGTGTTGCTTACCCAACCTCTGACGTAACAATCGAAACTCACAAAGAAGAAGACCTTTACTAAGAGTTAAGCGACTCAAACATAAACCTCTTGCAAGAGTTACTAATTTCAACAAAATAGAAGCAGGATATCTAGAGTTAACACCCTTGCAATGCAATTCCGTGTGTACCTCTAAAACCGACTTTGACAAAAAGTCTAATTTTATGTTGGGCAGGAACACAGTAAATCTTGCGTTCCTGCTTAATTTTTTACGTATGGAGTTTCCTATCTATTCTATGATTTTGGTCTCTTTTTAACTCCCGATTCCTAGCTCACAGATGCAACTTGAATGCCAATAGCTCAAAGCTTAATTTCTTTGTTGAGAATTTGAATCTGAGTACCAGGATAGTAAAACTGGAGAATTTTTGGACTTGACCAACCTAGTTTCGCTAAATTTTGAGCGCCAGTTTGACTCAAGCCGACTCCATGTCCTAATCCACCACCAATAAAAGCGTACCCCCAGAGTTCCGATTTGCCTTTGTTCAGGGGTTGAATGTAAAAAAGCGTACTTGTAGGGGCTGCAAAAGCACTGCGAACTTCGTCTTTGTGCAAAATAAAGGTGCTGCGATCGGTTTTAACTGCAAGTTCAAGGATACGTCCACTCTGGCTTCGCTCTACTACTGCCATAGCCTGAATTGTCTTAAATTTGGCATGGGGACTGTTTTTCACCTGTAAAAATTTTTGCAAGTCCTTGATAATATCTTTTAAAGGGGTTTCTTTATGCCAACGAAACATATCCCACTTGCTTTCATTAAATCCTTGTTGCGTATTAATAAATTTCTGAAAATTCTTTTCATTTGCTAAATTCTGCTTAGACAAGTCCCAAAAATTAGTCGGAGCATCCAGTACAGGGCGTAAATAGGCGCGATCGTCGCCATTCCAGACATCGCTAAAGGAAGCGGTGACGCCACCAGTAGTAGAAGAATACAGGGCGTCTACGAGTTCATTCTTATAAGTTAGTACTTTACCCCTAGTTGAGGCGATCGCTTGGTCTGTTTTGGCAGCTGCTCCCTTCAACCCATAATAAACTTGGCAGTGAGTATCAGCACACAACTGATAGTTATCTGCGGCAAACCTACGTAAATTTCTCAAGGCATAAGTCCGGGCGAGAATTGCCTGAGCTTCCAGCGCTGCTGTTGGTGCATTTGTGCCTATTTCGTAAGGCACAACCCCACGCAAATAAGTTTCTAAAGGTACTTGGTTAACGAGAGTGTATGTGCCATAAGCATTTGGCTGCAAATTCAGTCGGCCGGCATAAAGACGAGCATTTTCTGGTTTCTCGCTTTTATTCACCCGAATTAAGTTTTTATCAGTGCTAATTTCCAAGTCATTCGGGCTATAGCGATTACCATCCACCACCCAACTCACTCGCGGCACTTGCTTCAAAATTTTAGTATCAATAAATACTTTTTCTTTGGTAGAAGCTTGGATGTTTTGTAATAACAAGCGTCGCAGTAAAGGGGTGCTGTAAACATCTCGTTTAGCCCAAACCTGCCAGCGTTCTGGCTGGGCTACTTCCACTTCCATTCCCTGAGAACGCCATTTTTTAGCACTGTCTTCCGCAGTTTCAAAAGTGCGGTATGTGCCCAAAACTACTACTTCTTCGACTGCTGACTGGGGTAAAGCTTGCATGACTGTTTCCAGCTTTACAGGATTTTTCGTAAACAGGATTTGCTGCTTATTGCCCGCTTGAAATTTTAGCTTTAAGCGATCGCCTTTCATCGGTTCCAGTTGCAGCTTGGCTGTGGCTTCGGCGCCAAATCGCTGCACAATTCCAATTTTCAGTTCTATATCCTGGATGTTGCTCTCAGGCCCTGATGCAGCAGTCAGTCCCAATAGACAAAATGTTGTCAGCACAGTGTGGGGAAAACGCCAAAACGAAAATTTCATGGCTACCTGATAGCGTTCGCGTAGCGTCTGCAAGAGTTGCGATCGCGAGTAATCTCTCGTAGAGAGGGTCTTCTGCCCCTTAATGAGTCGTTGGAGCTGATTTTCTAATTGCTTTGTAGCGCGGTTTTTTTGTCGCATGAATGCTCCAATGATACCATTACCAATTTTGCCCTAAATATTAGTTGCTAAACGAAGTCATAACGACTATGATTTATTTAAGGAGAAAAAACAGAACTAGTTGGATAAACTCTTTATGGTTAGAGTCCAAGAAATTCCATTAAATCAGATAAAACGGCCATTGCCCCGTACAAACGATCCAAATAAAGTACAAGCCTTAATGGAATCGATTGCGGAGATTGGGCAGCAAGAACCTATTGATGTTCTAGAAGTAGATGGACAATATTATGGCTTTTCTGGTTGCCATCGGTATGAAGCTTGCCAGCGTTTAGGCAAAGAAACCGTTTTAGCAAGAGTCCGTAAAGCACCCCGTAGCGTTTTAAAGATGCACTTGGCATAGAAAATGGGAATGGGGAATAAGGAGCAGGGGAGCAGGGGAGCAGGGGAAAAGGTTAAAGGTTAAAGGGAAAAGGAATAAATTTAATCTTTCCTCTTTTCCCCTTACCCCTTTCCCTTTCCCCATGCCCAATCCCCAATACCCAATGCCCAATTTCCAATCCCCAATTACATATAACCTAATTAGGAGAAAATTATGTCATCGAAAGTAACAGTCAAAAATGTAAATATCGGCATTGACGAGGCGAGTAGGGCTAAAATTGCCGATGGTTTATCTCACCTGTTGGCTGACACTTATACACTGTATCTGAAAACTCATAACTTTCATTGGAATGTAACAGGGCCGATGTTTCAAACATTGCATTTGATGTTTGAGACCCAGTATACAGAATTAGCCTTAGCAGTTGATTTAATAGCCGAGAGAATTAGAGCGCTTGGCTATCCCGCACCAGGAACCTACAGCGAATATGCCAAACTGAGTTCGATTCCAGAAACTCCCGGAGTTCCTAAAGCTGTGGAGATGATTCGCGAACTTGTGGAAGGACAAGAAGCCGTAGTCAGAACTGCACGATCTATTTTTCCCGTGATAGAGGAAGTTAACGACGAACCTACCGCCGATTTATTGACTCAGCGGATGCAAGTACACGAAAAGACAGCTTGGATGTTGAGAAGTTTACTGGAAGAATAGGGAATAGGAAATAGGGCATAGGGAATAGGGGATAGAGAAAAAACTTAATTGCCAATGCCCTATTCCCAATGCCCAATACTTCTCTTCGAGAGGCTGCGCCCGAAGCGTAGCTATGCCGCAGGCTTTACGGCTTCTCTGCGAGACGCTACGCGAACGCGGTAGTTGAGCGCAGTCGAAACTCAGTACAAGTGCCCAATCCCCAATCCCCAATGCCCCATACTCAAAAGTTGCAAGATTTAATGCAACAGGTAGGTATTTCTAGCTTTAAAGCGCTGAGTCGCGCTGCTGGCGTCTCAGAGCGTCAAATTTTGCGGTTACGCCAAGGAAAGCCAGAGCAGATGCGGCTAGATGTGCTACTCAAGTTGTCGTCAGTGCTACAGATGCCATTGAATGAATTGATCGCAACTTTTTCAACCGTAGAGTTATTACAAGAGAAAACAGCGCCTACTCAGGAATTGTTACAAGAAATTACAAATTTAAGAAGAGAGTACGATCGCTCTCAGCTTCAACTAGAACAACAGCGAGAAATATTACTACAAGAACTCCAGCAGTCGAGTTTGGAACTGCTGGAGTCTTTAATATTGCAATGGCCAACAGCAGCACACACAGCGCAGGAAAATCCCCAGCTAGCAGCAGTCAAAATAGTACCGTTGGTGCAGAAACCCCTAGAAAAGCTTTTACAGGCGTGGGGAGTAGAAGCGATCGCCCCTGTGGGAGCAGAATTACCTTACGATCCCCAACTGCACCAATTGCTGGAGGGAACCGCACAACCTGGAGAAACAGTCAAAGTCCGCTACATTGGCTACCTTCAAGGTGAGAAACTGCTTTACAGAACTAAAGTGAGTCCTATTTGAGGCAGTAAGGAGTTAGGAGTAACAAATTCACAACTCTTTACTTTTTGTATTGTCTGTCGAGAAATGACAGATATTGGGAATACTTAAAATAGCAGAGGCGATCGCCTTCAGAAAACTTCTTTTAAAGCCTTGCTGTCGGTTCTAGCTTGCTTGGCGCTGTTGAAACCTAAATTTTGGCTCTAGAGCGGTAGTCCAGAGGTAAATTATTTCAATTATGTAAGTAATTGGACATAAATAAATATAGATCCTAGTTACCATCATAAGTACTCAGGGAGGAAAAGCTACTGCTAGACTCGGTTTAGCTATGTGTAGGCGTAGCCGCCGTAAGCATTGCTGCAACNNNTTGAATTCTGAATTGTTTAATGACAGTTATTATCATGAGATTTATNNNAGAATCTCAGTTTTNGCAAAAATTTTTGGTAAANNNTCTGAAAAGCAGNNNCTTCAGCTTGTATGTAANGTATATATCNNNATCCATAAGATACAAGTAAGTCGGTGTTAAAAATTAACATACATGCCAAAACATCAAATCAACGAACGGCTTATAAATTCGTCATTACAACCTTTTTACAAAACTAAATATACCAGTTATTTGTCATGCCAACTGACTTAGCTTGTTTATTTATAATTGGTCTATTTCTAGCAAGAAAACTATACTAAATTAAGCTAATAATTTATTTTGATTACAAAAAAATAGATATCAAAATTTTATAATTAATCTTTATCTATCCTGATTAATTATTAATGATTACTCAATAGATAATCTTAAATTTTATTTTACAAGCATTTTTAAATGTTCTATAATGGCGAAATCAGAGTATTATTTACATAAGTCAGAGTGACATAATTATGAGAGAACAAGTAAAAGTTATTAAACTCAGTGGTAATTTGAATGCCACAACTTCACAAGACTTTCGACAAAATATCACTGATATTCTAGAAACTGGTGCAAAAATTGTGTTAGTTGATTTTAAAGATGTAACGTTTATGGATAGTTCGGGTTTGGGAGCTTTAGTATTAGCTTTCAAAACCTTGCGAGCAGCAGATACTAAGCTTGTTCTCTGCTCAATTAATGAGCAAGTCAGGATATTATTTGAACTGACTAATATGGATAAAGTCTTTGAAATATTTCCCAGTCAAGATGCCTTTAATCAGGTTTTAGTCTCTAATACGTAATTAATCAAACTTCATTTGCAAAATAGATAAATCATCATCAAAAGCATCTTTGGAGTTCAGAGCAATTAAATAACTGAGTACGCGATCGAGTTGGCTATCAACAGGATATTGTAAGCTAACCAGTAGCTGAATAAAAGCATCCAAACTCCAAAGTGTGCCATCTGATTTAGTTATTTCATAAGCGCCATCACTAAAAATATAAAGGGTACTGAATTTTTCAATATTGCAAAACCCATCAACATATTTTGCCTCTGGAAACATGCCAACTGGCATACCAGGGGTTTTTAGGAGTTTAACTTCAGACTTTCTTGGAGATGTGCCAGTTACTAAAACTGCTGGTGGATGACCTGCGCTAGCATAAATTAACTGGCGGTTGATTCGATTGTAAACTCCGTACCAAATCGTAAAGTATTTATCATTTTGATAATTCATCGGAAAAGTGTCATTTAAAGCCTTCAATACATCACTAGGTTGATAGTAATTAAGACCTTTGAGCGCACGAGAACGCAGCAGATTTAGTACTGAAACAGAGGGAAGAGTAGCTTTGAGTCCATGTCCGGCGGTATCGAGTAAGTAAATTGCCAGATAGTCATCATCGAGCCAATAGTAATCGAAACAGTCACCACCGAGTTGTCGTGAAGGAATGAATCGGAAATTTATATTGAAGGGTTCGGTCATGGAAAAAGGTAGCAGCGATCGCACATATTCTGCTGCTTCTGACATTTCTGATTCTAGAAGCAACTTTTGAGCCTGCAAATCTCTACTCAACTGATGCAGGCGTAATCCCGCTCTTACGCGTGCTTGTAATTCATTATGCTCAATAGGTTTAGAGATAAAATCATCAGCACCAGCATCTAAACCTTTGACACAATCGGCAACGGAATCTAAGGATGTTAATAAAATAAAGAATGTGGTGAAAAATTTGGGGTCTGTCTTAATGCGGTGGCAAACTTCTAGTCCAGTCAACCCCGGCATGATCCAATCACAAATAATCAGTGCTGGACGATAAACTAGTGCCTTTTCTATTCCTTCCTCGCCGCTACTGGCAGTAACGACCTCATAACCCTGTTTTTCCAACATCCTTTTCAGGAGTATTTTTATTGAATGGTCATCATCAATTATTAGTATTTGAAACATATAAATTTTTTGAAAACACTCATTAATAATTTTTTGTCAAACTAGAAAATAAAAATATGATATGAGCTAATAAGCTAGTAGTATCAATACAGAGATGCTATAGCGCTTATCGTACCCTGCGGGTACTCCTTGACGCTAGCGCAAATAGAGAACTCGTTAAGTAGCCGCTACGCGTCTATGTATGCAATAGACTTTGACCCCTCTCTCTTTTTAAGAGAGAGTACGCTACCTTGTAGCAACAGGCGTAAGGAGTTGAGGGTTTGGTCTTTATTAGACTCAAATGAGAAGCACTATAACTCATTTCTATTTACTCAGAGAATTTACGACTGTTTAACAGTCATAAAATATTATGGCGCTCCTAAAGGATTTAGCCATAAAAGAATGTTGCTTTTTAACTGGTTTAAGTCGCGGTATGCTTCTTGCTTGAACCATTGTCCTAAAGCATCAAAGGGGGTAAAAGATGTTCCCGTTTGCCATTTAATATCTTGACCTAAAGGTGTTGTATGATTTCCTGGTAAAGTTTGCGCTGTCACCATCTCATCAAAACGTTCTTGTAAGATTTTGGTTAAAGCTGCCGATTGATCGATGGTGTCATTACTAAATTTTATTAATAAATTGCGTCGGATATTGTAACGTTCTTGGACAAGTTTGTTAGTTTCCAACGGCGATGGGGTAAACTCGATTGCAAAAGTAGAATTGAATTGTTCTACTAGAGGGATAGCTTCTTTAGCGGCGTAGTTGTTGAAGGATATTAAAATATTGCCTGCACGTTCTACTTTAAAAAGGCTACCAATCAGCAAGTGGAGTTTACAGCCCATACTGTGTCCAACACCGTAGATGGGAAAGTAAAGCTTGCGTAATGCTCCAGAATCATGCAATCGTTCGAGGGTGCGCTCAAAGTTTAATAGCACAGATTTTGCGATCGCAGCATGATCCAGTGTATTAACAAAAGGCGTAGCAATTACAACATAGCCTTTACTTGCCAGTTGTTCGAGTAACCAGCGATAAGTGATGTGCGGTGCAGTGGCGACAAATGCACCTCCTAAAAAATGAACGATACCTATGGGATTTCGGGGAATGATTACCCAGTTCCCTCTAATTTCTTTCCAGTCCATACGGATAAGCGGCTTTACGATTATTCTTTATGTTAGACCGGGGATTGCAACCGTGGGAAAGATTATGGAAAAGCCATTGATAATCTCTGGCGAGTAGGTTGGAAACCAACCCACCCAGCAGCGTCTATGGATTTATCAGAAGCACCTACGCTTTCTCCAACTCTTTCTAAATCCCATTACAAAACTTAATTACGTTAGCGAGTCCGCGTACTCTTACAGAGAAGCAAGCTACGCTTTTATCGTCTCGTAGAGAGCGTCATTACGAATTACGAACTTGTACTGAGCGTCTTGCCCTGAGTTTCGACTACGCTCAACTACCGCGTTCGCGTAGCGTCTCGCAGAGAAGCCGTAAAGCCTGCGGCATAGCTACGCTTCGGGCGCAGCCTCTCGTAGAGAAGGGAGCCGAAGTATTACGAATTACGAATTATCTTAACGTTGAGTCTGTAATCTTTTCATTTCGTATTGCACATCTAATGCAATTTGTAATGCTTCATTGAGTAACCTTCCATGCTCAGTAGCCTCCTCTGTTACTTGCATAGCTGTTAAAGTTGCTAAATTGTTGACAAATAGTTCTGTATTACTCAAGATAAAATTCTTATTCTCTCTCAAAATCTTTTCTGTCTTTAAAGCGCGAACTAAATCAGCTTTTGTGAGTTTAAGTGCCTCAATTACATCCTCTCTTTCCTTTATAATCACTTCTGGATTACCAGCTTCTTCTATTTGGTCATTGATATCTATAACTTTAATAACAGTATTATATCTATTAACCTCATTTAACAGGATTTGCAGGGATTTTGTCATATTAGCTTTAACAAGCTTACTTCTAGTTTTCCAGATAAAATATAAGATGCTTTGCGTCAAACCACCAACCCACAGACCTAAGACAATTAATAATATCCAAGATGGAATTGTTATCCACGTAACAAATATTTTAATAATTATATCAAATAAAATATAGACAAAAACAAATGTAGAAAATCCAATAAACACTACAGTTGCTCCTTCAGAGCTTTTAAGTTTTTGCATATATATATTGGCTAATCTCTTGAGAGGATTTGTAATGATTAAAAGTTCCCCATTGACAGGTAAATTAGTCAGCTTTTGCAGATCGTTCTGACTAATTTCCAAGCCCTGTAAATCATCCCGCACAGCTTTTAAACCCTTGCCAGAATAGTTATTTAATCTAATATAGCAATCAAATTTCTAGAATGCTGGCATTTTGTCTAAACTTTTTCGTGCAAGTTAATACTTGTAAGCGATGTCAAGATTTTTGTACAATATAATACTACGGCATTTTTCACAGTAAAGTGGACGCACACCAAAGGTTTCTCGTTGTGTGGGTTGTTCACACTGCTTGCATACGAATAAATGTGCTGCACCTTGAATTGATTTTGGTTCTAGCTGTACGGGGATAATAATATGTGTACAAGCGGCTAGAGCCATTAAAGGTAAAGGGCCAAGGGTTGCTGGGCAATCAAAAATAACTACGTCGTGTGCTAGTGGATAATCTGTTAAACAGTCGGCTAAAAGGTAGGCTCCTCTTTTGTGTAGGACAAGTTCATCTGCTGTTTGGGTTAATACCATTGCAATCAGTTAGGAAAACATCAGATTAAGCAATACTGAATTAGAGAATTCAAAACTCAAATAATAAGTAATACTTTTGACAGGCTAAAGGCAAAAATTGCAAGATTCGACAACGAGAATTAGTTAAGTTCAAAATCCTTCGCCATCCTTGTGCAATCATCAAGTGAATCCCCTGAAAGCATTGAAATATCCTTTCGCATTGTGGGGGATTGCATGTCTTTGTTAAGTTGATTTTTTACTGTAGCTTTTTGGGCTTTCCTGTCCGTCGAACTCACATTTTTGGCGGGCGATCGCCAAAGTTTTTGGTCTACCGATATTTATTCCCATAACAGTACAGATGGCAACATCTCTGGGTATGTCAGCCGTAACATTTGGTAGCCAATCCCTGCTGTCCCCTGGAAAAAACCGGGATTAAACAAAGAGTTTGGTAAGTTGTTAAACAGATGATATGTAACTACTCTATCGGGTTGAGCCACTACCCAAGCAGCCTGCTTTTGGGCAATTTCTCGCAAATGGGGACGGAATAGTTTTTGGGCTGCTACCAACAACACCTCTATACGACCAAAATTACCACAGCAGAGATGGTCTAAACCCTGTAAGCCATACTTCAGAGTTGTCTGCAATGCAACTTCCACATCTTGAAGTATTTCATCCGTTTGGTAAATTGACAAACCGCCCAAACGTGACAAAGCAATACCAGGAGCGCCATGACACCAACTAACCAGAAACCTAGATTGGCATAGCCCATCAGAAATATCGCGCAAGTCTGGCCAATTGGCGGCGGTGGTTGAGAAAACACTGCATTCGTAAGCAATTCCCTCCTGAGCCGCTTGTAAATAGGCTTGGTCTTCGGTGACAGCATAGAGCCGTAACAAAGCATAAGCAATACCACCCGCCCCATGCGAGAAACCTGTTAATGGCTTTTGGGCTATATTTTTCCAAGCTCTAGGCTGTTCTTGTTCGCTGACGCGATGCGAAAGTAAATGTTGACCGCAGTTAATAGCTTGCTCTAAAACCTTTGTTTCACCTGTTGCTTGATAAAGTGTTAATAACCCTAAAATTGCTCCCACTGCTCCCCCAATTACGTCTAACTGTTGGTCAGCAGCGATTAATTCTGGTGTAATTAACTGAGCAGCTAGCCGCGCATCTTCGATGAGTGCTGTATTTGATAAAAATTGGCTGATTTTAACTAGAGAATAAATCATAGAGCCAATTCCTGTTGCTCCGCCGATGCCAATTCGGCGAGCAAATTTTTGCGCGAATAAATTGTTGGATGTCTGCAATACTGTCTGCAAAGATTGTAGGGCATTCAAAGCTAAATTGCCCCACTGGGCATTACCTGTGACACGAGCAAGAGCCGCCAGAAATAAAGCGACACCACAACTACCATCGTAGAGACTATAACCCAAAGGCTGGAATTGGAACCGTTCAGCATTAGGAACATAGCTAAAGCCAATCCAGTTGACATTGCCAGCAGAATCATACAAAGACCTAGCTTGGATTTCCTCAGCAATGGCTTCAGCTTGCTGGAGGAGTTGAGAAGAAGTTAAAGGAACAGTTTTGGAGAAATCAGTAGTTTTTAAAGAGTTAGAATTTGGTGGTTCTTCAGCAACAATATTTTGTCCCACTCTGGCATAAAAAGAGCCTTGAATAATCCCTATTTGGCTAACTAAATCTGTTTCGTTGAGGTTTTGTAACCGCTTGAGAAATTGGTTGTAACTTGGTTGTTTAAAATATTTTTCTATCGGTTGCTTTAGCCCAACAGTTAGAGCATCACTACTGCAAGATGTCCCAAAGTAGGGAATATCTAACTGCTCTAAGGATTGGAGTTCCGATCGCAAAATTGCCCAAGCCTGTGGTTTTTGCCCAGATGTCAGACAAGTTTGACAAAGGATATCCAATTCAATACTACGCGCAATTCCATAACGCAGAAATTCTGGTGTCAGCGTTTTTTCTAAAAGGATGTGATAAAAATTGGTAGGGCGGAAAATAAACCGTACCTGTTGTGCTTGTAGCGCTGTGACAAAATCATCATTTGCCAGGAGTGTTGATCGGCGATCGCTCAAAAAATGATACATTTGCCTAAACCCCACGACTATCTCCTCCAGATAGTCGTTAGGTGAGAGCGCAACCCCATGCAACATCGGCACATTTGCCTGGACAGGTAATTTCACTTCTTCATATACCAAATGCATTTCGTCAGTATTGACGGCTTTCCAGCGTGGCATTCGCCAAGGTGCTTGCTGGGAGTTAACACTACCTATAGCGCTGACATCGTAGGCAACTCGTTTGTCTGGGCTAAAGTCCCAACGGGGCAAAAGTCCAGTTCGCAGCACGGAATCCTGGAAGTGTTGCTCAATTTCACTCATTTCTTCTATAGCTTGCACAGAACCTTCTATCGGGTTGGTTTGAGGGTGTAATAGAGTTTCTGCGTCAATCAGCACCGGATCTTCGCCGCAAGCAATTAAATTCTCGTAATGACAGTCATTCCCCCCCAGAACATACAACACGCACAACAGCATTCCAGCTCGCTGATAAAATCGCTGTGCTGCTGCTTCATCCTGACATGGCAATTGTTCTATATAATCAAAAACCCAACCATAGGTATGGCGATCGAGGACTTTAATGACTTTGAAAATTAAAGGTGCATCGTGCTGATTACACCAATTTAATAACTGGTTATAAATAACTTCTAAACCTAAATTTTTGGGTTTATAAACTAGTTTTTTCCCAGATGTAAAAGTTAGAATTAAGACAGAACGACCGCGATTATGCACATCTGAAAGCGAACCAGCAATAGCTGTCACCTTTCCTAAAGTAACTTCTGCAACATCTAAAATCTTCTCAATTTCAGAACGATCGGCTTGCAAACGTTGCAGAAATTCTGCTGTTGCTTCCACCCAAAAATCAACAGTTATTGCGATTAACCTACCTAAAACAGCATACTTTTTAAAAAAAGCTAACAACCCATCTTTTAATAGATCATCGACAAAATCAAGATAATATTTTTTAGTAGGACTGCCTAATATTCCCTCTGCTGATAATTTTAATTTCTCTAACATTAAGTTGAGTAAACTATAATTATAGGGACGGAAGTTAGTAAATTCCAATTGAAAGGTTTTGGCGCTAAGATTGACCAATTTTTGTAGTAAGCTATGCTCTAATTGTAGGTAAGCTGCTTCGGAAAGCAAATTTAAAGGTAAACAGTCTGAGGATAGCGACATCGAACCCAAAAAAGTTAGTAATTTTTGCCGCCCTACTAAGACAGCAGGTAATAATATATCTGCAAAAGGTAACAGCTTTTCACCTTCTATTGGTAATTTGCAGGTTTCGGAAGTTACTTCATTTAAATGAAATTTGGCAGAAGTTTCAATAACCTCTTTCAAAGTTTCTGCCCAGATTGGTAGCGGCTCTGATTCTGCTAGAGGTACACTCAATAGTACCGAACGAACTGTATTAATATCTAATCCATCCCATTGCAGACGCTTGTAGAATTTTTCCCAATTACCTTGAGCAACAACTTCACACCAATGCTTAATGAACTCATCATTAGTTTCTTGTTTATTAATTGAGTTTGTCCTTTTACTAAGGCATTCTGATAAAGAATTTGCCTGGGAAATAATTTGTAATAAATCATCATTAATCATTGACAAATCCTTGTATAAAAAAACTACTTATGGGACTTCCAAATAAAAAAATACTCAAAAAAGTGGCGAAAAAACTCTCTCCTCCCTATTCCTTCCTCTGTGTTCTCTGTGTCTCTGCGGTTCGTTTATTTGATATATGTAGAACTCATACAAAACTCTGTGGATACTCTGTCGGAAAACTTGTAGAGTAGCCCCTTCTCTACGTTCCCTGCGGGACGCTGACGCGAATGTGCAGCGTGTCGTAGACAGACGCATATTCGTAACTTGCTTCAACTTACGAATATGCGTCTACATGAATTGCCCCTACTGAAAATCAGGCTTTCGGCTATTGCTTATACAAGATTTCAACCGATCCGCTAGCACTCTAACATGAGGTTCAGCAAGCATTGTCACATGATCGCCCAGTACCTCATAAATATCTATTGGTTCACTAGCCAATTCACCCCAACCCAAAGCAGGTTGACAAAAGCTCTCAGAAAACACCCCTCTAGAATCTTCAGCTACCATCTCAGAAGCTCGCAGGAGAGTAATTTTACCTGGATAAATCTGTGGTAAATAACTTACTAAAGCTTGATGACTCGCTTTTTGGACTTCCAAGATGTGGTGAATCATCTCATGGCCAGCATCTGGGGGGATGAGATCGGCCCGTCTCAATTTCTCTAAAAAATAGTTGAATTGTGCTTCGGGTTCTAACTGCTGGAGTTCTGTGTAGTCAACCGCCAGTTTTTTCTCAAAAAATCTTTCTAGCACTTGCGATCGCTTCACCATCCACCTCGCATCATCTATTGGTTCAATAACTCCCCTGTGAATTGGTGCTGGTGTATCCATAATCACAAGTAAGCCTATCTCTTGTCCTAGCTGTTGTAGCTGTTGAGCCATTTCAAAAGCTACAAGTCCGCCAAAGGAATGTCCACCCAAAAAGTATGGGCCAGTCGGCTGAAAAGCTTGCAAGGCTTCGATATAATGAGCTGCCAAATCAGGAATATTGGTGTAAGGTTGTCGTTGTCCATCGACTCCAGGGGCTTGTAGAGCGTAAAGCGGTTGATCTGGACTGAGATAGCGTCCCAAAGCCACGTATCCCAGAACATTACCCCCAATTGGATGGGCGCAGAATAAAGGTGGTTTGGAACCTGTGGTTTGGATGCCAACTAAGGGAGACTCAAGGTCGAGAAGGCGTTTCGGAGCGGAGTATGGTTGCGAGATGTTCGACTGTCCCGCCTTGAAACAGAATTGATAAAGGTAGCTCCCGCCCGAACTGCTGCTGAATCAAAGCCATCAGACGCACCGCCAGCAACGAGTGACCGCCAATGTCAAAGAAGTTGTCTGTGACACCTATAGGACGGACGTTCATAACCTCTTCCCAAATCTGCACTAGTTCTAGTTCCAAGCTGTCGCGGGGCATGACGAAGGTTGCTAATTTCAGGCTTCTGTCTGTATGGGGGGCGGGGAGGGCTTGGCGATCGACTTTACCATTGGAGGTCAGAGGTAAGGTGTTTAGGATCGTTAGGGCGGCAGGAAGCATGTAATCTGGTAGGTGTTCTTTGAGATAATCCTTTAGCTGTTGCTGATTGATTGTCATCCCATTTTCAGGAACGATATAAGCTACTAAACGCTTACCAAAGCGGTCTTCATCGGCTACCACAACGCAAGTAAGTACATCTGGGTGTTGGCGCAGTACCGTCTCAATTTCCCCTAATTCGATCCGAAAACCACGAATCTTCACTTGACGATCGATACGGCCCAGAAACTCAATATTGCCATCTGGGAGATAACGTGCTAAATCTCCTGTCTGATACAGGCGATTAGATTTTAGATTATCAGTTTTAGAGGATCGTAAGTTATCATCCCGATCGCTTAATCCAAAATCCCAAATCGGCAATTTAAAATCGATAAACGGATTCGGGACGAATTTCTCTTGGGTCAAGTCTGGACGGTTGAGGTAAGCTTGGGCAAGTCCAATGCCACCAATGTACAGTTCTCCTGCCACGCCGATGGGTACGGGTTGGAGATGGCGATCTAAAATATAGACTTGGGTGTTCGCAATTGGACGACCGATAGACGGTTGATTTTGGGCATCTGTGCATTCGGCAATGGTGGCACAGACGGTTGCTTCAGTCGGGCCATAGGCATTAAAGAAGCGGCGATCGCGTCCCCAACGCGCTACTAGATCGGCAGAACAAGCTTCTCCAGCGACGATGATTGTCTGTAAAGCTGGGAGTTCTTCAACTGGTAGCACTGCTAGTACAGATGGTGGTAAGGTGACGGTTGTGATGGCGCGATCGCGCAACAAGCGCAGCAAGTTTGCACCAGGAAGCAGAGCATCGGTGGTTGCTAAACAAAGTGTTGCTCCTGCTACTAGAGCCATAAAAATTTCACTGATTGAGGCATCGAAGCTGAGGGAGGCAAACTGAAGGACGCGGCTATCAGGTCGGATATCGAAGGCTTGAATTTGGGCTGTAGCTAGGTTGCACAATCCTCGATGGGCGAGGAGAACGCCCTTGGGTTTACCTGTGGAACCAGATGTATAAATAATGTAGGCGAGGTTATCGGGTGTGACAACTTGGTTCAGGTTAGTACTGCTGTGTTGGGCGATGATTTCCGATTCTCGATCTAGAAAAACTACAGTTGTGCTTTTTCCTACTTCAATGTCCAATGACTGTTGAGTGAGTAGCACCGACAATCTCGCGTCTTCGATCGTGAAAGCTAGGCGTTCTTTGGGATATTTAGGATCTAGCGGTACATAGACACCACCCGCTTTCAGGATGCCTAAAATGCTCACAATCGTTAAGGGCGATCGCTCCATACAAACTCCCACCGGCATCTCTGGTTTTATCCCCAGTGAACGCAAGTAATGAGCTAGCTGATTGGCTTGGGTGTTTAACTGCTGATAGGTGAGTGTAGAGTGATTAGATATCAGTGCGATCGCATCGGGCGATCGCTCGACTTGAGCCTCAAATAGTTGATGAATGCAGACATCACCAGGATAGTCTATTTCAGTATTGTTCCACTCCCACAATAACTGTTGGCGCTCAGTTGTCGTCAATAAAGGCAACTCATCCAAACGCTGTTTTGGGTTGGCAACTATGCCCGCTAACAAGGTTTGAAAATGAGCTAACATCCGGTTAATTGTGGCGGCATCGAATAGTTCGGTTTTATATTCCAAACACCCAGTTAATCCTTCCTCAGTTTCTTTAAAGGATAAGGTTAAATCCAACTTGGCTGTGCCGCTATCTATTGGCTGAGAACTCAAGGTCAAACCAGGAAGTTTCAGTTCTGTTCTAGGAGCATTATAGAAAGCGAACCCAACTTGGAATAGCGGCGAGTAACTGAGGTGGCGTTCTGGCTGTAATTCCTCTACCAGTTTTTCAAAGGGCAAGTCTTGGTGATTGAATGCTGCTAAGGCAACTTCCCGCAAGCTGTTCTAACAGCTGCAAAAATGTTGGGTTGCCAGAAAGGTCAGTCCGTAGCACCAAAGTATTGACAAAACAGCCAATTAGTTGTTCTACTTCCGGTAGGTTGCGACCTGCTGTCGCTGTGCCAACTAGCAAATCTGCTTGACCTGTGTAGCGATAAAGTAAGGTCTTGAATGCCGCCAGCAGCGTCATAAACAGAGTTACACCTGACTGCTGGCTCAGGTTCTTCACTGCCTGGGATAGAGTCTTAGATAGTGTCAGCGATCGCTTTGCTCCTTGGAAAGTTGGCTGTGGCGTTCGCGGACGGTCGGTAGGCAGCTGCAACAAAGGCAACTTACCACTCAACTTTTGTTTCCAGTAGGCAAGCTGGGTTGAAAGTACCTCGCCCTGTAACCACTGTCGCTGCCATTCGGCAAAGTCTGCATACTGGATCGGGAGTTCAGGGAGTAGATGCGGTATGCCAAGAGCGTTCGCTTCATAGAGTACTGCTAATTCCCCAATTAGCACTCCCATAGACCAAGCATCGAAAACAATGTGGTGAATAGTCAAAATTAGTACATAGTTAACTTCATCTAATTGCAGCAACGTTGCTCTTAATAACGTTGCTTTAGATAAATCGAAGGGCTGTGCTGCTTCCTTCTCTATGAGGAATTTTACTGTATCTATTTGTTCTTTTTTTGCTATTAACCTGAGATCCACTTCCTTGAGCGTGAAGCTGAAACTGGGAGCAATCACTTGTAGCGGTTCCCCATCTACCGCTTTAAAGGAAGTACGCCAGATTTCATGACGCTGAATAATTTCGTTCAAGCTCTTTTCTAGTGCTGCTACGTTGAGTAAACCTTGGATTTCAACGGCTCCAGAAATGTTGTATACCGAGCTACCGGGGGTTAATTGGTCAAGAAACCATAACCGTTGTTGGGCAAAAGAAAGAGGAAGTTTGGCATTGCGTGAGGTGGAGCGCAATGGACTATAAGTAGCAGGAGTAACTGTAGCTTGCCACAGAAAATCGAGAATTTCCGCCTTGCGCTGTGATAACTCGGCTTTGAGAGCAGGTGTCAGCGTTCCTTGGGGGGCGCTATAACGGAGGCGAAGCTCCTGTGGAGCCGCGCCTTCCACCCACAGTTTGATATTGCTGCGGCGCAACTCAGATAAAAACTCGATGGTTGTCATAATTCTCCCTCCTCCAATGCGCCCTCAAGGTGTGGACTTTCTTTTACCCAATGCAGAGTTTCAATGCTTTCGGCTTGAGTAGCTAATGTTGGCGACTCAAACAGCGATCGCAACGATATTTCTACTTGAAAGGTTTTAGCCACACGAGAAAGTAGCTGAGTGGCGTTGAGGGAGTGTCCGCCTAATTCAAAAAAATTATCGTTTAACCCTACTCGGTCAAGATTTAGGACTTGTGACCAGATTTGCGCCAACTGTGTCTCAATAGGTGTCTGGGGTGGTACAAAAGTTCGGTTTTGTTGTCGATTGGGTGCAGGGAGCGATCGCTTATCCACTTTCCCGCTAATGGTTCTTGGCAAAGCATCCATCAGCACGAATACTGAAGGTATCATCGATTCTGGCAGGGATTTTAATAAAAAATCTCTCAATTTCCCTGATTCCAATTCTTCTTTGAGAACAACATAGGCACACAAATATTTATGACTATTTGCGTCTTCACGATCTACGACAACCACATCCTTAACTAATGGATGAAGTCGCAGATAATTCTCAATTTCTCCTAATTCTATTCTCACTCCTCTAATCTTGACTTGCCCATCTCGGCGGCCTAAACATTCAAAATTTCCATCTTCTAAAATTCGACCTAAATCGCCCGTTTTATAGACAATATCATGGGGGTTATTACTAAAAGGATTGGGAATAAAAAATTGATTGGTTAACTCTGGCTGCTGATAATATCCCAAGGTGCGATAGGGAGTCCGAATATAAATTTCACCCACCATTCCCGGAAGACAAACTTTTCCTCGCTCATCAACAACTAAAGCCGCAGCTCCATCCATTGGCTTACCAATAGGGATAGACCGTCGTTCTCGATCGGCAGCCTTGACGAAATAAAAGAACTTCGTCATTGTTGTTTCTGATGCCCCATAAAGATTGACTAACTGAATTTTGTCGCCGTAAATATCCATCCAACGGCTAATATCCGCAGGCAGTAGGGGTTCTCCAGATAAAAGAATATATTGCAAAGATGAAAAACTTTTCGGGTCTAAATCCTCATTTAGAAGAGAGCGAAATAAGGAAGGTACACAATGAATTAGATTAATTTGCTGACGTTCTATCCATTCAATTAGCTTTCTAGCATCAAGGATAATATCAATTTCTTCCGGTATACAAACGACGCCACCAGCACATAAGGGAACAAAAATATCTCTTAAAAAAGCATCAAAAGCGGGAGTAATTAATTGACTAACTCTGGTGAACTCTTTAATCCCAAATGTTTGAATTTCCCAGTTGATAAAATGAGCGATCGCTTTCAAACGACCTGCTATTCCTTTAGGCTTACCCGTCGAACCAGAGGTGAAGTATAAGTAGGACATATCGTCTGGTTCTATTTGAATATTTGGCTTCTCAAATTGAGAATATTCTGCATACTTATTCAGGTAGCAATTCAGAGGATTAAAACTATCAAAATTGCGATTTTCTTCCAAACAAATAACTGGCGATTGTAAAAATTCTGCTATTCTACCATTGCTAATTTTCGTTAACCCTGTGGCATCAACGATTAACCATTGTGGAGCTACTTCTGCGATGATGGTATAAATTCGGTCATCAGGTAAATCGGGAACTAGCGGTACAAAGACACACCCTGCTTTTAAAATGCCGATGATTGCAATAATAAATTTAACATAATCTTTAGCCAAAATCGCTATCATTGAGCCTTTAATAGCGCCATGTTCAATGAGAAAATTGGCAAGTTTATTTGACTGCGCTTCAATTTCACCATAGGTAAATTGTCGTTCACCGCAATCAATAGCTGTATTTTTGCTAAATTTTTCAGCAGTTTCACTAAACCAATCTTGAATATAAATTTGAGAGTTCATATTTTTTAGAATTATATTTGTCTATTTCTTGAGGAAGATGTAAATCTGGCGAAAATATCCGGGAGAGAAACTGGAAAGCCACAATTGTATTTGGTAAATCTGTGTAATTTTGCAGATTTGAAATACTCCATAGTTCTTGTGCTATTATCGTCAACGGATCTAAAAAGATATTTTCGGGTTGCTTACCTGCAACTGACTCTAAATATTTATTTAACAAATGAATTTCTGTGCAGCCTGCGATCAATTTTTCTACATTATACTTCGCTTGCAAGTTTTCTAAAATAGGCAGACACTTTTGAAAATCTCCTTTAATTTTTAGATAATAAATCATTTGATGAATTAAATTTTGTTCGCTTTCATCAGGTAATATGATGTCATCTTTGACAAACTGCCAAAGAATATGGTTTTGAAAGATTTGTAATTTTTGCGTTCCGGTTGAGCAAATTAATAAATGCTTTTTTGGTTGGTCTAAAATCTTTTTGAAAATGATATCTACTAAAGAAATCACTCTATCTCTTAAATCATAGGGTAATTTGGGCAGTAAGTAATGAGAAGTTATGCAACAAATAACAATTTTTGAAACATCTAATTCACATAATTGATCTAAAGCTGCTATTAAATTAGCTAGTAAAATTTCATCATCTCCCCTGAGCAAAGCTTCCGTTCTGTCAGGAAATGTGGGGTCAGAATAAAGAATAACTTTAGGTGATTGTTGTTCACGTTGACCGAAAATATTATATTCATAAATTGTCTTCAAAAATTCAGCCGATGCCAATGGGTCCATACCACCTAAAACACCCAACATTTCCCTCTTGTGAATCTTTGCCATTTTGCCGATACCTCGCTTCTGCTGTAAACAAACTTAATTATGTTAGTGGTATTGGTGAATTAGTTAATATCAGGCATTTTGAATTCCTGTAAAAATATCCCAAAAGTCAGGGGGATAATTAACAAGTCCATATCAAAAGGAAGATTGAGGTGAAAGCCATCTTGTAGATATTGGTTCTTAAGGTTATCGATAGTAATTGGGTTGAAATAGCCTTGCTTTTTAAGCAAATCACTTGACAATATGTCATTGATGTATTCGATATCTTGTTTTAATAAATGAGGGCTTCCAGGTGCATGAAAAGCAAATTTTTCTCGCTCAACAATTTGTTGAGGAAGAAAGTCTTTTGCTGTTTTTTTAAGAATATATTTTTCTATTAAGCCATTGAGTTTTAAGTTAGGAGGTATTGCTTTAGTAAATTCAACTAGATTAATATCCAAGAATGGATAACGAGCTTCAACCGAATTAGCTAAAGCCATGCGATCGCCATGATCGGAAATCAAATGATCTGATAACCTTAATTTAAAATCAAGATAAGACCTTTGATGAATAAAATGCCTATTTCGTAACTTCTCATGGTTAACTAACTCAAAGTTAAGACAGTCAAATTCACTAAATCGATCGTTCAATTCTGATGAATACAAAGCTAATTTCGTTTCTCGGTAAGAGTATAAATCTCTTTCATAAAAAATATTTTCATCTCCCCATACCTTAAGTCTCAATTCATCATCTAATACAGATTCCAAACTATAATCTTTTTGGTTTGCAGAAAGGTTGCTATTTCGTAATTGTTCAAAACGATAGCCGACATAACCTGCAAATAATTCATCAGCACCTTCCCCCGTTAAAATGGCTTTAATATGGTTACTATTAGCACAGCCAGAAAGAGCTAAAGAAGCTGTATTATAAGTTTCTTTGATCGGGCATTCAGAATGATAAATAGCTTTTACTAAGCCATCACTGATTTGATGCCAATCGAACAAAATATCATGATGGATAAAATTCAGTTGTTTCAGCAAAATATCTCGATATTTTGACTCACATATCTCTTTATCTGTAAAGCCAATTGAGAAAGAATGTACATCACTATCAGGACGTATTTTATTGACTATTGCTGCAATTAATGAAGAATCTAAGCCGCCACTAACGTACACTCCCACCGGGACATCAGCGTGTAACCGATATTTAACTGATTGGATCAAAAGCTCTTGTAATTTCTCTGTGTAATAGCTTTCTGATTGACTATAAGCAGTTTCATTAATCTGTGGATAATCTAAATCCCAGTATTCTGTAACTTTTACCTGAAAATCTTTAATCAGAACATAATGACCACTTTTTAAACTATTGATATTTTTAAACATAGTTCTCGGACTTACTAATCCGGGAAATGTGAGGATTTGATCTAAACCAACCAAGTCAACCTCACGCTTAACTAACGGATGTGCTAAGATTGCTTTGATTTCTGAGCCGAAAATCAAAAATTTATCCACAATTGTATAAAAAAGTGGGCAAATGCCCATTTGATCTCTAGCTAAAATTAATTGTTGTTTTTGATAGTCGTAAAGAGCAAAGGCGAATTGACCATTGAGTTGATTTAAAAAATCTAGCCCATATTCTTCATAGAGGTGAACCAAAACTTCTACATCTGTATTGGTGCGGAATTTATGACCTTTTTTAATTAATTCCTTTTTCAGTTCTAAATAATTAAATATTTCTCCATTACATATTAAGACTATTGTTTCATCCTCGTTATATAGAGGTTGATTACCGCCTGCTAAATCAATTAAACTTAACCTCCGAAAGCCTAAACCTAAATTTTCTTTGATCAAATATCCCGATGAATCTGGTCCTCGATAAATTAATGTGTCAGTCATATTTTCCAGAACTTTCATTTCTGGGCTACGCTCTTTTGAAATATCAAAACATCCACAAATACCGCACATAATATTTTCCTTAAATCTTTTTATTCTAGGTCAGCATTGAAACTATTAACTAGTTCCTGACTTTCTACTGTAGTCATTTCAGTAGTTAGAGAAATATGCGATAGAGGTTGGGCTAAATTGACTGGAATATTTTTCAGCACAGTGCCAAACTGTTTTAATATTCGGCGGATCGTGGCAAGATCAAATTTATTGGATAAATATTCAATTCTGATTAACAGTTGATAACCGGGTTCCACAGTTAAACTTAAAGGATAGTTGGTTTCAAAAAAGGAACGTACATTGATAATTTTTAGGCCACTGTTTTCCTCTATTAAGGAAAGATTCAATGGGTGATTTTGAAAGGAGACAAAACTATCGAACAAAGGCGTTCCTCTGGGTATCTGGCTCCACTCTTGAATCTGCACTAAAGAACTATACTGATACTGAAGCAGTTCTACTTGTTGCTGTTGCAACCGATGAAACCAGGATAAAACGGAAATATGACCAGAAACTTGTACTCGCATCGGTCGGGCATTGATTAATAGTCCAACGATCGCCTCAACTCCTGGCAAATCTGCTGGACGACCAGAGACAGTCACGCCGAAAACCACGTCTTCCTCACCGCTGTATCGGCTTAAAAGCAAAGCCCAAACTCCCTGAATGATGGTGTTGAGCGTTAAATGATGCTTTCTGGCAAAGGACTGTAGGGACGAGGTAACATCGGCTGAGAGTGTGGTTTCCTCCTGAGCATATCCCCATCCCCAATCTGGATCGGGTAAATTGCCCGACACCCAATCTACACCTAACTTAGTTGGAGCGCGTAGTCCCCTGAGAGCCTTTCGCCAGAAGCTTTCTTCTCCAGACCAGTCTTGCTGTTGCAACCAGGCGATATAGTCTCGATAAAGATGGTTATCTTTAAGGTATAAATCCTGACCTTCACAAAATGCTTTGTATAACTTGAAGACCTCTGTGACGATCGCAGAAGTAGACCAACCATCCAGTATTATATGGTGGTGGCTCCAGATGAATTGATGAATGTCTGGAGCAGTTTGGATAAGTGCCAATCGCATCAATGGGCCTGCACTCAGTGAAAAAACCTGCTGTGAATCTGCTTGAAGATAAGTCTGCAATTGTTCTTCTTGCTCAGTTGGAGACATGTAGCGCCAGTCTTGCTGCTGCCAAGGCAATTCTACCTGCTGTAGCACTACTTGTATCGGTTCTGCCAAGTCTTCCCAAAGAAAGATGGTTCGCAAGCTGGGGTGGCGATTTACTACCTGTTGCCATGCTTGCCGGAAAGCGGTAGCATTCAATTTTCCTTGGAAGGTTAAAATCTTTTGCTGGAAGTACACTCTTGATTTTGGATCGTACAAGCTATGAAAGAGTAAGCCTTGTTGCAGAGGTGAGAGGCAGTAAATATCTTCAATAGCAAATTTAGCGCCCAGTAGATCCAGCTGTTCTTGGTTTAACTTCGCCTGGGGAAAATCAGAAGGGGTGTAGCTGCCATCAAAAGAGAGGCGGTGACGAACTAGGGGCACTTCAGCAGTTACCAAACCCTGTGTTGGCTTAGGCGTTTTTGTCGCTAAGGCTGCTAACTGGGCGATCGTTTGCTGGTGAAATAGCTGCATGGGAGTCAGACAAAGCCCCGCTTCTTTGGCTCTGGCGACAATCTGAATGCTGAGGATAGAATCTCCGCCTAACTCAAAGAAGTTATCCTGCACTCCTACTCGTTCGACACCCAAAACTTCCGCCCAGATATCGGCTAATATTTGTTCTTCTGGAGTCCGAGGTGCGATAAAGGCTGCTTCTAGTTCGGGGCGTGTCCAATCTGGTGCTGGGAGGGAGCGACGATCTAACTTACCGTTAAGCAGCAATGGTAAAGCGTCCAGCCTCACGAAAACAGAGGGCATCATGTAGTCGGGCAGTTTCTCCTGCAAAAAGTTGCGTAGTTCACTGCTAGATACATCTATTCGGTGGGGGACGATATAGGCAACTAGCCGCTGTTCACCCCGCTCATCATCCAGAGCGATCGCTACAGTTTCTCGTATTGTTGGGTGTTGTCGCAATGCTGACTCAAGCTCTCCCAACTCGATGCGGAAGCCGCGAATCTTCACCTGATGGTCAATTCGACCGAGGAACTCGATGTTACCATCACTGAGGTAACGTGCTAAATCTCCAGTTTTATATAGACGGGTTAATTTTGGATTTTGGATTTTGGATTTTAGATTATTAAGCTGTCGATCGGTTTTAGAAGATAGCAGGTTCTCACTCGGATCGCTTAATCCAAAATCAATAAATGGATTTGGTATAAATTTTTCTTTGGTCAAATCTGGGCGGTTGAAATAGCCCCGCGCTAAATTCGCACCACCGATGTATATTTCTCCAGGGATACTGATGGGAACGGGTTGCAGATGCTCATCTAAAAGCAAGATTTGCGTGTTTGCCAGAGGTTGCCCAAGGGGAACACTTGCTGCATAATCGCTTTGACCGTTTTCCACCTGATAAGTAAGCACTCCTACGGTAGCTTCTGTAGGCCCGTAGTGATTCAGAATCTTACAGTCAGGGGCTAACGCTTGCACCTTCTCAACTAGTTGCCAACTCAAGGCTTCACCACCCAAAACTAATCGATGGCGGGGTAAGATTTGGGCGGGGTGTTGGCAGGAATTTAGTAAAGCTTGCAGATGACTGGGAGCAATTTTGAGACAGTCGATACCGCCATGATTGTCATAGTAATCAGCCAGCTTATCTGCATCAGAGGCTCGCTCTTGAGAAATTACATGGAGACAGCCGCCTGTACACAAGGCAGGGAAGATAACTGTATTACCTAAATCTGCGGCGAAGCTAGAAACTAAGCTAAAACTAGCACCAGTAGACAGATTTAGTTGAGCAAGGATGCTATAAAGATAGTTGCACATTTGCTGATGCTCAACGGCAACTCCTTTAGGTTTTCCTGTAGAGCCAGAGGTGTAGAGTACATAGATTAAATTTTCTGGAATGACTTTGCTGGGCAAGTTTTCATTGCTTTTTTCGGCGATGATATGCCAATGTGCATCTAGGGAAACCACACGCGCCCTATGTTCAGGTAGAGTCCAGGCTGAGAATTCTTGAGTCAATACCACTGTTGCCTGGGTATCTTCTAAAATCAAGGCTTGGCGTTCTTTTGGCAGTTGAGGATCGAGCGGTACATAAGCACCACCTGCTTTCAGGATAGCTAGCAGGGCGATGATTATCAAGTGCGATCGCTCCAGACAAATTGCCACCAAAACTTCTGGCCCCACACCCCAATCCTGTAAATAACGTGCTAACTGATTAGCACGAGCGTTGAGTTGAGCATAAGTCAATTGCTGGTTCTCAAACACAACGGCAACATTATCTGGTGTACTATCTGCCTGTTTTTCAAACAGTTGATGTATGCACTGAAATTTTGAATAATTAGTTTCTGTATTGTTGCACCATAACAACAGTTGTTGTCGCTCTACTTCACTGAGAATTTCTAACTTACTGATTAAAGTTAACGGATTCTCAATAGCACTTGCTAACAACATCTGAAATTGTCCCGCCCAACGTTTTATATCCTCTGCTCGAAATAAGCTGGAATCATAGTGAAATTCTGCAACTATTTCTTGGTTTTTGGTTACACAGCATGATAAATTTAATTTAAATTTATCAATATAGCTCAATTGCTTATCTATATATATAACCAGATTCTCTGCAAAATACTGCTCTGTCTCTTCTGCAAAATTGTAGGTGACTGGAAACCAAGATAAATTTATCTCATTCCAACTAAAATAATCCTGCCATTTGGTTTGTTGAAGTGTAGATTCATTAATCTGCTTTAAAACTTCCAAAAATTGTAAGTTCGCTGCTAAATGAACATGAATTGGTAAATATCTAGCGAACAATCCTAATGATGTCTGTAATTCCTCATATTGGCGACCATCGTATCCTACACCAACAATCAGATTTGATTCTTTTGTCAATCGCCACAGATGAATGTGCCAGATAGTTTGCAGAAATACAGATATTGAAATATCATACTGCCGTATCAGGTTTTTTAGCTTTGCAACTGTATGTGGTTGAATAGCGATCGCAATTAATTTTGGTTGAAATTCTCTCTTATTAGCTGACTGATTTTCTACTGGAAGTTTGAAATTAAAAATAGCAGAAATATCCTGTTTTTCCCAATACTCTCGCCCTTTTTTGGTATCTTCTGCTATGAGTAATTCATGTTGCCATTCTGAATAATCAGCATATTGCATTGGTTCTTGCTGAAGCTGTCCTTTTGCCAATCCTCCATAGTTACAGCTAATTTCACGCACCAAATTTTTAAGTGTTACACCATCTGCACATAGAGACGGTAAACAAAGAAATAATAAATGCTTTTGAGGCGACAAAATTATCAAAGATACATTCAAAATTGGAGCTTGTGCAAAATCGAAATCCAATTGGCTCATCTTTTGCCAAATTGCTGCGATTTCAGCTTCCTGTTCTAATGGATTTAAAGCAGCCAAGTCGTGCTGATAAATTGCTGGTAGGTTACTGTCGGTTATGACTTGAAAGGGAATAATCTCTCCAGGTGAGCTTTTGAATTTGGTACGTAAAATCTCATGTCGATTAATGACAGTATTTAAGGCAATTTCGAGAGCCTCGATATTGAGAGTTCCCTCAATGAAAACAGCACATTGAGTCCGGTAAGGCAAGCTAGAATCAGCTTGCTGCAACAACCACAGATGCTTTTGCTGAGTTGAAAGTCGAAAAAACTCAATCATTTCCTCTTCTTGCCTACCTACACCTCTATCGAGTCACAGCAAAACTATTTAACTCCAATAGAGGATTTTTTGATCGTCTTTGGACATTGCTAAGAAGCCACCAATCGTAATTCTAACTTTTTGCCCTATTACATCAGTAATTTGATGCACTATATTACCACCGTGAAAAACAATCATGTCTCCGATATCGGAGGTAATATATCTCTTGGGGCATTTTTCTAAATCCAAATCTTTGGTGAGAGTCATTGACTCTTCTGGAGGTAAATCGTAAAGTACTAAATCTCCACCTGCTTCTGGTTTATCAATGATGATAAAATAGCTAAGAGCATCTACCATTTTGGCAATTTGGTTCAAGTGATCGTAGTAGGAATTTTCCAGAAAATCATTGTTTTTATGGGGAACCATTCCACCTAGATTTGGGTAAACAAATCTCACAGTAGCCGGAGTATAAACCCGCTCATCATTTTCTCTAGCTACCTCGACCTTTCTGCCTCCAGAAATTTCAGTTAAAGTTGCTTCTAATCTCGCTTCAAAATTGGTGTCAAAAAGCGTCTTTAACTTGTTCCTGAAATTGTCTGCACCTTGAAAATATCTTTCTTTATCACTACCTGCTGCCATTAAAACACAGCCAAGCGTTGTACCGTATCTAACAGTTTCTAGCTCGTCACTGGCGTTATCTAGTCTCTGTTTTACTTCTAACATTTCTGCCTGGGAAAAGACTCCTTTGAGGAGCATTCCATCGATTTCACCTTGATAAATTTGATTCACACTATCAGGATAATTACTGGCTAATTCAGCTTCTAAAGTGAGCCAGTTATTGATTGCTAATTCTGGCTGAGTAGCATTTTTATTCATCTTGTTCTCCATTTATGATTTTAAATTTGTGATGAGCCATTTTACATACATTAATTAGATGCGATTGCATCCAATAAAACCTTTGTTTATAAATAAAAAATGGCTGTCGAAGCTAGAACCTTTATAAAATAAGGCTGACGTTCTTGTATTTAGATAAAGTCCTACAAAGAGGATGTTTTAAAAGTGCTTGGTTATGTAAAAATTTCTTTATCTCCCTAAATCCCAATAAAAAAGGAGATAGTAACACAATTTGATACTTGAAAAACATCCTTTAAGCGTTGCTTAAATTCTACGATGATTTTTGACTATAATTTGATTAACTCCAATAGAATATCTTTTGATCGTCTGTTGATATAGCAACAAATCCACCTATACTAATACGATTTTTGTTTCCCCTGGCCTCCGCTACCTTATGCCATATTGTACCACCGTGGAAAAGAACCATATCACCAATGTCTGGACTGATATATTTTTTGTCGCATTTTTCAAAAGCGGAATCCTTAACTAAAGTATCAAAATCCTTTTTCGCTTCTTCTGGCGGCAAATCGTAAATTATTAATTCTCCACCTTCTTCCGGCTTATCGACGATCAGAAAATAACTCAGATGTTCTTGTAATCTAGCAATTTTTGTTAAATGAGCAAAGGATGGATGCTGGAGAAATTGACTACCTTTATGAATAATAATCCCACCTTTATTTGGCTCAACAAATCTGATTTGAGCAGGGGCATAAGTTTGATTATTTTCTGAGGCTATCTCTACTACTCTCCCTCCTGAGACTTTACTTAGTAATCCTTCAATTCTTTGTTCATAACCACCTTCAAAAATATTTTTCAGATCGTTTCTATATACATTTACATCTTGAAAATATTTAGTCGGTTCATTTTCTTTGGCAGGTAGAACAACACCAAATGATTCGCCGTAACCTACACTTTTTCGACTTTTTATGTTTTCCAGTTGATGTTTCGCCTTGAGCATTTCTTCTTTGGTGAAAACCTGCTTAATCAGCATTCCATCAATTTCACCTTTGTATATCCGATTAACTGCGTCTGGATAATTAGCTAATAAATCAGCTGTAACCGTGAGCCATAAATCATTTTTAACGTATGTCATCGCAGAATTTTCCAAAACTCCTAAATCTGGTTTGTTACCTTGTTTTAACCAATACCACAAAATTAATCTAGCGCAATCGGTAATTTAATATTCAGTTACAACTGGCTATGGTGATGGTATCCATAAATTTTAAACCAAGAATTTAGGGTTTATACAACTTAGTCAAACACTAACATATCTTGATGTAAATCTTTTTTTTATTAAGCTTTTTTTGTCAAACTTTACTTGCTACCCTTATCCTAACAAAGACGCTATACGAACGAGAAAGCCAAGGGCAAACAAGCCGAGAAACCCGTTTAACGCAGTCGCTCCCAATAACAGCCTTCACGAAAAATAGAGCTTAAAAGCTAAAGTTATTTAGTTTTGACATCGCAATTATACAGTGTTTGTACGTAAAAATGTCAAAAATATTACACAAGATAGCGTATAAGGGGTATATGATAAAGTAATGTTAATACATGGTAACTAGATGGTCAATATAATTAAATTTTGTATCGGACATTGCACTTAGTCCCTTCCCGTTATAGGATGACAGAGTTGCGTGGTAAAGACTTCATCGCTTTTGAAATTCCCAACTCAGAGCTGAAAGCCTGACTACGAAATAAATTCAAGTAATTATCTGACGGAAAGCGAATAGCTACCAAGTGCAAAAGGTTTTATACCAAAGGCTGATCTGCTTTACCCTTGATTTACAAAATCCCAAATATCTCAATTTCTGGTAAGCGGATTTCTCTAGTAAAATTCTCTCAATTTTGACAGAGACCAAATCTGGCGCTATTTTCGACAACCTGAAACTGGGCAATGTCTACAGCTTATAAATTCAGGATTTAAGCGAACAACCAGTAATGACTAGCAACAAACAATGCAATTTTAAAGCTTGCAATCAGACAATGGCACCAGATATGAGCTTTTGATTAGCGCCCCCTATGCGCTAACAAAAAATGGAAGAAATACATTGAAATTTAAAACCTCAGATCCTGACTGAATCAGGTTTATAAAATGTGTGTATTTCTTAATAACCTCTAACAGAGAAGTTTTTTCGCTGCCGCAATAATTATGAAAGAAACACACTGAAATATAAATCCTCAAATTCTTAGAGAAGGAGGATTATAAAATGTGTTTCTTAAAAACAGAGGACAAGATTACAAGGAGAAACAATATGTCAATAGCACAATTTACTGACTTCGTAAAAAATATTACGACAGAAAATAACAATCCAGCTAGCGACTCATCAGGAGTAGGTGCAGAATTGCAAAAAGCTTTAACTAATCTTCAGGGATCTCCAGAAGAAAAAGTTGCAAAAGTAGCACAAGAGTTGTCTAAAGTAGCTAAATCTAAGGGCTTTGATGTTTCAGAAGCAGATGTGAGTACGTATATCGACTCTCTGAAAGTCCAATATGAAATCAACCCTATCATAGCTGCTATGGCGGATACCTACTGTAGTACCTCTTGTCATTTTGGAAGTGCAATTAGTGCCAGCTAAAATCTGAGTGCGAAATCTTTGATTTGAAATTTGATACATCTCAGGTTTTCAAAAAACAGGATAGTCTGAGATGTATCGATTACAAGCCTTCTTGAACAAAAAGAACAATTAGTAGAGTTTGTAAAAATTTGTTTTTGGCGAAATCATGATTAAGTCTCCTGTAGCCAAGTCCTTATATAATTTTGTTGAACTGGATGTTAGCGAAATTGGTAACTATCCAGAAGGAATTATAGATATTTGCGATCGCCAGGTTCATGGTCTAATAGTCAAAAATTTTCTTTCTCAAGAAGATATCTCTAGAGTCGTCAGTCGGCTAACGCGCAAAGACCCATTTCCTGGTTCGCCCTTTGGGGATGTTCTGATTTACGGCCCAGCATTATATGTATGCGATGCCGATATTACTCAATATTGTGAAGAAGCAGTTGATTTTCGGAAATATTGCCGTCAACTCTTCAGTGGAGGAGCCGATTTCGAGACGCGGCTAACAGAAGTTCTCGGTGCAATGTCTGGTGAGTCGGCCCGTTGAACTTCCCGTTACCCCCGACGGCTACGCCTATACTCCAACGACAATTCGAGTTTTAAAAACTGGCCAGGAGATGGGCTGGCATTTTGAAAATCAATTTCTGCATTGCACACCAGGGTATCGCCACTTAGAAACCATAGTTGAACCCGAAGATCATCTCAGCTATTTTGTAGTGCTGAGTGCTGCTAATGCTGGGGGAGAGTTGATTCTCTATGATTTAGAGTGGTCAGAGACAGAATGGCCCGATAAGGAACATGGGGGAACAAGGAAAAATGGTTTAGTGAACGGTCAACTGATTGCCTCAGTTATGGAAGATTATGACCAAATGTTCCTCAGTCCAGAAGCTGGTTCTTTAGTAGTCTTTGATGCGGGGAGGATTTTGCATCGTGTTTCTGCGGTTGAAGGTTCTCGCCGTCGGATTACCGTAGGTGGATTTCTTGCCTTCTCCAAGGAGCGTGAAAAACTTTTCTACTGGAGTTAGGGAATTAAGAGAGCAATAACGGCATGAAATTTTCTACCTTAGTAGATGCTTTGAGTGAAAGAGCGCGATCGCAGCCTGATAAAAATTACACTTTTCTTCAGGATGGAGAAATTGCAGCGCATACTCTAAGTTATCAAGAATTGCAGCGATTAGCACAGGCGATCGCCGCCAAACTTCAGAGTTTTAATGCCATAGGTCAACAAGCCTTACTACTGTATCCACCAGGTTTAGAATTCATTGCCGCTTTTTTCGGATGTTTGTTGGCTGGAGTTGTAGCTATTCCCGCCTATCCCCTCCGTGCCAATCAGTCAAAGTCTAGGCTGTTGGCGATGGCTCAAAGATGCAGAAGCAACCTTTGCCCTCACAACCACATCTGTCTTAGCCAATAGTCAGCATTGGTTGGTAGAACACCCAGAGTTAGCCCAGTTGCGTTGGTTAGCCACCGATGACATTGATGCAGATTTAGCAGATGCATGGCAGAAACCTATTGTCAATAGCCATACCCTAGCTCTTCTCCAGTACACCTCCGGCTCTACAGGCACTCCCAAGGGAGTGATGGTCAGCCACGGCAATCTCCTATCCAACTGTACCGACCTCGATCGCGGATGGAACCACACAGCAGATAGTATTATTGTCACTTGGCTACCCACTTTTCATGATATGGGGCTAATTTATGGAGTCATCGAACCCTTATATAAAGGTTGTTCTTGCTACATGATGCCTCCTGTGTCCTTTTTGCATAAACCCATACGATGGCTACAGGCGATTTCGACTTACAAAGCTAGTCATAGCGGCGCACCGAATTTTGCCTACGATCTATGCGTGCGGAAAATCACCGCAGCACAAAAGGCTACCTTGGATTTGAGTAGCTGGCAAATGGCTTTAAATGGTGCTGAACCTGTGAGGGCAGATGTCCTACAACGGTTCGCCGAAACCTTTAAACCCTGTGGATTTGATTTAACAGCCTTCTGTCCCGGTTATGGTTTGGCAGAAGCCACCCTGAAAGTGGCGGCGGTGCGTCAACAAGATCCGCCTGTATTCTTGCGAGTTGATACAGATGCACTAGCAGAAAATCGAGTGGTAGAGGCGAGATTAAATCAACAAAATGTGCAGACATTGGTGGGATGTGGACGTAGCGAGATTGATACACAAATTGCGATCGTTCATCCTGAATCGTTTATTCGATGCCAAGATTCACAAGTCGGGGAAATTTGGGTATCAGGTTCTACTATTGCTCAAGGCTACTGGAAAAACCCCCAAGAGACACAAAAAACCTTTCAAGCAACCCTAAAAGATAGTGATTCTAGAATGTTTCTCCGTACAGGCGACTTAGGATTTATTAAGGATGGCGAATTATTCGTTACAGGGCGGTTGAAAGATACGATCGTTATTCAAGGACGCAACCATTATCCCCAAGATATTGAATTAACCATTGAAAATAGTCATCCCGCATTGCGACCCAGTTGTGGGGCAGCCTTTGCAGTGGAATTTAAAGGTGAGGAACAGTTAGTTGTAGTTCAAGAAGTAGAGCGGAGTTATCTGCGACGGCTAGATGTCAATGAAGTAATTGGTAACATTCGTCAAGCGGTGGCAGCAGAACATGAGATCCGAACTCATACTGTTTTATTAGTAAAAACGGGAACCGTTCCTAAAACTTCTAGTGGTAAGATTCAGCGTCAAGCTTGCCGTCAAAATTTTTTGAATAACACACTGAATTTATTAACATCAGAAAAATCTCCGAAATTAACAACAACCATCTAAAGATAGAGATAATATGTTAAATCAAGACCAAGTTAAACATTTCCAACAAAAAGGATGGGTCGGCCCAGTTGATATCTTTGCACCAGCAGAAATTGCCGCAGTAAAGGAATGTTTAGAAACTAATAGCCGCATTATCAAAGAAGCAGACGGACAGGAAATTATCACATTTTATAATAATGTTCTTAATTTAGAAACTCCCCGCGATCATTATCTATTTCATAAACCAATAGCAGAACTATTTCAACATCCACAACTAATTCAGCGCTTAAACCAAATCGCTGGAGAAAACTTATTGCTTTGGTATACCAATGTCTTTTGTAAAATGCCCGGACAAGGGGAAATTAAATGGCATCAAGCGAAAGAGTTTTATACATCAAGTGACATCGACTTTGCTAAGAAAACTTTAGTTTATTCTCAAGACGAAGACCCTTTAAATTTAACAGTCTGGGTGGCCTTGGAAGATGCCGACCTGGAAAATGGTTGTATGCGTTTCGCCAATGGATCGCATCAACGAATATTTAAAATATTAAAAGGGAGTGTTCCGGCATCTGAAGGTGTGTTTGCTGGCATTAGTGCCCATAAAACAGTTTGGCAAAAAGAGCAACAATACTCCTTATCTTATGAATTTGATGAAAATGACTGGGAAGTAGAATCAGTGCCAGTCAAGGCAGGTCAAGCGATCGTCTTTACTGAAAGTACAATGCACTGTTCCCTACCCAATCACTCAAATCGTCGTCGCTTGGCGATTATTGGCCGTTATGTGCGTCCAAGTACCCAGGTTTATCCCTATCGCTGGCAAGGGGATTTTATTGATGAAAATGCCCACAACATCAAAAGGCATTTTTGTATTTTAGTTTCTGGACGTGATGATTATAGACATAACGTAGTTAGAGATGAGCATGATTTAGATGAGACGGAAGTAGAATTTCAACTCATGTCTAATTTGGTGCGGTTTGGTCATGTAAATATCCCAGAAGACAAACTACAACTAGAAATTTACGGTTTGGAAAAACAGGTTTTAGAAGGAGATTGTCAAGAAGAAGAACCAAATCCAATTTTGCATCCGCGTAAATATATTCAATGGCAAGCGTGGAATCGATATCAAGGCATGAGTACTACAGAAGCAATGAAGCGGTATAACCAATTAGTAAGGAGTTTGCCACGAAAAAATCCCAAAGATGTCAGCAGTAGAAGCAATACTAGTACAGTAAACAAGGGAGTATTAAAAGCAGCGGATATTGAAAGTTGGTTAATTTCTTATCTGTCTGAACTGTTGGACACGCAACCAGATGAAATAGAAGTGAAAATTCCCTTCCAACGTTATGGTTTATCCTCAGCAGAAGGAACTGTTCTAATTGGCGATCTAGAAGCTGCGACAGGATATAAACTTGCTCCGACTCTAGTATATGAATACCCGACTATTGAGGCTTTAGCCCAACACATAGCAGAGGAAATGCAAGTTTTGGCGTAAACTTCTGTAAGTACCGAAAAAATGATGTTGTAATATACACAAAAAAGGTCAAAAGTGGAACCCATAGCGATTATAGGCATCGGTTGCCGTTTTCCTCATGCTAATAATCCCGAATCATTCTGGAAGCTTTTGCATAATGGCATCGATGCGATCGCTCAAGTGCCAAAAGACCGATGGGATGTTGAGGCTTTTTACGATCCCGATCCGGCTACTCCAGGGAAAATGAACACTCGCTGGGGCGGTTTCTTAGATCAAGTAGATCGATTCGACCCCAATTTTTTTGGGATTTCTCCCCGTGAAGCCGAACGCATAGACCCCCAGCACAGACTGGTTTTGGAAGTAGCTTGGGAGGCTTTAGAAGATGCCGCGATCGCACCAGAAAGTCTCGCGGGTAGCCAAACTGGTGTTTTTATTGGCATTGGCAACTACGACTACGGCAGATTTTTATGTAGTGATTTAGCCAACATCAATATTCATAATGGCACTGGTCTGACTCTGAGCATTGCCGCTAATCGCTTATCTTATCTGCTGGATTTGCATGGGCCAAGTATGGCTATCGAAACAGCTTGTTCCTCATCCTTGGTAGCAATTCACTCTGCTTGTCAAAGTTTGCAAAGTGGGGAGTCTAACTTAGCAATTACTGGCGGTGTCAGCCTGATGCTATCGCCAGACATGACAATTACCTTCTCCCAAGCCCGGATGATGGCTCCTGATGGTCGATGTAAAACCTTTGATGCTAGTGCCAATGGATACGTCCGGGGTGAGGGTTGCGGTATTACGATTCTCAAGCGCCTCAGTGATGCCATTCAGGATCGAGACCGCATCTTAGCAGTAATTAAAGGTTCGGCAGTTAATCACGATGGACTCAGTAACGGGATTACAGCACCGAATGGCTTGGCTCAACAGGCAGTGATTCGCCAAGCTTTAAAAAACGCTGGTGTCGCACCCGCAGAGATTAGCTATATAGAAGCCCACGGAACTGGTACTCCTCTAGGAGATCCAATTGAGATTAGAGCGTTAAAAGCAGTATTGATGTCGGGGCGTTCCCCTGAACAACGCTGTGGAATTGGCTCGGTGAAAACAAATATTGGTCATTTAGAACCAGCCGCTGGGGTAGCAGGTTTAATTAAGGTAGTGTTATCGCTACAACACAAGAAAATTCCCCCCCACCTCCACTTGCAGCAGTTAAATCCCCATCTAGGTTTAGATGGAACACCATTTTTTATTCCTGGGGAATGTCAACCTTGGCCTAGCGATCGCCTTTTGGCTGGTGTGAGTGGGTTTAGCTTTGGTGGCACTAATTCTCATCTGATTTTAGAAGCTTCGCCTGAAGGGAGCGGAGGAGCAGGGGAGCAGGGGGGCAGGGGGGGCAGCACTTCGGCTCCCTTCGGCTCCGCTCAGGGCAAGTCGCTCTGTTACCGAGGAGCAGGGGGGCAGGGGAGCGGGGGGGATTTTTCAAGTTGAGCGATCGCTGCATCTTCTGACTCTATCGGCTAAGAATGAGGCGGCTTTGCAGGAATTGGCGCAACGTTATGCTGATTTCTTTGCGGCTGATGACCCCTCTCCAAACCTCTCTCCGCTTCGGGGAGAGGCTTTAATTCCCCCTTCCCTTGTAGGGAAGGGGGGTAGGGGGGTTAGGTCTGCAGATGAGTTTAAAGTTTCTAAATCTTTTCCGGAGATGTCTGATGTATCTTTGGCAGATGTCTGCTTTAGTGCCAACACGGGGCGATCGCATTTTGCCCATCGGTTGGCAATTGTCGCGCAATCAAGCAAACAGTTAGGCGATCGCCTCAGTAATTTAACTGAGAATCAGGCAATGACTGGAATATTGGCTGGTAAGGTTGCCAGCCGCAAGTCCTTGAAAATAGCCTTTTTATTCACCGGACAGGGGTCACAATACGTAGGCATGGGTCGTCAACTTTACGAAACCCAGCCTACCTTCCGCAAAACTCTCGAACGTTGCGATGAAATTCTCCGTCCCTATTTGGACAAGCCGTTGCTGGAAATCCTCTATGCAACCGATGCTGAAAGTTCACTTTTAGACGAAACTGCCTATACCCAACCCGCTTTATTTGCCCTAGAATATGCCCTCGCCGAATTATGGCAGTCTTGGGGTGTTATCCCTCACGTCGTAATTGGTCACAGTTTGGGTGAATATGTCGCCGCTTGTGTGGCGGGGGTATTTAGCCTGGAAGAAGGTCTAAAGCTAGTGGCAAAAAGAGCTAGTTTGATGCAGTCATTGCCCCAAACTGGTGAAATGGTCGCTGTCTTTGCCTCTGAAAGTCAGGTAAAAGCAGCAATTCAACCATACTCCTCAGAAGTTGCCATTGCCGCGATTAATGGACTTGAGAATATTGTCATTTCCGGTCTGCGATCGCCAGTCAGGGCACTAGTTGCCGCCTGAGTCAGCCCAAGGAATCAAAACTCAACAGTTGCGAGTTTCTCACGCCTTTCATTCCCCACTCATCGCCCCGATGCTGGATAGCTTTGAGACTGAGGCCAGCCAAGTAAAGTTTCAAACTCCACGCCTACCCCTAATTTCTAACCTCACAGGCGAAATGCTGCCCTCTGAATATATCCCTGATGCCAATTATTGGCGACGGCATACCAGAGAACCAGTAAAATTCATGGCGGGGATAAATAGTTTATTTGCTCAAGGCTATAACTTATTTTTAGAAATCGGTTCCAAGCCCATCCTCTCCAGAATGGGCCAAAAATGCCAGCAAAGTCATGCAACCTGGCTCCCTTCCCTATCCCCAGGACAAGAGGATTGGCAAGTGTTGCTTTCGAGCTTATCTGCTCTGTACGTGCAAGGGGTAAATATTAACTGGAGGGGATTCGATCGAGATTATTCCAGAAATAAGCGATCGCTTCCTACCTATCCCTTCCAACGTCAACGTTACTGGATTCAAGATACAACTCAAGTCATGGATGAACAGAAATTAGATGCCAAGGTATCCCAGTTCCAGACAGATGCAATTTCTCACACCAAACCACCACAGCAAATTTTAGTCACATTGGGTTCTATTATCAGTAAATTACTGCAATTAGATCCTAATGAAATAGATATTCACACACCTTTTTTGGAAATGGGGGCTGATTCGCTGATCCTCATTGATGCGATCGCAGCGATTGAAAACACATATAACATTAAGATATCTATTAGCCAGCTATTTGAAGAATATAGAACCATTGAGGCGTTAGCAACTTACATTGCTCAGAATGTACCTTCCCCGGAATTAGAGTCTCAGCCTACACAGCCAGAGCAATTAACCCCACAAATTGCGAATACAGTAATTCCCAATTCACCAGAAACTTTGCATGAGTCAGCATTAGAGCGAATTATGTCACAGCAACTTCAAGTGATGTCTCAGCTAATGTCTCAGCAGCTAGAACTATTACAGGGTAAGGGAAGTAATCAAGCGCAGGTATCATCACCCTCAAATGGAGGTTCTTTATCCCCACAGCAAGCAACTGCACCTACTGTTAATTATTACCAGAACGGCAAACCAAATCAGCAGCTAGTTTCAGAAACTCAAATTAGGGAACTGAACCCACAACAACAGCGCCATTTACAAGCACTGATCGCCCGCTATACCAAACGGACGCAACAATCTAAGCAACGAGCCGAAATCAGCCGCTCTCTTCTGGCTGATAGTAGGGCTGTGGCTGGATTCCGCCCTTCCATCAAAGAAATGGTCTATCCGATTATTGGAGAACGAGCAAAAGGTGCAAAATTTTGGGATATTGATGGTAACGAGTATATCGACATCTCGATGGGGTTTGGGGTGTTGCTGTTTGGTCATGATGCACCATTTATAACTCAAGCCTTGACAGAACAGATTCACCAAGGAATACAACTAGGGCCTCAATCCAATCTGGCAACAGAGGTAGCTGGGTTAATCTGTGAATTAACTAATATGGAGCGAGTCACTTTCTGTAATACAGGTACAGAAGCGGTGATGACAGCGCTGCGGTTGGCACGGACAACGACTGGCCGGAATAAGATTGCTCTATTTACTGGCTCCTATCATGGTCATTTCGATGGAGTCTTAGCTAGGGCAGTCCAAGGTGAGACGAATACTGTACCAATGACTGTAGGGATCTCACCTTATGCAGTTGCCGATGTGCTGGTACTGGATTATGGCAATCCCCAATCCCTGGATATTTTACGGACTCATGCTGGCGAACTGGCGGCTGTATTGGTTGAACCAGTGCAAAGTCGCCATCCTCATTTACAACCCCAAGGGTTTTTACAACAGTTGAGGCAATTGACACAAGCTGAGGGAATTGCCCTAATTTTCGATGAAGTAATTACAGGTTTCCGCATCCATCCAGGAGGCTTTCAGGCTTACTGTGGGATTGAAGCGGATCTGGTAATCTATGGCAAAATTATCGGCGGCGGACTACCGATGGGAGTCATCGCTGGTAAGAGGGATTACATGAATGGCATTGACGGCGGGATATGGAACTATGGTAATGCCTCCTATCCTCAAGCACAAAAGACTTTTTTCGCTGGAACCTTTAATAAAAATCATCTAGGAATGGCGGCAGCACGGGCAGTATTGCAACATCTCAAGCAAGAAGGTTTTGGCCTGCAACAGCAATTAAACCATAATACCTCTGAGTTAGCGGCAACCCTGAATGCTTACTTCCAAGCGGAGAATGTACCGATAGAGTTAGTCCATTTTGGCTCCCTATTTCGCTTCGCTTCCTCAGAAAATATAGACTTGCTGTTTTATCATTTACTAGAAAAAGGCATTTACATTTGGGAAGGGCGTAACTGCTTTCTCTCAACTGCACATACCCATGCAGATATCGATCGCATCATCCAGGCAGTCAAAGATAGTATCAAGGAACTGCGACAAGGAGGTTTTTTGCTCAAAGGTGGGAGTAAGTCGCCAGCAAGTGAACTACCTGTCACGCCGTCAAAGAAAGCACCACTTCACTTCCCAAGCCCAAAAGAAATTAGCGATCGCCTTACACCCCAATTCCAACAATTAATTGTCCAGGAAGACTTAGAAGCTTATCAACAAGGATTAACTAAACTAGAAGCTTTGAGCCTGACTTATATCCTCAAAGCCTTCCAATCAATGGGTTGGGAGTTTCACCCAGGTAAGGAGTTTACATTGGTAGCGATCGCTCAACAGTTGGGTGTGGTTAACCAACACCAACGCTTACTAGGTCGCCTCCTGGAGATATTGGCAGAAGAAGGAATACTGCGTCCAGTTAGCGATGGCTGGGAAGTGATGCGAGTCCCGAAAATTGAACATTTTCAGGCCGGGGAAATTTTAAGTGAGTACCCAGCTTTAGAAGCAGAGTTATCTTTGCTACAGCGTTGCGGACAAGAACTAGCACAGGTGTTACAAGGAAAACGTCACCCATTAGAGTTATTATTCCCCAATGGCGACTCAACAAGTTTAACCAAGCTGTATCAGGATTCACCCGTAGCACGAATCATGAACGCTATGGTACAAAAAACAATTGCGATCGCACTGGAAAATTTGCCCAAGGGTAGTAACGTCGGAATTCTCGAAATTGGCGCTGGGACTGGGGGAACAACAGCCCATATCCTGCCTCATCTGCCCGAACGACAAACAAAATATCTATTTACCGATTTGTCCCCCTTATTCCTTGCCAAAGCTAGGCAGAAATTTGGCGATTATCCATTTGTAGGTTATGAAATATTAGACATCGAACAAGAGCTTGAAGCTCAAGGTTTTGATTCTCATCAATACGATATCATTGTGGCGGCTAATGTCTTGCACGCCACCGCAGATTTGCGTAATTCCCTGAAACAGGTGTTGCAGTTATTGCTTCCAGGGGGACTGCTAGTGCTGATGGAAGGGACAACTCGCCAGCGTTGGCTGGATTTAATATTTGGATTAACTCAGGGGTGGTGGAAATTTGGCGATTCCAATTTGCGACCATCTTACCCATTGCTTGATGCTTCCCAATGGCAAACCTTATTAGAGGAGAGCGGATTTAGAGAAGTAATGACTATTCCTGCTACCTCGCAGATGTTTGCAGTTTTACCCCAACAGTCCGTAATTGTCGCTGAAGCAGCACAAAAAATCCCCCTAACTGAGGCTCAAAAACAACTCTGGGTGTTGGCGCAGATGAGCGAAGAAGGTTCAATTGCCTACAACGAATCTGTAAGTCTGCAATTACAGGGGTCACTTGACTTAGAGGCAATGTATCAGGCTGTGCAAAAAATTGTCAATCGCCATGAGGCTTTACGAACTATTATCAGCACTCAAAGTAATTGTCAGCAGATATTACCTTCTGTGAAAATCGATATTCCGATAATTGATTTCTCAAATTGGGATAGTAGCACCTGCAAAGTTCAAGTCGCTAAGTGGCTAGAAAAAGAGGGACGCAAACCTTTCGACTTTAGTGTTGGGCTCTATTACGCGTCCATATCCTTAAGCTAGAGCCACAACTGCATCTATTGGTGCTGACAGTTCATCACATTATTATTGATGGCTGGTCAATTGATGTCATCTTCAAGGATTTGGGTGCGATATATTCAGCAGAATGTCAGAATATTCCAGATGAAATGGAAGAACCAATGCAATTCCGGCAATACATAAACTGGCAAGAACAGCAAATTCAAACTGAGAAAATGCTAGCAGACAAATCTTACTGGTTAGGACAATTTGCTGATTCAATTCCCGTCTTAGAGTTGCCAACAGATTACCCGCGTCCCCAAGTACAAACTTATGCTGGGGTTGAACAAACGCTACTCGTTGATGCTGAATGTTTGCGTGAGTTAAAAAGCTTCAGCAATCAGCATAGATGTACCTTGTTTATGACCTTAATTGCTGTCTTAAATTTGTTATTACATCACTTATCTGGTCAAAATGACATCGTGATTGGTGTTCCTACGGCTGGACAAACTTGTGTAGAAGATAAAGACCTAGTTGGCTATTGTGCTAATGTATTGCCATTGCGCTTTGTAGTTAAAAACCAAAGTTTTAGTGACTATCTCAATACTATTAAAAAGGTAGTTTTGCAGGGCTATGAGCATCAAAATTATCCGATTAGCCAATTGCTCAAGGAACTGAATATTAAGCGCGATCCCAGCCGACCACCTCTGATTACAACATTAGTTGGTATGGATAAATTTGGTGTTGAACTAAAATTTTTTGGGCTGAAAGTTGAGGGCTTGACAAATTATCTTGGCATTGCTCGGAGAGAACTAACTTGGAATATGGTTGAGAGCGATGGGAAACTATCATTGAAGTGTAATTACAACGCAGATATTTATAGTGCCTCTACAATTCGGCTCTGGATGCAGCAATTGGAAACCATTTTCCACACTGTCATAAAACAGCCCGATATCAGCCTAGATGCGATCGCCGAAAAACTGACTCAAGTAGATGGACAAAAACAGATTGGAGAAGAACAAAAATTAGCAGTGGCTAGTATGCAAAAGTTAAAAAACTTTAAGAGAAATTCTATATAATATCAAAAGTATTTATGAATACTTTGAATCTAAAATTATATTTGCTGACAAAATGAGATTTTTCTAAACAATCATGAATAACCCAATGACAAATTTGCCTAGTTTTGATCCAAATCTTCAAATTAAATTAGAAACTTTTAAAGTTTTGCCAAGATTTGTAGGCACTTGGGAAGGAAACTGGATTCGCCTAGATGAAAATGGTAATGAAATTGAGAGATTCACATCACTTTTAAATCAAAATATTATTAATAATCAATGGGTACAAACTAATCAGAATAAATATCCTGATGGTAAAATTGTTAACATAAGTTTTTTTGGCAAGGCTGTGGGGGTAGGTAAGGTACTTTTTGAAAGTCCCGATTATCCTTATTGCAATTTTCAGATGATAGTAGAAGAATATAGTGATAATATTATCATGATTAGAGTATCAGATAAGATAACAGGTTTTCCATTAGCATTAGAAACTATCAACTTAATTAGTGATACTGAAAGAATCAGGACGTTACAAAAGTTTAAGCTACCAGATGGAAAATTATCTGGATTCATAATTGTTGTTGAAAACAAGATTTTGCGAAATTCGGGGCGTGATTATCAATAGAGTTATTGGGAAATAATTCATAGTTAGTGGCTCAAATTAATTGCAAATAAGCCGGATGCCTGTTTACCAACTGTTGCATAGAGCAATATAGAACCCATTTGATATCTTTTAGCCGATCAAATCGTAAGGCAAAAGGTTCTTGTTCTGGAAAGCGGTCATTTAATAATGGAAAAGTCCGTTTTTGCGGACTTTATTTGTTGAGTTATATCATGTCCGCTTGATTGCTTATTAAACCCGAAGAACCCCACCCCCGCCAAAGCTACGCTTTGTCTCCCCTCCCGAAGAGCGGGGAGGGGATTAAGGGGAGCCAGCGCGGTCTTGGGGGTTTCCCCCATGAGCGACTGGCGTGTGCAGGGTGGATTAATTGTCGAGAGAGAAAATATAACATAGAAGGATGATTCCTTAAGAAAAACACGGTTCTCCCAGAGGAAAGTTAGGAATGAATTTAATCGAAGCAATCCAAGGGGTTCCCGATTATCGACATGCTAGAGGTATTAGACATAGACTTTGGATAATACTAACTATAGTTTTGTTAGGTAGTTGTACAGGATATTGGGGGTATAAACCTTTAGCTGAGTTCACAAAAAATCATCGATTATCTCTAATCAAATTATTAGATTTATCTCCAGATATTCAATTTCCGTCAGCATCAACATTCAGAAATATTATGATGTCAATTGATTTTCAGATATTAGCTGAACTGTTTAACGTCTGGGCAGAAAAGAGTTTGCCAATTAATTTCAAAGAATTATTTGCCATCGATGGGAAATGTATTAAAAGTACTGTAACCGGGGGAAATCAATCCTATCAAAACTTTGTGAGTATCGTTTCAGTTTTCAGTTTATAGTCATCAGCAAGGATGGGTAATCAGACATCAAGCTATGGAAAATAACAAAAACAGTGAGATTAGTGTGGTAGAAGAGCTAATTAAAAAGCTTTATGGGCATCATATCGTGATTACAGCCGATGCACTACATTGCCAAAAAAACTGTTGAGCTGATTATCGAGGGAGAAAATGACTACATTATTACTATTAAAAGAAACCAGCCAAATCTCCTGAAAGTAGCTACTGAGCTAGCTGAATCCTCAATCGCTATCGATACCAATTACCATGATGAAAATTTACATGGACGAAAGACTACTCGTCAAGTCAAAGTCTATCCAATTCCATTTGAGTCACTACCTGATTGGGTTGGCGCTAAAAGTTTAATTGAGGTTAACAGATATGGAACTCGACCTCAAGGATAGAATTGTCGTCGCCAGATTGTTGACTATCATGAACAACACTTTTATTTAAGTAGCTGAAATTATTCAGCTTCAGAATTCGCGGAGATTATTCGTGGTCATTGGTCAATTGAAAATCAACTTCATTGGGTCAAGGATGTAACTTTAAATGAAGATAACTGTATTCATACTGGCGGTTTTTCACCAGCTAATTGGGCGATGGTCAGACAGTTTTTAGTTTCCCTGGCTCGTCAGTTAAATTGTCGGACTCTTCCCGAAGCGTTAAGGCTGATGGCTAACCAACTTCAAATGATTTTTGATGCGCTATTTGACCACTCCGACTCCTTTTGCCCAATGCCTGTGAGTCCAATGGTCGAGTGAGAAAACTTTTTCTCGCCCGACAATTAATCCACCCTGCATGAGCGACTGGCGTGTGGGGTGCAATGACTGTGGTTAGCATAACTAATTATGCGGACATGATATTATAAATAATCGTGTCTCAGTCGTTACATTAACTTCGCTTTGTAGAAGGTTGTTTCTGTTTTGAAACACTAGGCTGAGGGTTTAAAAATGGGGGGATAGGACAGTCTAGCGTCATGGCGATCGCTCTGAGTAAATCTGCCTCTGAAGGAGTAACTTTGTTATCTAATAGTACCGTGTGGGCGCAAGCATCAACAATAGCTTGTTTGAGTTTGGGAGTGGCAAGACGCAGGCGCTCAATACTTTTCTTTAGTTCAGTAAAATTACAAGTTAATGGCATTTCTGGTTTTTCTTGCTCTCCGGCTTTGGGAAGTCGAAAAACTCCAGAACGAAAAGCATAGGCGATATCTTCAGTAGACGCATCGGGTTGGGAGTGTCCGACACGAGCAATTACGGACAGAACTAATAGACTATCTGGCCAAATCTGTTCGATGGAGGTGAATTCTACTGGTGTAGTAGATGTGGGATTTATACTAGGTTGCAGACGATGCCACATTATTAACTGCAACACAAAATGCCACAGCGATAAACTTCCGGTGGCTACAACTAAACCGTGGATGCATTTGCATAGCCTTTGGCATTCTTTGGCAGAGTTTTGGCGCAATACGGGTACTGCCAAATCCACAAGTGGTAAGCGAATTCTGGGATCTAACTGATTAATTTCGCTACTTAATTGTAGGGTTTTCTCTACCAAATCAGCAGGTTGTACTTCTCGTAACCAAGCAATTTGACGTTCTTTAATTTGGAGATTTTCCGTATCTAATGCTAGCGCCAAAGCGATCGCCATTGCACTTTGTTGCTCACGCGCACCCAAACGCAGGGATTCTGGTAACTGCGATAACAGCGCTTGAGCATGGGCAAAATGCTCTGGTGTAACGCTTCCAACTTGGTTTACAACCTGTTCTGGCGTGGCGTTAGAACCACCAGCAAAGCCCATTGTTAGGGATTCTTGGGAAGGAGAACGCATTTGATTGCGAGATGGCATTGCTGCTAAATTGCTGACGTTCAAACCCCCAACGCGGCGGATACGTTCTGCTAGGGGTGGGTGGGTAGAAAACATATCTTCCCAGAAAGAGGGGTTGAGGGCATTGCCAAAAAACATGTGGCTAGAGGCTTCTGCACCCGGCGATATTAACCGTGAATCCATCTGTTGGAGTTTTTGAAAGACTCCGGTAAGTCCGTTGGGGTTGCGAGTGAACTGTACGGCTGAAGCATCAGCGAGAAATTCGCGTTGGCGAGAGACGGCGGCTTTAATCAAGCGTCCGCAAAGTAATCCGATACCGCCAATTGCCATTAGTGCCAAACCAAATGCCCAGATAGGTAAACCCTTGTCTTCCTTTCCTAAACGGAAGCTACCGCGAAGACGCCACAGCAATTCTCCGGTTAAATAAATGAACAAAATCCCATGCAGTAATCCTACTAAACGCAAATTCAGCCGCATATCTCCATTGAGAATATGACTGAATTCGTGGCCGATAACTCCTTGTACTTCATCCCGGCTCAGGTGTTCCAAAGTTCCACGGGTAACTCCAATTACAGCATCATTGGGCGTAAATCCAGCAGCAAAGGCATTAATGCCTGTTTCTCTGTCGAGGAGATAAACTTGTGGGACAGAAATACCAGAAGCGATCGCCATTTCCTCGACAATATTTAATAGTTGTCGCCCTTGTTCGTCGGCCATTTCTGGTAGCAGGAGTCTTCCTCCTAACTCTTGGGCAATTACGCTTCCACCCTGCCGGAGACAGGCAATTTTGTACAAACTTCCGATTGCGATCGCAATTATTGTAATCCCAGCTACATAAAGAAATAACCCTGGATGCCACCAAACACGAGGAGCCATGCGAAACAGAAATAAACTGGCAATATAAATCGCCATAATCATAACTGCGATCGACAGGGAAAATAACCCAATTAATTGTTGCGTATTTTGGCGTGCCCGATCCTGATGTTCAAAGAAATTCATAGACACCTAAAAAGACACGCGTGGGGCATTTCTGATTTCTGGAGTAGCTTCGGGGAGCAATTCTGCAACAGTAAAGTTAAATGTATTTGCCACCAGGTTGCTAGGGAAAGATTCACTCTTGGTGTTGTAAAGTGTCACTGCGTCATTAAAAGCCTGACGGGCAAAAGCAATCCGGTTTTCAGTGGAAGACAATTCTTCCATTACCTGAGTCATAGCGCGATCGGCTTTCAATTCTGGATAAGATTCTGAAAGTACCATCAACCGACTTAACGCACCCGTCAGCGCCCCTTCAGCATTGCCCAATTGTTGCATCGCTTGGGGATCTCCAGGATTTTGGGCGGCGCGACCGCTAGCATTAATTGCAGAATTTCGGGCGGCAATAACTGCTTCTAAGGTTTCTCGCTCATGTTTCATGTACCCCTTGGCTGTTTCCACCAAGTTGGGAATTAAGTCATAGCGGCGCTGTAATTGAACATCGATTTGAGAGTAAGCATTTTTGTAACGGTTGCGATACTTAACTAAATCGTTGTAGCTATTAATGATAATTACAGCAACAATGGCAACTAAAGCAACAGCAAATATTAAAAGCCCCATATTTTTAGATTATTTCCATCAGGTACTTACTTTTTTGCAGATTTACCAATTACGGTAATCCTCATATCCAACAGAATTTATGTGGATATAGAGATGAGTCTACTTGTCGCAAGTTGGCTTCGTCGTCTGTAAAATTAGTTACGCAAGTTTACTGATGTAGGATTTTTTAAATAACCGCAGAGGCGCAGAGAACGCAGAGTGAAATAAATTAAAGTTTGTAGTAAGGACTTTAGTACTGATAATCCTTGCTCTGAGCGATAAATCGCTCACTCAAACTAAGAGTTTATTTTATTGTATTTAATTATGTGTACCTACTTATCATCTCTGTGTACTCTGTGCCTCTGTAGTCGATTAAAAATTCTAGCCAGATATGTCACCGATGAATCTGAGTAAATAGGGAATAACCACTGACAGCAAAAATAAAAAGGATGGCGGCAGGAAAAATTATTACATCCCTGACAATAAATAAAATCCAATCTTTTCTTAGTTCTTGTTTAAACTTAAGTTCTCGCAGTTTTCGCTCAAGTTCTAAGTCTTCTGGTGACTGCAAGTTGACAGGTGGCAAAATTAGCGGATTATCGCCTTTGCTGGCAATTCTTTTTGATAAATCTGTTATATCTGTCATGCCGTTGAGATACTGATATTACTTAGTGTCTCATAAAAAAGAGCCAGAGAAGTAACTCTCTGGCTCAAAGCTGGAGACAAAAGAATCATCAAATAAAGGCTAACTTGGGTAAGAACCTAAATTCTTCCCAGGTTATGCAGCCCTAAAATAGTACCTACTCCCAAGATATGACCAAAGGCGGTAGTTGCTAAAAGGGCTGGTAAACCAAAACCACCAAAGAAATTGGCTGAGGGTAGTCCTGGTTCTGCGTTGGGATACTTGATGCTAGATTTGCCAAAGGCAATGGCAACGATATTAGCAATAATCATAATCAGTCCAACTGTAGGACTCCATTGCAGAGGTGTGGTTGCAGCAGCGAGTAAGGTTGAAGTCAACACCTAGATTTGCTCCTGAAATTTATTAATGGTTGAAAACATAATCTGAAACTTTCCGAAGCAAATTCAAGAAATTACCCGATTTTGCATCAATATTTAACAGTTATTCTTACTACTTAATAAAATATGAGTTCAACGCAGCGAGCTGACTGTGGTAGCTAGTTTGAATTTAAATATCTGAAACAAGCAAACTGGTAGTCTTTATTTATACTCAAACACCAGTGATTCTGATGAAATTATTGCAATGCATCCATCGCAATTTGTGCCGGAGTTACGAATAAAAATATCCTGACTTTTTGAAGGATATAGCAATACTTAAGAAATTCAAGGAGCGGATTCACCTTTTGGTAGATTTAGACAGAATCATCAAAACTGTATATTTGGATGGGATAACATATAATTTGCCGCAAAACCTCATGCTAAATCAGTAATTTCAAGATCGACAGATGAAATTTTGATTGAATTCTAGTTAATTTGTTCCTTAAGTTCCTCAAAAGCCATGACATCCCCTGAGCCTCAAACTGATTTTGGAGAAAAAGCTCCACAAACGTCATTTGAGCCACCTTCTGGAAAACGGCGGTGGCTTTGGTTGAGTTTAGCCGCACTCCTATTGTTAGGGGGCGGAGCAACTCTAGTCTGGCGTTTACTGACTCCACAAAATTCAGCACCTTCAAATACTAACGCTCAACCTCAAGGGGTAAGAGTCAAAATATCAACAGTACAAAGCGGCATAATTGAGGAAAGTTCAGATTTTATTGCTAGTCTAAAATCCCTGCGCTCAGTCACGCTCCAACCGAGGATTCAGGGTCAAGTTACCCAGATACTTGTCAAATCTGGAGATCCTGTCGTCGAAGGAGCGGCAATTCTCCAAGTAGATCCTACACAACCAGCAGGTATCAGTGGAAGCAATACTGTGCCTCAAGCATTTTTAATGCAACTGGCAAATGCCCGCGCCACACTCAAATCTTTAGAAGCAGAACGACCATCCTACGTTGCGAATCTGCAATTGTACCAGCAGAACTACGAAAAGTTTGTCAGTCTAGCTGAACAAGGAGCCGTGTCTCGACAGACTAGCAATCAGTTTGCTAATCGGCTGGCCAATGCTAAGACTAGCCTGGATGCAATTGATTCCAGGATTCAAGCACAACGAGCCACCATCTTACAGGCTGAAAAATCCTTGCAGCAATCTAATGTAAATACTCAAACACAACAGCCCCAGTCTGACAAAATTACCGCTCCTTTTAGTGGCACAGTTGGCAACATCCCTGTGAAAGTCGGTGATTTAGTTAATACTTCTACACCATTAGTTAATATCACGCAAAATCGACCTTTAGAAGTGAATATCTCTGTACCACTACAGCAAGGGCCCCAATTGCGTAAGGGTATGCCAGTAGAGGTGATGAACACACAAGGTCAAAAGCTTGGTAGAAGTAGGATATTTTTTATTGCACCCAATGCCAGCAATGAAACACAAACGATACTGATTAAAGCACTTTTTGACAACACTAACAGTCAGCTACGTGCAGATCAATTAGTCAGAGCTAGAGTATTCTGGAATCAACGCCCCGGAGTTTTAATTCCCACAACAGCAATGACTCGTGTCGGTGGGGACACTTTTGTTTATGTAGTTGAAACAGAGACATCTCCCCAAGGTGTATCCCAACAAGTAGCTCGGCAAAGGCGAGTGAAGCTAGGCGAGATTAAAGGTAACAATTACCAAGTTATTGAAGGATTACAGCCAGAAGATAAAGTTATTATTTCAGGGTTGCTTAATCTCAGGGATGGTGTTGCGATCGTTCCAGAATTTTAATTAAGGGGAGTCGAAAGGAGGAGCAGGGGAGAAGTCTCAATCTTGTCTCCTACCAATCTTCACCTAATACCAATTTAATGTGAAGTTACACATATCTTGATCCCCCTAAATCCCCCTTAAAAAGGGGGACTTTGATAGATGTTTTTCCGGTTCCCCCCTTAATAAGGGGGGCTAGGGGGGATCGAATTCTATGCAGCTTCATAAAAAATTGGTATAAGAGCGTTAACTATAGCGATCACTCTTTGTTGGAGAACTTGTAAAGTAGTCTCTAGGTATCTATCTATGCAATACACTCTGAACTCACGTCCACTCTTTTCTCCTAAAAAGAAAGCATTGGTGAAATTTTAAGATATAACTCGTTTTGTCAATAGTGATTACGCTGTAAATTATCTATGCTATTGAGTATCTCATTAAGCTTTATACTAAATTTTATGCCAAGGATGAACGATGTTTTTAAATATGCGTAAGCGTAGCTAGTCTTGTCTATGAAACGCTATGCGAAGGCATCACAGGCTGGAAATTTACGTTTGTAACCTCGATTTTGACTAAATTTAATCACCACTACTTATTGGTGACAAGTTAATGACCTTAACCTGTCACCAATGAGTAACAGTAAGCAATTACTTGATTACGTAACAGAGGTAAATATTATGTCAGTGAAAATCATCCAATCTAAGTGCGGTTTAGTTTTAACTTGTTTACTTGGACAAATAACGTTGTTGGCTGCGCCAGTACAAGCTGGAGTGGAGGGCAAAAGCTACGATGTCAATGTTAATTCAAGTCAGGGAGATAATTTTACTGCTTGTTTGGAATTTAACGCCGATGGTAACAGCCTTCGCTTTGTTGGACTAAATGCTACTTATAGCCGTACAAATCTAGGTCAGGATCAGAGAAATTGGCAAGCAGTAACAAATCCAAATTTAGAAGAAAGTATCGCACTTAGCGGTCAAGTAAGAGGAGACTTTATTCCAGACCGGAGGATAAGTGGTAATGCTATCAATTCCCAAGGCACTACTTATACATTTAATGGAACACTCTTATCTGAGCCAACATGTCCAATTGAGATTGAATCCGTGATAGGTTCAGAAAATCCCTTCTTCAAATAATTTAATCTACGCAGATATGATAAACCAGATGAGCTTTTGGTTAACGAAGACAGACAATTTATAAAAGATGTTGGGCACGTATCCTCACCTTTTGCAAAGTATTTTCGGGGTTGCATATTTGCGGGATAATTTTACTATTTTTGTGGTATGGGCAACATGAGCGTCCCTTGTATTTCCGGGCAGGCAGGATGCCCACCCCACAAAAATCATCCCTTAATTCAGCAACGCCGTATTTTCATTTCTCCCGCCTGAGAGTTACTTGAATTCGCTGGCGGGATTTTGGCTGGAATGAAGTCGGCAGTTTTAGCTGCGATCGCTAAATTTAACCTTAGTACAATACCTTTAACAATAGATAATCACTTTAGTTAACCAAAATTAAACTCGATTAATCTATGGCATCTTTGACAGGGAAGGTTGCAATTATCACTGGTGCATCGCGGGGAATTGGACGAGCGATCGCACTAAAATTAGCTGGTAACGGTGCATCTATTGCCGTTAACTATGCGGGGAATGCAGGCAAAGCACAAGAAGTTGTTGCAGAAATTGAAAAGTTGGGAGTAGAAGCGATCGCTATCCAAGCTGATATTAGCAAAATACCCGACATCCAACGGTTATTTGAGCAAACACTTGAACGTTTTGGTAAACTTGACATTTTGGTCAATAATGCCGGAATCGCCTTCTATAAACCAATTACTCAGGTGACAGAAGAAGATTTCGACGCGATTTTTGCCATTAACGTCAAAGGTACTTATTTTACTTGCCAGCAAGCGGCGCAACACATGGCAGAAGGGGGACGGATTATCAACTTTTCCTCATCAACTACAATGATGATGCTGCCAACTTATAGTGCTTATGTAGGAACCAAGGGTGCTGTGGAACAAATCACGCGGGTACTAGCTAAAGAATTGGGTGCAAAAGCGATCGCAGTTAATGTTATTTCTCCTGGCCCCACCGATACAGAACTATTCCGAGAAGGCAAAACACAAGAACAGATAGATCGTTTAGCCCAAATGGCTGCTTTTGGCAAACTGGGAGATGTGCAAGAAATCGCCGATGTAGTAGCCTTTCTCGCTAGCGACGAAGCTAGGTGGATCACTGGGCAAAACATCCGTGTCAACGGTGGAATCGCGTGAGCAAAAGCTCTTCTAGCGATCCCCATTTTAAAACCTCAGTCAGTAATGTGCAACGTCGTAATAGAAATTTAAGTCATGAATTCTAATATCAATCTTTTCACACCAGTTCAGCTTGGCCCTTACACCCTACCAAACCGAATCGTAATGGCGCCGATGACGCGTTTGCGGGCAATTGCAAGCATCCCCAACTCGCTAATGGCAACTTACTACGCCCAACGCGCTAGTGCTGGGCTGATCGTTACTGAATGTACAATGGTTTCACCTCTAAGTTTAGGATACATTAACTGCCCAGGAATTTATTTAGAAGAACAAGTGGCAGGATGGCGGTTGATAACTAATGCAGTACACGAACAAGGGGGCAGAATTTTTTTGCAACTTTGGCATTCTGGGAGAGTTTCTCACTCGGCTTTACTTGATGGAGAATTGCCAGTTGCTCCCAGTGCGATCGCTGGAATTGGTTCTCTTCACACACCCATAGGTAAAGTATCGTTGGAAACTCCCCGTGCTTTAGAAACTCCAGAAATTACTGAAATTGTCGAGCAATTCCGCAAAGGTGCCGAAAATGCCTTGGCGGCTGGTTTTGATGGGATTGAACTTCACGGTGCATTTGGCTATTTAATCGATCAATTTCTCCAAGATGGCTCTAACCAGCGCACAGATGAGTATGGCGGTTCAATAGAAAAGCGTAGCCGATTCCTTTTAGAAGTTGTGGAAGCAGTCGCTAGCGTTTGGGGTGCGAACCGGGTTGGTATCAAACTTTCACCAAGTAACACTTTTTATGGAATGCATGACTCTAACCCTCAAGAAACTTTTGGTTATGCAATCAATGCTCTTAACCCCTTTGGACTTGCCTATCTTCACCTGATGGAACCGAACGAAGTCGATTTAGCAACCCGCGAAGTCATGAACCCAGTTACACCCTACTTTCGACAAATATTCCAAGGTACTTTGATTACTAATGGTGGCTATGATCGCCAAACAGGAGATAGCATTCTTACTAGTAGCAATGCAGATTTAGTTTCTTTTGGCAAGTTATATCTTGCTAATCCTGACTTACCAAAACGTTTAGAACTTAACGTACATTTTAACGCTCCAGATCCAAAGACATTTTATGCCCCTGATGCTACAGGATACACCGACTATCCCTTTTTAGAACTTCAGACAACTTGAAGCAATTACAGTCATCTCTAAATCAAAAATATAATTTGTCAGTTGCACAATTTTTCGGTTTTATAATTGTCCAAGTAGGAGAACACAGCCGTGCTAGCTTCCGATTAGAACGGATTGCTAAATATGGGATGACAAAGTTTGTATAAAGCATTTATAACTTATACAAATAACGGCTGATTATCCCGTTGTAGAGTCTGTGCTTTTGCACTAAATATCACTTATCAGGCATTAAAAAATTATGGATTTGTCCAACTTTACTACACTTCAAAACTTAGAAGCTGCTTTCGGTGGTGAATCGATGGCAAATCGTAAGTATCTGTTTTTCGCTGAGGTGGCACGTCAGCTTGGGTTTACAGACTTGGCGAAACTTTTTAAAGAAACAGCAGATCAAGAAACTGAACACGCTTTTGCACATTTTAAGTTACTACATCCAGAACTTGTGGTAGAAGATGCAGCTGCTTTAACTGATGAACAAAAGCGGCAAATTGTATCTCGCTGTTTATCTTTGGCAATTGAAGGCGAGACTTACGAATATACCACAATGTATCCAGAGTTTGCCGCAGATGCCCAACGCGATCGCGACAATCCCGCAGCTGAAGAATTTCTCAAACAAGTTCAAGAATCTACCGATCATGCCAACACATTTCGGGAAGCTGCACACCGTTTTGGCTTGTTAAAATTCATCGAAAATTATCACGCCGATCGCTACACTGAAGCCTTAGAAGTATTAAATGGTGGACAAGCAGCAACCAGGGTTGCTGGTGAAGAACCTAAAACTCGGAAATGGATTTGTAGACAATGCAGCATGATTTACGATCCCGTTGCTGGCGATCCTGATTCGGGAATTGCGCCTGGGACACCTTTTGAAGAAATTCCTGAAGACTGGGAATGTCCAATTTGCGGTGCTAGCAAAAAAACCTTTAAACCATTTGAGGAAAAAGTTGCAGCTTAAGACGACAATCAATTAGGCACTTTTTTAGCAACTATAGCAATCCTAAATGAGTTGTGAAAATGTGCGATGTCCAGATCCCCGACTTCTCGAAGAAGTCGGGGATCTAATTTTTCACGAATGATTTAGGATTGCTATAAACGCGAAGCATCTCTTGAGATGCTTCGCGTTCAGAATTATTTATACATAGGGTTTGATCATGCACTTACCAGAAGATAACAGCCAATCTGAACTACAGAAACCAGTTTATCTAGAGCTAAATTTTCAGATTATTTGTGCAGTTGTACTAATTGCTGTTATTGGAGTTTCTAGCGTGACTCCGGCTTTTCCTAAGTTAGCTAAAGATTTAAATATTAACCCGAAAAATTTGGGTTTGTTGATTACAGCATTTACATTCCCATCTCTGATTTTAGGGCCAATTATTGGTATTCTTGCCGATAGATTGGGCAGAAAGATAATTATTGTTCCTTCGCTATTTATATTTGGCATGGCTGGTACTGCTTGCGCCTTCGCCCGTGATTTTAATTTATTACTATGGTTGCGTTTGCTGCAAGGAATTGGTGCTGCTTCTTTGCTTTCTTTGAGTATCACCTTAATCGGCGATTTATACACAGGAGACAGACGGACTACGGCAATGGGTTACAATGCCAGTATCAGCAGTGTCGGCACATCAAGTTATCCAATAATCGGTGGTGCATTAGCTACAATGGGCTGGTATTATCCCTTCATGTTGCCGATATTAGCGATTCCTCTTGGGTTGTTGGTGTTGTTTGCACTTAAGAATCCCGAACCAAAAGGCGAGCGTAACCTCAAAGAGTATTTGAGCAATGCCATAAAAGTTCTGAAAAATCGTCAGCTATTTGGAATTTTTATTGCCAGTGCTGCTAACTTTGTTTTTCTTTACGGTGCTTATGTCACATATTTACCACAACTGATTAACGATACCTTTAAAGCGCCACCCACAATTATTGGATTGCTCCTTTCTAGTGTTTCCGTGGCAATTACGATTACATCTTCCCAGTTAGGTAGATTAGCGAGAAGATTTCCCGCCACAACTTTAATTAGTGCATCTTATGTTTTCTATGCATTAGCAATGTTAATAGTTCCCTTTGTGTCAAATATCTGGTTACTATTAATTCCAAGTACAATTTTTGGGATTGGACTTGGTATCGGTTTTCCTAGCAGCCAAACGCTTTTAGCAGATTTAGCACCAAGAGAATATTTGGCGACGATTATATCGGTAAACGGGACATTCTATGGATTAGGACAAACATTAGGCCCGTTATTGATGGGTTATGCCTTTGGTTTTGGCGGAATTAGTAGTGTGTTTTACGCCGCGACTGGTTTTGCAGTTTTGATATTTTTTGTGTTTAGGTATTGCACTTGTAGGTAATTCGTAATTCGTAATTCGTAATTAGTTTAGGGTGTGAGGGTTTTCTCAATGCGACGATCGGGGATCAGCCAGATGACTGCGACTGAAGCGTATAATGCACAGGCAAACCATGAGTTCATTAAGGCAAGTGGAATTGCTACAGCATAGACAACTACTGATAATTTTCCTTTGAAATCTTCACCAACTGCGATCGCTAGAGTCGAATCCTTGCCGTGGTAAGAAATTAGGGTGCGGGTAAGAATAAAGTAAGCGATCGCATTCAACAACAACACCGTACCATAAAGGGCAACTGGTATGGGAGCAAAGTGATTCTCGCCCATCCAACCAGTGACGAAGGGGATTAATGACAACCAAAACAGCAGATGCAAATTGGCCCAAAGGATACGCCCATTAACCTGTCGGACTGCTTGTAGTAGGTGATGGTGATTGTTCCAGTAGATGCCGATATAAATAAAACTCAACACATAGCTCAGAAATACCGGGATTAGTGGGCGTAGCGCAGCTAAATCCAACCCATGCGGTACTTTGATTTCCAGCACCATGATGGTGATGATGATGGCAATCACCCCATCGCTGAATGCTTCTAATCTCCCTTTTCCCATGTACGCATTCCTTTTCTATTTATTTGAGAGTTAAGTTGTGAGGCTCTGTACTTTATCGTACCAAGTAGCCGCCGTTGATGAAGATTCTCTGCACTCGCAAAATCAAAATATTTAATTCTCACTTGCCAATTTCTGCCGTAATTCCCGAATAGCAGCGCTAGTATTACGCTCGTAGGCAATTTTTAAACATGATAATCTTGCCAACTTCCAGGTAGGCGTACTACCGCACCTGGGGGCAAATGGATTGTATCGGGTGTGACAACAGCAAACATACAACTGAACCTCTACCTCAACTGTAATCCTTTAAATATCAATTGCTGCGGCTGAAAAATACAGCAGCGATAACAATGAAACCTAAAAGTGCTACAGGAACCCAGAGATTAGGGACATCCGATAAACTCATAAATGACTTCCAAATAAGTAGGGTATATGACAATACGGTTCAGTTAACAATACCTTAGCCAAAAAAAGAGTATGAAGAGAGAGTTGGGCGCTCTGTAGTAGAGTTGTTGTCTTCCCAAACGACAACTCAAAAGCTACAATCCGCCCATGCTTGACATCCTATCACTGTTACAATGCCTGCTACCGCAGATCAACGCTACGACGATGCGGCAATTGAACCAAATAATCCTGGGCAGGTAGCAGGGTCTACCCTTGGTTTTTCAAAGTTGGTGTGAAATCCGCGTAATAACCAGCTATTTCTTCACAAGTTCCTCACATTCTTGTTGTAGCTTTCAAAATAGAGGATGTTTGAAAAGTATCCGTTCAATAAATCGGGGCAACCTACCAGTTCAGAAAGATTTTACGCCATTTCAGGCTTTTGACTGAGCAGTTTTCTCTGAATTATTGAACGGTTCCTGTGCAATCATACTTTAAAATCGCTGAAATGCTTATTTTATAAGAATTTTAGCAGTTTTTCACCTCCGTTTTGTTCATAGTTGCTGAGAAATCTGAGTACTGAATTGAAGTATGAAATTAAAAAATCAAAGATTTCAAACTTTTACTCTCTGAGACTCTGCGGCTCTGCATGAGATCAATTCATACTCTTAATCAGCAAAGCCAAGATGCTTTCACTGCAAGTAATAGGGCTTTATTCATCAATTAGATGTAAACCATGAAAAAAAAGATAATTCAGTCTATTTTAGTTTTTCCTTTATCCAGCTTGATGTTGGTCGTTTCGGGATTTACCGCAGTAGAACATAGTTCGGCTGCTACAAACGGATGTTATTGGATGGAAAATTACTCTGGGAAATTTAATTGGGTTCCTGCTGGTTGGGTATCATCGAAGCAAAACTGTTATGCACTAGATAGTTGTGATGGTGGGCTTGGTCAATCTGGCGGCGGTTGTTACAAATGGGCAACAGACGCTCAGGCAAATCGAGAGCCTTGGTTTTCCTGTTATTGGATGGAAAATACCTCTGGGCAATTTAATTGGGTTCCTGCTGGTTGGGTAGCATCTAAGACAGACTGTTATGCACTAGATAGTTGTGATGGTGGGCTTGGTCAATCTGGTGGCGGTTGTTACAAATGGGCATTATCACCCAGTAGCAATAGAGAACCTTGGCACTAACTAAACCGTATTGGGGTTCAATTAATCTTAGCGATGCCTGCGGCGGGCGTAGCCATCGCACTTCGCCTACCCAATTAAGCAAATTCATATCTAGCTAACTTTTTGGGCTTTTCTATCCGTCGAACTCACGTTCCATTAGGAGAAGGGTAAGGACTTTAGTCCTTATAATCCTTGCTTTGAGCGATAAATCGCTGACTCCAAAATAGGATTTTATTTTATGTTGAATTATACCTAGCTACTTAAGTCTTCTTTTAACTTCCTCAGCTAAATTTTCTAGTAGCACTTCTACTTGCTCGCCTGTTTTCAAATCTTTGAGCGATGACTTTTGTGCTGCTGCTTCTTCAGAACCAATAATTACGCAAAATTGAATTCCTTGCTTGTCTGCTAATTGAAATTGTTTACCCAAGGGACGCTTATCAAAGTTAGTTATCACATTAATTCCCGCCTGACGCAGATGTTGAGAAACTTTTAAATAAGTAGGCATTAAATCTTCTTGCATATTCACTACCATCACTTGGGCTGGTGTAGCAGCTAAGGTATTTAGAATACCAGCTTTTAACAAACGACTAATTAAACGAGTTAAGCCGATAGAAATACCAACACCAGGCATTTTTTCGCCCAAAAAGACCCCGACTAATTCTTCATATCTCCCGCCAGAACAAATACTACCTAAAGCTTCATGTCCTAATAAAGTTGTTTCGTAAACTGTGCCAGTATAGTAATCAAGACCACGGGCAATGGATAAATCAATACAGAAACGGTTTTCGGCAACTCCAAGATTACGCACCCCAGCAATTACTGTTTCTAATTCGGTAACTCCTAAACTCAATTGCTCGGTTTCTGGCAGATTTTGGGCGAGGTGCTTGAGCTTATCTAAGACTTCATCAACGGAACCGTCAATTTTAATAAACTCAATAATTTTTTGTGACTGTTCTGCGGCAATTTCTTCTTTTTCTAAATCTTGTTTGACTTTACTTTCACCAATCTTTTCTAGAGTATCAACAATACCAATACAAGATTTAATTTGATTTTCAGCAATTCCCAATGATTGAAAGAAGCCAGTAAGAACTTTTCGGTTATTGATGCGAATCAGAAAATCACCAATATTAATTGCTTCAAATATTTCAGTGATAATTGCAGGCATCTGAGCATCATAGAGCAAGCTGAGTTCACGACGCGCAACTACATCAATATCACACTGACGGAACTGACGAAAACGCCCATCTTTTGCCCGTTCTCCCCGAAAAACTACATCGGTTTGGTAGCGGGCAAAGGGAAAGGTTAATTCATTCAGGTGACGGGCAATATACGCCGCTAAAGGAACTGTTTGATCGAACTTCAAAGCTCTTGCTTCCGAACCTGTTTCGCCCGATCTATCTCTCTCGGCTTGTCGATTTGGTGGCAATATAGGATCAATTCCATAAATGATATTATCGCCTTGATTTCCTTTAGCTTGTAGCACTTCTAAACGTTCTACAGCAGGTGTTTCGATGGGCGTAAATCCATAGCTTTCAAAAACTCTACGGATGATATCTAGCAAATATAATTCTAGACGCTTTTCGCTAGGAAGAAATTCTGGAAACCCGCTAGGGGTAGAAAAGTTTATTTTGTCACCTTTGGCCATGTATGTACCTTACTAAGTTGAGATTGGGGATAAAAGCCTAATGACTGGAAGTCGTGGCTACATAAACAAAGTCCGCACAACGACCGACTTCAGTGACCACCTGCGCGGACTGGAGAATAATAAGCGTTTATCTTTGAGGGGAGAAATGAAATTATAACTTGATGTGAAGCATAACGAATTCCGCTTTTTTTTCAAGCGATGCCTGCGGCAGGCTACGCCGACGATAAATGCGTAGGCTTCTAATGTTCTTCTGTATCCACACCAATATCTTTCGTCAGTCCCGCCGCTTGCGATCGCCAGTTGACGCTTTTATTGTCCACGCCCTGGCTTGCAATCTGCAAAACCCAATGCCTCTGTATCGAGAAAACTTGCGATCGCCATCTCAATAACTGCTTCGATTGGATATTCAATTTTAGTAGCACGAGTAATTAGAGCGGCGTGAATTCGTTCAGGTAAGCATCCCAAAATAACTTCGGCATCATTGGGGGAAAGTTGCTCTTGGAGTTTTGCTTGCATCGCTTTACTACCCTTCGGTTGGAATTTGGACGTTGTAAGGAGGTTCGGTAGCTCTTAAAATAATGGCTTCTAGCTCCAATAGTAACGTAGGGTTTTCCCAATGTGAAATCAATTGCACTGCGATTCGCACATCTTCATCGTTATACTTATCGAGCCACGCCCACAAAAAAGCTTTGTGTCCACCACTGAAACGCCCCCGCAAGCTTTTGGTTTTACCGATGTACAGCAATCCGTCAGTTCTGTGCCTGATTGCATAGATGCCAGGACGAGCCGGAATACTGCCAAATTCACAGGTCAAGGTTTGGCATTGTTCAAAAGGAATGAAAGCGATCGCATCCAGAATTCTCCGAGCTTGAGCTTGAAGTTCAGAATCATATCATGTCCGCTTGATTGCTTATTAAACCCGAAGAACCCCACCCCCGCCAAAGCTACGCTTTGTCTCCCCTCCCGAAGAGCGGAGAGCAGGGTGGATTAATTGTCGAGAGAGAAAATATAACATAGAAGGATGATTCCTTAAGAAAAACACGGTTCTCCCAGAGGAAAGTTAGGAATGAATTTAATCGAAGCAATCCAAGGGGTTCCCGATTATCGACATGCTAGAGGTATTAGACATAGACTTTGGATAATACTAACTATAGTTTTGTTAGGTAGTTGTACAGGATATTGGGGGTATAAACCTTTAGCTGAGTTCACAAAAAATCATCGATTATCTCTAATCAAATTATTAGATTTATCTCCAGATATTCAATTTCCGTCAGCATCAACATTCAGAAATATTATGATGTCAATTGATTTTCAGATATTAGCTGAACTGTTTAACGTCTGGGCAGAAAAGAGTTTGCCAATTAATTTCAAAGAATTATTTGCCATCGATGGGAAATGTATTAAAAGTACTGTAACCGGGGGAAATCAATCCTATCAAAACTTTGTGAGTATCGTTTCAGTTTTCAGTTTATAGTCATCAGCAAGGATGGGTAATCAGACATCAAGCTATGGAAAATAACAAAAACAGTGAGATTAGTGTGGTAGAAGAGCTAATTAAAAAGCTTTATGGGCATCATATCGTGATTACAGCCGATGCACTACATTGCCAAAAAAAACTGTTGAGCTGATTATCGAGGGAGAAAATGACTACATTATTACTATTAAAAGAAACCAGCCAAATCTCCTGAAAGTAGCTACTGAGCTAGCTGAATCCTCAATCGCTATCGATACCAATTACCATGATGAAAATTTACATGGACGAAAGACTACTCGTCAAGTCAAAGTCTATCCAATTCCATTTGAGTCACTACCTGATTGGGTTGGCGCTAAAAGTTTAATTGAGGTTAACAGATATGGAACTCGACCTCAAGGATAGAATTGTCGTCGCCAGATTGTTGACTATCATGAACAACACTTTTATTTAAGTAGCTGAAATTATTCAGCTTCAGAATTCGCGGAGATTATTCGTGGTCATTGGTCAATTGAAAATCAACTTCATTGGGTCAAGGATGTAACTTTAAATGAAGATAACTGTATTCATACTGGCGGTTTTTCACCAGCTAATTGGGCGATGGTCAGACAGTTTTTAGTTTCCCTGGCTCGTCAGTTAAATTGTCGGACTCTTCCCGAAGCGTTAAGGCTGATGGCTAACCAACTTCAAATGATTTTTGATGCGCTATTTGACCACTCCGACTCCTTTTGCCCAATGCCTGTGAGTCCAATGGTCGAGTGAGAAAACTTTTTCTCGCCCGACAATTAATCCACCCTGCCTCCCGAAGAGCGGAGAGGGGGATTAAGGGGTGGGGTGCAATGACTGTGGTTAGCATAACTAATTATGCGGACATGATATGACGCACCAAACAAACGATATAAGGAACTTCGCCACTTTTGGTTGCTTTGGGAGTAATGCTCTGCTCTAACTGATCAATTTCCGCCTCAGTAAACTGCGACAGTTTGTAGTTTGAGTCTTTAAGGATATCGGCTAGGTTCATCAGGCGCTACAGGATCTACATAAAGGCTTAGTCCGTTATAGAGTGTAACGCTATTGTAAAAACTGACCTAGAGGTTTTCTTAATAGTTTGAAGGCAACTTCCTAATTCTAAATATATAAGAATATAAGAGATGCCAAAATTGAAGCGAAGCATTGATGCGATGCCAACTCTTGGAGACGCTTTGCGTAGCTTGCTTCTCCAAAGGAGTACGGCTGCAAGCTACGCTATTAGTTACGGTAATGAGTTGCATGGTGATGATGGCATTGGTCACTCCCCATTCCCAAACCACCAAGGGTCATTAGTAGCGTTAGTTTTGATCAAAATAGCTTTTTTTCGCATAAACCGTTTCAGCGCCGCCACACCCATGCGTGAACCTCCCATACCGGAGAATTTGAAGGCATTTTTCTCTCCCTCGTGCATGATGGCGGTGAGTCCAGCATCATTGATACTAATCGCACCTGCATCTATCTGGTGGGCAACTTCTAAGGCTTCTATTTCCGAGGCAAATACAGCAGCACTTAATCCATAGATTGAATCATTTGCTAAAGACACCGCTTCCTCTACTGTAGAAAAGGGCATTATTGGCATAATGGGGCCGAAAGTCTCTTCGGTCATCACTTTCATGGAATGATTAACTTGGGTAAGCACTGTTGGACGACACCACCAACCCCCACCTAAATCCTCGATGACACCGCCGCAGTGAATTACTGCTCCTTTTTCAACTGCATCTATGAGATGATCGCTAATAATGGCTGCTTGTCTTTCGGCAACGATCGGGCCAATTTCTCCACTTTCGACTGTGGGATAGGCTAGCTCAAGGCGATGTGCTTTGGCTACTAGTTGATGGTAAAACTTTTCAAATATGGAGTCTGCAACGTAAATTCGCTCAATTGAGAGGCATGACTGTCCGGTGTTGGCGACGGAAGCCCACAAGATTGCTGAGGTTGCTAATTCTAAATTGGCTGATTCTAAAACGATCGCAGGATCTTTTCCTCCTAATTCCAAAAAAGCTGGAATAAACTGTTTTGCAGCTCCCTGTGCAATTTTTCTCCCTGTGGCGACACTGCCTGTAAAACATACCAAATCTACATTTTCAATTAAAGTAGATCCGGTTGCACCTGCTCCTTCCACAAAAGTTAATACCTCGTGCAATTTGGGAACAGTATTGAGTGCTGTAATCAGCGGTGCTACGAAGCGGGGAGTGATTTCACTGGGTTTGACAATGACAGCACAACCTGCCAACAATGCCGGAATGGTATCAACAGTAGACAGTGACAGCGGAAAATTCCACGGGCTAATTACCCCAACTAAGGGATAAGGAACAGATGTTTGTTGCAAGGCAATAAAGGGAATGGCTGTATTTTTTGCCGATTCTTGCAGCAATTCCGGTGCTAACCGACACCAGCGATCAATGCTGGAGAGTAAGGAGTCTATTTCTAATACCGAGGCTGACAATCTTCCTGTATCATTTACCAATGCTTCCGTGAGGCGATCGCGTCCAGATATGATCGCATCTTTCCACTGCTGTAAAGCTTCAATTCTCCCCTCTAAGCCCAATTTCTGCCAGCGAACTTGTGCCCGACGCGTCCGCTTACATTGCTGTACCACCAACCTTGGAGGCTGCGGGATAATTACGTAGTCAAATTTTCCAGTTCGGGGATTGCGGACTTCTATTGGTTTTGTCATTTGTCATTTGTCATTTGTTATTACTTCCTAATCCCCAATTTCCATTCCCAAATTCAAATCATCCCCAGTTGCTTAAGCACTCAATGGTGGTTTGCTGTGTTTGCGGTCTACTTCTCTTTCCAGCATAGTATTAGCAGGGTAAAAGTGTGATTGGCGATCGCAAGTGAAGGTTGATTGCATAACAGGTAACTTGCGATGCTAAAGCGCAGTATGATTCTAAATTAGTGGACATAGAAGATTGAGAGTCATAACAAATGACCAATACTTCTCTACGAGAGGCTACGCCAATGACTACGCGGTAGTTGAATCTCGACTTACCTCGACTTCGCTCGGCACAAGTCGCTTGATTACGGCGCAGTCGAAACTCAGCACAAGTGACTAATGACAAATGACCAATGACAAATGACTAATTTAGAGAATGCGATCGCCACCCCAGAGCGATCGCACAAGTTTCTCTGTCAATTCGGAGCCAAATATCTGTGCGGCAAATTTATTACCTGGATCGCGTTCAGCACTGATACGGCGGAGCGCTAAATCACGAGCAGCTAAAGTTTCTCGTGCATCTTCTGGCACAGGTTCAGCTGCATCTACCCAAGTTAACCAGCGATCAAGTGTTTCGTGTGCAAGTGTGCGAGTTAGTTCGAGAGTTTCAAAAGTAGGTGCGCCTGTGTAACACAAGCTAACAGGCGATTGAAATAGGCGAATATACGCACTTTTGCTAGTAAATACCTTGAGCCGCGAATCTTGCTGTAACTTTAAGAATGTTTCATTAACTGGCTCATAGTAGCGATCTAGAGATGCCAAATCGGTTAAAAGCTCAGTTCGGGGAATGTAATCTATATAAAAGAAAATATTTGGAAGTGTGCCAAACTCGAAGGCCAAATGAGGAACCTGAATATGGGACTTCAACCAAGTAGTGAGACGCATAGTCCCAAAGTTTGATTTTTCCGGGTTTCCCAACCACGAATGCACTAGCCAGTCAATTTCTTCCCCAGAAAAAGCGGTTAGCGAACCCTTCATGTTGCCATCAAGACTGCTGTATTGCTGTAAATTTTCTACAGAAGGGTCTGGATGTAACTGAAAACGAGCCTCTAATTTTTGGCGGAGTTCCTTTGTAATCTCCCACAACTGCTCAAATACAGCTTTATTGTCTAAATCAGTTGGTTGCTGAGTCATGGTTTGAGTTTGCAGTTTTTCTATAAACTTCATATTTAGTTTGACACTTTCCGGGATCTAATTCGTTACTTGTATCGAGCAACGCATTCATCGAATTCAAGACTGTGAGAAATAGTCCATCAACAAAGCGCGATCGAGCTATTGCAGCAACATCTTTTTCACAGCAGAGTTGCAGCAATTTATAGCAATCCTAAATCATTTGTGAAGAATTAGATCCCCGACTTCTCGAAGAAGTAGGGGATCTGGAACCGCGCATTTTCACAAATCAAATAGGATTACTATATCTCAGTCGATGATTTTTCATTTAGATGCTTTTGCTCTTAGCACAAGCTTCAGTGATAATACTGGAATTTTATGTAAAATTATTTTTTATATACTTAATTATAAAAATCAAAATAATTTTGTTGAGAATTATAGACAAATTATAAGAAAAACAAATATTAATAAGTTAGTTGTTTGATTATAAATATACATAATATGGCTTTTAATTTAGATAAAGCTTTTCAAATAGATATCGCTCAAATGAATTTGAAAAAAGCACATTCATTAGTATTTAGGTTACATTGTGAGCCGAAAATGCCTTTTGTCATTTGGCTGCTAGAGAATCCTAATAGCATAATGGCATTACCTGGAAAAATTAGTCTGCTCCATCATGATTATATTCACATACTTTTAGATAGAGGGATTTCTTCTCAAGATGAAGCTTTTGTCATAGGATTTACAATGGGTAATGACTTAAAGACCAATCAACTACATTTGTTCATCTATCAATTCTTTGCTAAATTTATATATCCAGTTCCTTATAATTTTTCCAGGCTAGACTTTATGAGTTTTAAATTAGGATTTGTTTATGGCAGAAAGATTAAAATTAAACAAATAAATGAAATTGACTTTGAAATTTACCAAAATGAAACCATAGGATTTTTGAGAAACTTTTTCGGTATCAATACTGATGAATCTAGACTTATGCAAGAGTATTAATGGCGACAAAAATTAATTAAAATATATCTAAAAAAAGAGTATTAAAATGCACCTACCTTATAAACTGAGATTTGCTTCCTCTCAACTAATAACCGTCACAGTACTGCTTACTCTGCTCTTATTCATTCCTCAAATTTGGCTAAACTTGCAAGCATATTATAACTTCAATAGTATTACTAAAAATGAATTTAAACTTCAAATATTAAGTGATGGAATTACTTATTTTGATGAAGTACTAACCATGTCAGCCCGCATGAATGCTGCTACAGGAAACACTATTTGGGAACAACGATATCGCCAATTTGAACCTAAGCTTGATATTGCTATTAAAGAATCGATTAAACTAGCTCCTAAAGCATATAAAAATGAGGATACAAAGAAAATTGATGCTGCTAATCAGCGCCTAGTCGCAATGGAATATCAATCTTTTGATTTAGTTAAGAAAAATCAAAAAGAGACAGCACAACAACTACTTTTTAGCCGCGAATATGAAACTCAGAAGCAAATTTATGCTGATGGGGTGATGAAAAGAAAGTCTAATATATCGCTTCAATTACAGCAGAAAGTTGATGAATATTATCAAAGCATCCTATGGGCAATTTCGGAGTCTATTATAAGTTTAGCAATGCTGATTCCGGCATGGCTTTTAGTATTGCATTTATTACAGCAATACTTAAAAGCTAAAAAAATTGCTCAAGCCGCTTTAGAAGAAACAAATTCTCGATTGGAAATGCAAGTTGCGGAGAGAACGGCAAAATTAAAACATAAAAATGTTCAGCTACAAAATACACTGCAAGAATTGCAACACACTCAAGTACAACTTATTCAAACTGAAAAAATGTCTTCATTAGGTCAGCTAGTTGCTGGTGTTGCTCATGAAATCAATAATCCAGTTAATTTTATTTATGGTAATCTGATGCATATTAGAGAATATAGTCAGCAATTACTAACTTTAATTAAACTGTATCAGCAACAATATTCTAGTGAGAAATCAGAAATAACTACTTTAATTAATGAGATAGATTTAGAGTTTATTGTTGATGATATGCCGAAAATCTTATCATCAATGGCAGTTGGTACTGAACGTATTCGTGAAATTGTACTAACTTTGCGTAACTTCTCGCGCCTTGATGAAGCAGAAATGAAATTTGTTGATATTCATGAAGGAATTAATAGCACCCTATTAATTTTACAGTATCGTTTCAAAGAAAATCATAAACAGCAGGAAATTGCAATTATCAAAGATTATGGTGATTTACCTCTTGTTGAATGTTATGCAGGAGGATTAAATCAAGTATTTATGAATATTCTCAGTAACGCTATTGATGCTTTACATCAACGGGAAGTAGAGTGTTTAAAAAGAGATATTGAAAGACAGCTTAATTCTATTATTATTCATACTCAAGTTAAAAATGAAGAGTTTGTAGTTATTAGTATAAAAGATAATGGTTTAGGAATAACTGAAAAAGATCAAGCTAGATTATTTGACCCTTTCTTTACTACTAAACCTATAGGTAAAGGTACTGGTTTAGGATTATCTATTAGTTACGAGATTATAGTGGAAAAACATCAAGGAAAAATTCAGTGTATTTCTCTACCTGGTAAGGGTACAGAGTTTATCATTGAGATTCCTATCAAGCAGACACGTTAAATAGTTACCCATTGATAGAGAGGCATTTTTGCTATTTTAATTATTACTAATAGAAAATCCTCGACGCGTAGGTTTAACATTAGCTAACTCCACCTGAAAAGTTATCTTGTCACTCATTTCCCCGCTTTTCGCTTCCAAAGTCCACTTACCAGGACGCAAATTCCAAAATAAAGAATTAGCTGAGTTTGTATCTAACTTTTCGCCATTTAACCACCACTCCACTGGTGTAGATTTATTTCCCGCTAGCTTAAATTCGAGTTTTTGCTGTGCTTCTTCACCAGGATAAACTAAAAATAAATCGCCATGATGCGGAGATAAAATTCTCAACCTGGCAGAAGTAAAATTTGACTGCTGTTGTTTTGCTAACCATTCATCATACTCTGGTGGTAAATTGAATTGATTGTCACGTTCGTAATTACTTTTATCTTCAGGATAGAAATATTCTTGCACCACTGAGGTACAATCTGGTGTGGGTCGTAATCCAGAAATTGCACAAACAGGTAATTGCACTAAACCTTTTGGAGATGGAAAAGCTGCTGGTTCTTGATGTTCGTGCAGATGTAACATAATTCGATTCCATAAAGGTGCTGCGCCCGTCACACCTGAAACCTGTCGCATCGGTTCACCGTTAAAATTGCCTACCCAAGTAGCGACGGTATAATCTGTGGTGAAGCCAACAGTCCAAGTATCACGAAAATTGGAAGAAGTGCCAGTTTTAACAGCAACAGGAAAGGGTAAATTTAACACCGAGTCTACACCAAATGCTGTTGCACGAGCATAGCTGTCACTGAGTATATTGGTGATTAATTGCCATATTGTCGGATTTTGGACTTCGACTTCTCTCCGAGACGCTACGCGAACGTTCAGTCGAACGATTTGAGATTTGGGACTTTGACTTTGCTCAGTCGAACGATTTTGAATTGGGGAATTGGAAAATGTGCTTACTAAAGGAATCGCCTCTCCTTGTCGTGCTATGGTCAGGTAAGCACGGGCTAATTCCCAAAGACTGACTTCGCCACTACCTAGAGTCAAACCTAAACCATAATGTTCTGGAGTTTGATTGAGGTGTTCAAATCCCAGTTGATGCAGTCGTTCTAAAAAAGTTTCCACACCAACTTTTTCTAACACCTTTATTGCAGGTACATTTAAAGAATTTGCTAAAGCGATTCGCACCCGCACCGGGCCAAGAAATCTTTCGGTGTAATCTGTGGGGCTGTAAAGTTTCGCGCCGGGAATTGCATAATGGGCGGGTACATCTGCCAAAATGGTGTTTGGGCGAATTAAACCTTTTTCTAAAGCTAGTTCATAGACAAAAGGCTTGAGGGTAGAACCTGGTTGACGTAGCGCTTGCACTCCATCATTGCGTCCCAGTTTGGCTTCATTAAAGTAATCAGGTGAACCGACATAAGCCAAAACTTCACCAGTCTGGTTATCAATCACCAACGCAGCTGCATCATGAACATTGTTAGCGGCTAGGGAAGAAATTATCTGCTGTACCTGTGCTTCGACAAACTGCTGCAAAGGGCGATTTATAGTCGTGCGGATGGGGGAATTTTGTTCTGTTTGCGTCTTATCAAACTGATTGGCTAACCAAAATAAAAAGTGTGGTGCAGCGATAATTCCCCGCTGGCGAGATTGAAACACAACTTTTTCGGTGTGTGTTCGGGTAGCAATCGCTCCACTAATATACTTTTCCTGTATCATCCGATTAAGGACGTATTTTTGTCGCTGCTTCAGCCGTTCCCAATGTTCGTAAGGATTGAAATATGTGGGATTATTGGGAATAGCAGCCAACAAACTAGCTTGAGCAAGATTCAATTCACTAGCAGGGATGGAAAAATAAGTCTGCGCGGCTGCTTCCACACCATATATATTCCCGCCCATTGGCAGGCGATTGATATATGCAGAGAGAATTTCATCTTTATTCATCCCTGCTACTAACCGCCAAGATAGCCAAATCTCTTGCATTTTACCTGACAGAGTACGCGGGACGGGTTGTAACATCCGCGCCAACTGCATAGTAATTGTGGAAGCACCGGAAACAATACGTTTCGCGTGAATGGCTTCTTTGCTAGCGCGGATAACAGCTTTCATATCCAAGGCCCCATGATGATAAAAACTGCCATCTTCGGCGGCTAAAATAGCATGAATAAACTGGGGCGAAACCTGATTTAGGGGTACTACTGATGTATGTTCTTGGTCACGGGTGAGCAATGTTCCTAATGGTAAACCATTGCGATCGCTAAATTGCATTGCCAACTGATTTTGGGCAATATCTGCGGCCCGAATGGGCGCAAAATAAGGGAGTAAGCGTACCACCAGACAGATTAACAGCACAGCTAGGATAATTTTACTAGTGCGCTTAAGTTTGAGTAGCGATCGTAAAATGAGTTTCATCAGGGAATCCCTGCCCAAGAAAACCTACCTTAATCTTGACGCAGCGATTACATCTACATCAGTAAATATTTCAAATCCTTAATAATTAATTTTTACTAACTGAGCAGATGTAAATTAATGTTTGCGAAATTTAAATACTTCTTTATAGTTAAGAATTGTAGTTATTTTTGGAACAATAACACTAGATTAGTTATTTATGTAAATAAACATACGTTACCTCCGCAGCTTGTGTAAAAATAACTAGTTATCTTGCATCCTTTATTAATGTTGGCATTTCCGACTCCATCAGGTAATGCAAGTTCTGATTTGCTATAGTGCATGAATTTTTTATTTTTAATTACTAGAAAAATGATTATCAGAGTTTTACTGCGTTTCCAGCATAAAATAACCTATCGCCTTTTTAGGGTTATTGGCAGTTCTTTAAAAAAAATTAGGCGTTCTTCAAGCCGGAAGAGAACAATACACTTTCTCCTTCTCTTTACATTTATATTAGGGATGGCAGGGTGTAATTTTTTTGGTATCAACTCAAGTAAAGAACAACTCCCAGCAGTTTCCTCACTCACACCACCAAAATTACCAGACTGGATTGAACAAATTAGTCCCATTGCAGATGCAAAACCCCTCAACCAAATCCGCATCCGTTTTAAAGAAGCTTTAATCCCAGTTGAAAATCTTGATAGTCCAGAACAGCAAAAAATATTACAAAAATTTGCCCTTTGGCCGCCTTTACCCGGTCAATTTCGCTTTTTAACACCGCGCATGGTAGGTTTTCAAGCTGAGAAAGCTTTGCCAATAGCGACAAGATTTCAAGTCACTCTCAAAGCAGGTTTAGCCGATTTAAAAAATCATCGCCTAGACAAAGATTTGCCTTGGACTTTCAACACTGAATCTATCAAACTGACTAATTTACCCGGTGTCAATCCCATAGAGAAGGCTGATATCGAACCAATTGATTTACAACAGAAGTTACAGTTTACTTCAAATGTTGAATTGGATTTAACTTCTGTACAAGAACATTTACAGCTAATTCCCGAAGGTAAAAGTAAAGGTACAGGTTTTAAAGTTGAATTAAACAAAGAAGAAAAACCATTAAAAAATGAAGAAGACCCTTTAGAAAAATTTGATCCTTCAGCACGCAATTGGATTTATAACCTCAATCCACAGCAAAATCTAGAAAAAGCAACTAGTTATCGGCTAGTATTTTCTCCAGGCATACGTCCTGCTTATGGCAATCTACCTACAGAGAAAGAATTTGCCACTAAGTTAGCAACTTATTCGCCTTTAGCATTTCAGAAAATTAACTTTTACGGGCAGCCAGATTCAGGCGGAACATTTGGAAGATTTGTTAAAGGCAGTCCCCAGCTAGAATTTAATAACGTTTTATTAGCAGATTCAGCTAAAGAAAACATTACCATCAATCCCGCACCAAAAGAAATTTCGAGAATTCTGCAAGTTAATGATGAAGATAAAATTGTCGGCATCAATCCTTATGCGCTAGAACCCGCCAAGACTTATACAATTACTATCGGCGAAAATCTCAAAGATAAGTTTGGGCAGACTTTGGGTAAACCCGTCACACTTAAATATGACACTGGAGATTTAGCTGGAGATATCTGGGTACCATCAGATTTGAATATTTTCCCTACAAGTAAAGATTTACAGCTAAATATTAGTACGGGAAATCTGCCAGAATCTAAATATAAAGCCGCTTATCGAGTAGTTCAACCGACAGATTTAGTTTATTTTAATAATAGTAGTGAGTTATTACCACAACCTTCTGAATGGCAAAGCTTTAAGGTATCGGGTAAGAAAAATCAATCAGTTGATATTGCCGTTCCTTTGCGAGAAAAAATTAGTGCTGCTACAGGGATGTTAGCTTATGGAGTTCAAGCCCGCACGAATAAATATCAGGAGAATGGGAAGGAACTGTGGCGCGAACCTACGACTTATGGCTTAGTTGAATTGACAAATTTGGGCGTATTTACTCAGTGGTTTCCTGAGTCAGGATTAATTCGCATCAATCATCTTACAGATGGTTCACCAGTTAAAGCGGCTGCCGTTGAAATTTATCAATCAAAATTACAAGCAAAATCTCGCCCCGAACCTTTACCTTGTGCAACAGGTAAAACTGATGACAATGGAATTTTTAGAATTGCTCGTGAAGGATTACAGCAATGTTATGCTGGGAATGAAAGTTCTAGCAAATCACCACAGTTATTAGTAATTGCCCGTGAAAATCAAGATTGGGCATTTGCTAGAACTGAAGAATATAGCGGTGTTTATGGCTACGGTATTGATGCGGGTTGGCAAGATAAAAAGCCACAATCGCGCGGGATAATTTTCTCGGATAGACAGTTATATCAACCAGGCGAAAAGGCTTGGTTAACTGGTTTTGCAGACTATTTACAAAATGGTGCGATTCAGCAAGACAAAAATGCTGCCTACCAATTAACTTTGGTAAATCCCGATGGGCAAAAAACCAGCTTAGGTACGCAAACCACAAATGAATTTGGCAGTTTTTCTCTGGAACTGCCAATCAAAACTACTCAGCGCTTAGGCTACTATACAATCCAGGCTAAAGGTAAAAATGGACAAGAAATTTCTGGAGAATTTCGGGTAGCTGAGTTTAAACCACCCAATTTTAAAGTCGAACTCAACTTAGATAAAGAATTTGCTCTCATTGACGAGAAAGTTAATATTAATGCTACAAGCAATTATTTGTTTGGCGCACCTGTAGAAGGTGGAGAAGTAAAATATTTTATCACTCGCCAGCAGACTGATTTTGTTCCTAAAGGTTGGGAGGGATTTACTTTTGGTAGGCAATGGTTATGGCCGGAGGAAACCCCTACTATATCTACTGATGTATTGCAAATTAATGCCCAACTAGATGCTAATGGTAAAAGTAGTCAAACTGTAAATGTGGCTAATGATTTACCATATCCGATGACTTACCAGGTGGATGTGCAAGTTGCAGATGTTTCTAATCTGTCGGTAGCGAATTCCAAAACATTTACAGCCTTACCCAGTAATCGTCTCATCGGGTTAAAAAGTAATTTCATCGCTGATGCTAATAAGCCTTTCCCGATTGAAGTGATTGTTACTGACCCTACAGGAAAACCAATCACTGGTCAACGGGTGCGTCTGGAATTACAACAGATTAAATATAGCAGTGTCACGCAGTTAGTGGAAGGTAGCCGAACTCCAAAAAATCAAGTTGAATATAAAACAGTAGGACAAGCAGAAATTACATCTGCAAGTAATCCACAATCGGTAAGTTTAACAGCACCGGAATCCGCTTCATATCGGATTAGAGTTAATTTTAGCGATGCCAAAGGCGAATTAAGTTCCACAGATTTACAAATTTGGGCAACTGGAGAAAATCCGGTATTTTGGGGTTCTAAGGAAGATGATGTCTTAGAAGTTAAATTAGATAAAAAAGAGTTTAAACCTGGTGACACGGCTACTGCACTAATTCAATCTCCATATCCAGATGCAGAATTATACTTTGCTGTGATTAAAGATAAACCCCTTTATCAGCAGATTATCAAAGTTCAGGGAGGCGCACCACAAATTCAGTTTCAAGTTACACCAGAAATGTTGCCAAATGCAGCCATTGAAGCTGTCTTAGTAAGACAAGGTAAACCCATCAACCAAGTGGAAGCGGGAAGTTTAGATAACTTGGTGAAGATTGGTTTTACACCTTTTAAAGTGAATTTAGAAGATAAGTATTTAAAACTGCAAGTTAAACCAGTGCAAGCATCATTAGAACCTGGTGCAGAGGAAACGGTACAACTAGAATTGAAGGACAATCAAGGAAACCCCACCAAAGGACAGTTTACTGTCATGGTGGTAAACGAGGCGGTGTTACAACTTTCTGGTTATCGTCCGCCAGATTTGGTAGATACAGTTTATGCAGAACAGCCAATTTCTACGCGCTTTAGCGATAATCGCCCAGATGTCATATTACAAGCACAAGATGTAGCTAAACCGAAAGGTTGGGGTTATGGCGGTGGTTTCTCAACTGGTGCAGCCAATACTCGCACTCGCACCGATTTTCAAGCCTTAGCTTACTACAACGGTTCTGTCCTCACCGATGCAAATGGGAATGCACAGATAACTTTTAAACTCCCGGATGACTTAACTACATGGCGAGTTATGGCTGTCGCCACCGATGGAAATCTGCGTTTTGGTAATGGCGATGCGACGTTTATCAGCACCAAGCCACTGCTAACTAATGCCATCTTGCCACAGTTTGCCCGTCCTGGCGATCGCATCCTTGCTGGTTTATCTGTAACTAATAACACCGGGAATACAGGAAATCTCTCAATTAATGGCGAACTTAGCGGTACGGTGAAGTTTGCTGAGAAAAACCCCACAGCTACTTCTTTACAAATCAAAGCTGAATCCGCAACTCACGCTTATCGTTTTCCCATGCTGGCGGATAGTGTGGGAGTTGGTAAAGTTCGCTTTACGACTCAGCTAAATAGTACAGCCGCAGATGCTTTTGAAGTACCTTTGGAAATTAAGCCAATTGAAATTACAGAACAAGTCGTTGAATCTGGTGTCACTGAAAAACAGGTGAAGATTCCCCTGAATGTTGATAAAAATACCTTCCCTGATGCGGGAGGTTTAGATATTCAGTTGGCGAGTACTTTGATTCCAGAAATTAAAGCACCAGCAAAACAAGTTTTAGAAGATGATGATTTACCATTCACAGAACCGGCGGCGAGTCAGTTAATAATTGCTGCTAATTTGCAAACTATTACCCAAAAATACGGTCAGAACTTTGCAGAATTTAATCCTAGCCAACAAGCGAGTCAAGCAATTGAAAAATTACAAAAACTCCAAATAGCTGATGGTGGTTTTGCTGCTTTCCCTGGACAAGAAAAATCCGACCCTTGGGTTTCTTCCTATACGGGTGAATCTTTGGCCAAAGCTAGTCAGGTGTTCCCTAATTTAGTCGATTCTGCAATGGTATCTCGCCTGAAAGCTTATTTACAAAAAGTTCTGGCAAACCCCGGAGAATACGACTTTTGTAAACAACTACTCTGTAAAAGGCAACTGCAACTTAATGCTTTAATCTCCTTAGCAGAATTAGGAGACAAACGCAATACTTTCCTTGCAGATATTTATGAACAGCGCAATAGCTTTGATGTAGCAACTCAAATTAAACTAGCGCGATACTTATCTCAATTCCCAGAATGGCAAGATGAATCTCAGCAATTAGTGAATAAGCTGCAACAGAATATCTATGAAACTGGCCGCACAGCAGTTGTGAGTTTACCCAGCAGTTGGGGATGGATGAGTTCATCTACTACGACGCAAGCGCAAGCTTTACGATTATTTATTGCCAAACAAAGTAAACCCGAAGTTATAGATAAGTTATTACAAAGTCTTCTAGCATTGCGACGCGATGGTACATGGCAAACCAACTATAATAATGCCCAAGCCTTAACAGCTTTGGTAGATTATAGTCAACTGCAACCCACACCACCTAATTTTGTTGCCACAGTGGAATTAGCTGGTAATAAGTTAGGAGAAAATCGCTTTAATGGCTATCAAAATCCCAGCTTACAGCTAAATATGCCCATGAATAAATTACCTCGTGGGCGTAATGATTTAACCCTGCAAAAATCAGGTAATGGCACTTTGCACTATCTGGTTGCTTACAATTATCGCTTGCAAGGAAATCAACCAGGCAGATTTAACGGACTACGCATAACACGAGAAATTAGTCAAGTAAATAAAGAGAAAGTTTTGCAAAAAACAGGTCTTTATGCTTTCGATAAACCCTTGACTTTAGCCTCTGGACAGGTGTTTGATATTGGTTTAGAAATCATCGCCGATCGTTCTGTGGATCATTTGGTGATTAAAGATCCTTTACCATCAGGTTTTGAGGCGGTGGATGCGAGTTTTCAAACCGCTACCGCTGCATTACAAGCAAAAGCTGATAGCTGGGAACTTGGGTTTAAGAATGTGTACCGCGATCGCATTATCGCCTACGCCGACCACCTGGAACCAGGAGTTTATAGCCTCCATTACTTAGTCCGTTCTGTTACTCCTGGTACATTTTCTTGGCCTGGTGGAGAAGTTCACTTGCAATATGCGCCAGAAGAATTTGGGCGTACTGCTGAGTCTACATTGGTGATTGAGGATAAGTCATGACAACTCGGTTCTATAACCAATGCGATCGCCTTTTCACCTCAGCCAACAAATAATAACAATCAAAATCTGTATATGTTCAATAAAAGTTTTGTAGAAATTAAAGATTATTTATGGGAAGATGTTACCTATATGTAGAATAGATATTACTATAATTATCAAAATATTGATAATATCATCCTGCATTCAAAGTTTCATCAAGACGATCCCTGATTTTTGATTTGTTTAGATGTAGCTTCCATAAAGTCGATAAAAACTTTTATGAGCTTATGAATTCCCTCGCTACCTCCTGCAATTAAACCTCCTGTCAGCAGTGCATCTAAACAACGGAAAATAATTACTTGTATGGGATTATCTAAATCAATAACTACAAGTGGCTCAATTGAGCGAACACCTATTGCACTCATTAAAAGACCGAATAAAAGAGATGTCCATAGAGCAATTGTTCGTGTATCAGATTTATAAGCTGCTCTTTGGCGCTCTTTTTCATTTATATCATCCATTTGTGGCCTGAAAATTTTTAATGAGTTTTGTTGATTTTGCGTAAAATTTTGGATTATTTGCTGTTCTAAACTCATTCCTTCTGGTGGGAGTCCACTAATTTGATTTGATTCCAAAGAAGGAAACTGTTGCTGTTGTCCTTCCATAAGTTTTATTTTCTCAGAAATGAGAGCCTTTTCTTGCTGAATACTAATATCTAATTGTTCAACGAATGGGCCACGCCAAGTAGTTATAAAAACTTCTAAAGAACGCTCTAGCAATAAAGAGATAAATAATTGTAATGTGAGTAGTTGGACAATCTCATTAACTCCAAATGGTTTTAAAACAAATGGTTTAGATGATAACCAAGTTGACAAAGTTACTACTAGAAAACTAATAATGATTAATACAATAAATAGAGGAGATTCGGGAGAAAGCTTTAGCAACGTATCTATACTCCTGTTTCGCGTCACAATACATAACACAGCCTGGAGGTGAAAACTACACCTGCTGAGTAACTTAACAACGTTAATTTGATAGAACAGTAAATAATTTATGACCTGTCCCTTTTTTCTAAAAGTTGTGATGAGTCATATCATGTCCGCCAAATTACCCATAATAAAATAACCCCACCCCCAACCCCCTCCCCGCCTGCGGGGAGAGGAGACAAAGCACAGCTTTGGCGGGGTGGGGTTCTTCGGGTTTAATAAGCAATCAAGCGGACATGATATCACGCCGCTGTGGGAGCAGAAAGCATTCCAGTGCTACTGTGCATGGGACGACGCTAGAGCAAGTAGCAACCGTAGCACCAACTAAAAACCCCTCCAAGGTGTTGGAGGGGTGAAAGTAATTTTTGCAAATGAGATGGTGATTAGGGGGAGACAGCAGCTTTTCTTGTTTAATTATGAATTTTCTTGTCAAAGCAACCAGATGATAGTACAGCATTTTATAAATCCATTACGAACCTCCGCAAGTCTGTACTTAGTAAGATAAATCATTAGTGGTAGTGTATGATGTCAGATGCGACTCGACAGCGTTTAGATAACCTTTATCATTCAAAGCTTGTGCTGGTAACTTTTTAGGGTTGACAGCAGTCTTAACCACATTTAATGCAGTCAGGTTTCCTGTTTGGTATTGAGAGGGTTTGAGATAGCTGACGTTAGATGAATTGTTAGAATTGATAGCTATAGGTTCGCCACTATTGCTAGTAGCTATTTGAACGCCACCGATTCCAGGCAATAAAGCAATAGAAGTAACAATGAGTACAGAATCAATCAAGATAGAGAGTTTCATAGGATTATCCTTAGTTATAGGAAAGTGCAATTAGTGTTCTTGAGTAATAGAGTCTTATTTTTTATCTGTCTTAACTTCCTGCACCCAGTTCACCTGAACGGTTGATTTGCTCCTCACCCATTCGGGTGATTTAATTGAGCGCATCCTAGGTTTCATTCAACTTGAACAGATATATATTTAACTGAGGTTATCTAAAAATTTATGCAGCGTTGTTACTCAGTTGTAGACATAGACCAACTGAGGCATCATATTTCTGCGCTATCCCTTCAACAGCAGGTTTATTGATTTAGTTAATCTAATTTGTCTATTCGGGTTTACCGAACAGACAAATTAGAGTAACCCGTAACATTTTTTTATCTAGTTTAGTACGGCAATCATCAATTAATTGGTGTTAACAACCGAATTTACAGCAGCTTTAACTCTGCATAATATAGAAGATGTAAGCACAAGGTTAAGTGCAAAACTTATTAAACAATACTAACTAATGCGAGGAAGAGCTATGACACTAGTTCGTTGGAATCCTTGGAGAGAAATTGACACTCTACAACACCAAATCAATAGTTTATTTGAAGATACCAGACTACCATCTGTATTGTTTGACAAAGGGTTAAGCAAAGTTCCTGCTGCTGAAATTCAAGAAACTGAAGATGCGATTCATCTAAAGATAGAACTGCCAGGAATAGAAGCTAAAGACCTGGATGTACAAGTAACAGAAAATGCTGTTTACGTTAGTGGTGAGCGGAAGTCTGAAACGAAAACAGAGGAAAAAGGTGTTACCAGAAGTGAGTTCCATTACGGTAAATTTCAACGCGTAATTCCTCTATCTGCTCGGATTAAAAATACTGACGTTACGGCAGATTATAAAGATGGTATCTTGAATCTAACACTGCCTAAAACTGAGCTAGAAAAGAACAAAGTTGTCAAGGTGAATTTGGAACCATCTGCTAACTAATGATTTGCTTGCGATGTCTACGACGGTCACTGAGCGTTGGTCATTGAGCGTAGCCGAAATGAGCCGAAGTGCGGGCTACGCCTACGCACTACTTTACCTGCAATGATTGATTGAAATAGTTAAGAGCTTGGTCATGCAAGTGACCAGGCTTTTTTTGTAAATACTATCCGCAACAGGTATGTAAGTTTTGTGTACATTAATTATCTAAAAGAACTGGAGAGCGATCGCCTTTATTTTTAAGATTTATAAATTAATTCTACTTATGTATCAATACCTCTGCCAATTTACGAGGGTTCAACGCCAGTGGAAACGGGATGAATACGTCCTAAAGAAGTAAGCTTGGCAAAAATCTGGGTTAATAAAATAGGCTCAGGGATTTCGGGAAGCATTTTTAACATTTCACGAACATATCGAAAACCACGATGGTAAGCCTTAAGGTCAATAATGCCAGAACCGGGATTGAGTTGCTGGAAATCAGCGAGAAGATGGTGGGATAAATTGACCATAAAAAATGCTAAATTAGAAGCATTAGTCACGGCAGTTTGGCTCAGGTTCATAAAATCTTCCAATCCCCAAAACTGCTTGGCATCCCTAAAATTAAACTCGATTTGGAAACGGAGTTTGTAATAGTCGATAATTTTTTCAAATGACAGAGTTAGGTCGCTAGAAAAAATAATTACATGGCTGCAAGCATTAGTTTTAAGATTGGTTTTGACCAAAATCACTACATTGAGAGCTTGGGCAAATTCTTTGTGAATAAGAGTGGCTTGATAAATATCAGTTTGAATATCATCCTCAATAGCACTTTTACATAAGTATTTGTCAGGTATATTACGATAGTCTAGCTTATCACCGTATTTACGACGAGAGCGCTTACTGGAGTCAGGATTTTCATAAGGGAAGTATAATGCTGAATCATGGCGCAATTTGGAAATTATCTGCAAGTTGACAAGACGTGCCATCTGCAAAGCATTGTTGTTACCAAAATGACCATCTACTACCAAGTAGGTGAGGGAAATAGAGTTAGCTAATAACTTGAATAGTGAACCAATCATTTTCTGAATTAGTATTAATTCAGATGTTAATATCACTTCCTTTTTATTTTTGTTTTTACTTCCTTTTGGTCGTCCACGCCCACGCTTTTCTTTTTTGTTTGGTTTTTCGATTGTCGAGGTACTTTTTGTTTGAGTATCTTTCTTTATTACCTGTTCTATCTGAATCGGAAACGAGTGCCTCTGTTCAACACTCACTAATGATAATACAAAGAAAGATAATCCTGATATCGGTTTATTGGCTAGGCTAGAAAAGAATCTATCTAATCCATAAGTCTTTTTACCCGATTTACTGACTACAACTTCATCTCCTGCAAGCAAATATACCTCATTCGCACGGAACAAATGCTTGCGGAAAAATAGCCAAAACAATGTAGCCCAAGGTATTACTGTATGAAAAAACCGCAACATCGTCCGATAACTACCACCAATGCCTGCCCAACGGGAAATTCCCAACATCGTGACTCGTCCGCTCATCGCTAACATAGCCAGGATTATCTGGTTCAATTGCCGCATCGTCGTAGCGTTTATCTGCGGTAGCAAGCATTGTAGCAGTGATAAGATATCGGACATGGGCTGATTGTAGTTTTTGAGTTGTCGTTGTGAGAGACAATAACTCTACTACATCGGCCCTCTCTCCTCATCCTCTTATTTTGGCTAAGGTATTGATGTATACCATAGTATGAGTGAGCAACAGAACCCAAGGGTGCGTAGGCGTAGCTCATTGTACCTCTATGCAGAAGCAAGCTACGCGTAGCGTCTCCTAGAGAAGACATTGCCTCCCGTAGGTGAGTACACCATTGCAAAGCGCCATGACTGGGTTGGACTATATCTACCCATCTTAAAAAAATTTGCTTTTAAATAAGCAAACCTGATAACTAGTATCAGGTTTACTGTAGTAATAGAACTTGATTAAAAAATGTAAAGCAGTGTAAAGTAGTTTCACAGGCAAAGACCTTACCGCCTGATTCATAAATAACTAACCGCAATCATAAAACAATGACAACAACCTTACAACAGCGCTCAAGCGCTAACGTATGGGATCGATTCTGTGAATGGATCACCAGCACCAACAACCGGATCTACATCGGTTGGTTCGGCGTAGTAATGATTCCAACCTTGCTAGCCGCAACAGCTTGCTTCGTAATCGCCTTCATCGCCGCTCCTCCCGTTGACATCGATGGAATCCGCGAACCAGTAGCAGGTTCCTTGATATACGGAAACAACATAATTTCCGGTGCAGTAGTACCTTCCTCCAACGCTATCGGTTTACACTTCTACCCAATTTGGGAAGCAGCATCCTTAGATGAGTGGTTATACAACGGTGGTCCTTACCAATTGGTAATCTTCCACTTCCTGATAGGCGTATTCTGCTACATGGGACGTGAATGGGAACTATCCTACCGGTTAGGAATGCGTCCTTGGATTGCGATTGCATATTCAGCACCAGTAGCAGCAGCAAGTGCAGTATTCTTGGTATACCCCATCGGACAAGGTTCATTCTCTGATGGTATGCCTTTAGGTATCTCAGGAACCTTCAACTTCATGATCGTGTTCCAAGCAGAACACAACATCTTGATGCACCCCTTCCACCAACTAGGTGTAGCAGGTGTGTTCGGCGGAAGTTTGTTCTCAGCAATGCACGGTTCACTCGTAACTTCCTCCTTAGTTCGTGAAACCACCGAAACCGAGTCACAAAACTACGGTTACAAATTCGGTCAAGAAGAAGAAACCTACAACATCGTTGCAGCCCACGGCTACTTCGGTCGGTTAATCTTCCAATACGCTTCCTTCAACAACAGCCGTTCACTGCACTTCTTCCTCGCAGCATGGCCTGTAATCGGCATCTGGTTCACCGCCTTGGGTGTAAGCACAATGGCGTTCAACTTGAACGGTTTCAACTTCAACCAATCAATCATTGACTCTGAAGGTCGTGTGATTGCAACTTGGGCGGATGTAATCAACCGGGCTAACCTGGGTATGGAAGTAATGCACGAGCGCAATGCTCACAACTTCCCTCTCGATTTGGCTGCTGGCGATTCTGCTCCTGTTGCTCTTACTGCTCCTGCTATCAACGGTTAATTCTGAAGTTTCGCTAAATCATCAAAAAGCGCTCTCCTTTTACGGAGAGCGCTTTTTAGTGTCCATTTTAACACTAGCACTTAGGGAGAATAATCAATATGAAACGAGCCTTATTAGTAATCGATGTTCAGAATGAATACAACCTTTTTACTAAACATTTTCGAGATTTTTAAGCACCTCTGCGGCTGACTGATATCGTTGAGTGAAGTCGAAATGTACCATTTTATTTAAAATCATCACTAACTCGTCTGTAGCCTCAGTGAATTCGCGCCAATGTTGCCAAATTTGTTGATTAGCATCAGCTACACTTTGGATAATTATTTCACCAGTATTTGTGTCTCTACGAAACTCTCTGGGTTCTACCCCTGTTAAACCTTGTATTCCCATAATTCCCAACGCATAAATATCGCTGTTGAGTTTTGGCAACCCACTCATTTGTTCCGAAGGTGCATAACTAGGAGTGCCAATTGAAATAGTTTGAGCTTCTTGCTGCTGGGGTTGAATCTGCTTAACAGCGCCAAAGTCAATTAAAACAATGTGCCCATCTGATTCTCGCCTAATTAAGTTACTAGGTTTGATATCTCGATGGATTACACCATAGCTGTGAACAAAAACAAGGACGTTTAAAACTTCTTTGAGCATCTCCAAAACTTCAGCTTGTTTTAGTCGCTTCCCAGCAGTTAGCTCTTTATCCATAGCGTGTCCTCGAACAAATTCTTGCACTAGGGAAAATTGCCGATTTTCTTCAAAGAAAGCTAGCAGTTGGGGAATTTGTGGGTGCTTACCCAAAGTTTCTAAAATTTCTGCTTCCGCGTCGAATAGGCGTCTGACAACATTTAAATATTCTGCATCTTGGCGAGGAGGTCGCAACTGTTTAACCACACACTGCGGATTACCAGGACGCTGGATATCGTCAGCCAAATAAGTATTGCTAAATCCTCCAGAACCCAAGGGTTGAGTAATTTTGTAGCGGTTGTTTAGTAGCGTTCCTACTGCAATTTCTTGCCCAATGGAATCAACAATTACCGTTGGCGCTTCATTTGAGGCGTTGCCACGCTGCCGTAAAAGACCTTGCAATTCTAGAATTAATTGTTGGTGTTCTTGAACCCGTTGGGTAATTTCTTTTTGCTCTTGCTTGGTTTGATAAGCACTATAGGCAAGGACACTGCCGACGGTAAATACTAACCCCAACGCCGGAGGTATGACTGGAAACCATCCAGCTTGGGTAAAAATGACAAAATTGGCTCCAAATAACACTGCAAGGGCTGTTGCTGCTGCCAATCCTAAGCCTAGCGGATGTTGAATCCACCATACCAGCAACCCACCAACTATAGTCCATCCCCATATCCAAAGGACTTCACCCCACTCAGGCAAAAACCAAAGTAGAGGTTGTTTGTTCAGAACAGCGCTGAGAATTTGACTAACGCTGTGGGCATGAATTTCAATTCCGGCCATTTTGCCAGAATTATCTGACTTCCCGCTAGCAAAAGGCGTATTAAAAATATCATTTAAACTATTAGCTGTTGAACCAATCAAAACGATGCGGTCTTTAACTAAATCTGGTTTAATTTGATTTGCAAGTACTTCTGTAATAGTTACCTGCTGGGCAATCTGATGACCAGAACGGTAATTAAACAGGATTTGGTAGCCATTGGTATCTGCTTTTTCATAGCCGCCAGCGTTACTTTGTAGGGGTTTAAATACAGTATTACGTAGTTGTAGTTCTTTTTTGGGGGTAAATTCTAGTTGGATGCCTCCAACTTCTAAATATTTGAGTGCTAGTTGTAAGCTAAAAGAATAAGTACTTTGACAAGAATCGGATTCTTCTGCACTTACTAATAAGAGGTTGCGGCGAATTGTAGCGTCAGTATCTTCTACGACATCATTAAATCCCACTCGCTCTGCTTCAACGCCCTTTGGGGGTGCTATTCCCGGATTGTTAGAACCCGAATGTTTGCAAATAGGAATGATGATATCACTCTGTTGGAGGCGTTGCAGTAGCTTGTCATGACCAGGCGGCACTGGTAAGTCACGAAAAATATCTAAACCAATGACTCGCGGTTGATATTCTTCAAGTTTTCCTAATAGTCGGTCTAGAAGTTCACTAGACAGGGGCCAATTCCATTTTTGGATATCTTTTTCACTTAACGCAACAATCAACAAACGAGTGTCTGGGCCTGGGTCGGCACGTAATTGCATCATTTGGTCGTAGACCTTCATTTCTAGAGGCTCGAAAACCCCTAGTTTTTGAATTCCTACTAGTAAAATTGTAGCGATCGCACTTGAAAGAATAACTGGCTGTCTAAATAAACTTTTAAAAGTTACAACCATTTTTTTAAATAGGTTTTACTTTAAAATATACGTATATTTTGAGATTAATTTTTAATATTGAAATTATTCTACGCAATTTGCAACTTTTCAAAAAATATAGTAATCATATTTTACTTTTAAACACCAAAATGCTCAAATCCCCGACTTCTTGAAGAAATCGGGGATATTTTTGTTCATAACTCATTTAGAATTGTTATATCTGTTTCAGATAATGCACAATCGCCTCTGCTGTTGACAAGTTAGTAGCCAATAAAACTTGATTAATAGTGCATAATCTTAACAGTGCTTCTTCATTTGCTTGACCTGGCTGAGGTTGCAGCAAATCTCGCAAGAAAATAACTGCTACAATTTCTCCGGCTCCAACCAATGAAGCAATTGTTTGATATCCTCCAGAAGTTGGTGCGGGGGTTTGTTGACTAATCGTTATCCCTGCCTGTTGATGTAAAATTTCACTAACAGATGGCCAAGTAATAGTAAAACTCTGCGAGAAAAATTCTTGATGCTCAGAAACCAATTCAACAAGTTCTGATTTCTTGCTTTCATGAGCAATCAGTACTATATTTCTTTCAATGATTGCTTGAGGAGACTCACTAACATTTGTTTCTTCTGGAGTTTCATCAAAACGAGCTTCTTCTACTTCAGGTAATTCTTCAATAGTTTGACTGATGCTCTCAGTAGCTCCACTTTCTGTTGTTTCCAAAGATGGAATATCAGCTGAGTCAGAAATTTCACTTATTTGTGCAGCAACGCCATCAACGTATAGACTAACTTCTTCAGTACTTGCATTACTCAAATCAATGTATTGATTGCTTAAAACTTCCGCAACGGCATCATCAGGTGCAGTTGATGCTTCAGAAACTTCGTTTATTGTTTCATCCACCGCAGAAGTAGGTTCTACTTCGTCAACATCTACACTATCTGCTGCTGTAACTGACGCATCCCAATCTATCGCCTCATCTATATCCCGTGTTGCTTGGCTCAATGCTTCTGGCGGCTGAATTTCTGCGTTTTCAACAACTTCACTGACTTCTTCTGCAACTGGCATATCCAAATTCACTACTTCATCGTGAGTAGTTTCGGGAATGTCACTTTCTGACTCAGATATTTGGTGGAAAATATCGCGTGGCTGTACGGAGGTAACTTCTGCTGCTAGTGCTGCCTCCAACTCTGCATTCTCATCGTAGGTAGTTTCTGGAATAGCACTTTGTACAGGAACTTCGTTGAAAATATCACGTGGTTGTACGAAGGTAACTTCTGCTTCTAGTGCTGCCTCTAACTCTGCATTCTCGTCGTAATTAGTTTCTGGACTAGCACTTATATCACGCTGTTGTACGAAAGTCGATTCTGTCACCCGTGCTGCTTTAAAGTCTACAGCCTCATCGTGGTTAGCTTCTGGAAGGACACTTTCATTTTCGGGAGTTTCAATGATGTTTTCAGGTGCAGCGATGGCGTCATCAGGCTCAGGCAAAGAAACTTCTGAGGCTTCGCTGACTTCTGGAATTTCTACTTCTTCACTATCTGCTGCAACTAATGTCCGCAAATCCACAATTTCATTACGCACATCATGGGGAACTTCGCTAACTGCTTCTGCTGGCTGAATGATGTTTTCAGGGGCGATTATCTCCACAACTGGGATGACATCATCACTTGGAGTAGAAACAACTTCGGAGATTTCGCTAATTTCTGGGGAAGGTGTTTCTATTTCTTGGCTAATAGGCCCTGGATTAACGACATTGGGAGTGCTGATATTTTCAGGCGATCGCGGCCGAGAAAACAGTGAAGGATCTATAATTCTAAAGACTGTCTCTGGTTGCTCATAAACGGGAGCAACTGCTTCCAAAATCAAAACATAATCTGCAATCCGAATAATATCTCCATCACTCAAAGAATATGGTCGATCTTTTTCAGCCTGTTTCCCATTAACTATTGAGCCATTTCTACTGCCAAGGTCAGAAAAGTAGTAATTTCCATTTTTAACAAAAAACTTAGCATGTACCCGACTGATATCAGGGCTGTCTAAGAGTAAATCAGAATCAGGAGAACGACCTATTATCCATTCTCCTCTTGTTGGAGTTTCTGTGGTAAGGTCAACTTCATTGACTTCACTTAAATTTGGTGAGTAGCTAACTTTAACTTTCATATTAATTTTTGGTTAATTTTATTGATTTCTGCCACCCAGCGCTGACGGGTAGTGTGTTCTAAATTTAAAATATCATCTTGTGACCAGTGGAAATGATAAGCAATAAAAGCTACCTCCTCATATAAAGTATCAGAGGGGTAGCTTACGACTCCCCCGCTAGTTCTAGCTCCACTGAAAATTGAGTATTGCAGTGGGGACATTGTGTCGGAATGTGTACATTGCCTTGCTGATTGATTCGATTGTAAAATTCTCGGAGATAGGCAATGTCATGTAGGAGAAGTCCTTCAAGTAAATCAGGACTAACAGAATTGAAACTGCCCAAGCGAGTGATAACCCTTGCAAGCATTACCAAGACACCGTAAGCCGGATTTTCTTGAACTTTGCGTTCTTGTTGCACCAAAATTTCATCTTTGGCGGTGGCTAAACGCATCACCCCATGACGATGTACTCGTTGTTCGCCATCACTCAATCCTCTAGGAAGAGTGAAAGCAAATTCTGTGCAGAGAGTATCCTTTTTACGGCGCATAGGTTATTGGGGAGTGCTGAGTGCTGAGTTAGGAGTTAGGAGTTAAGAGTTAGGAGTTAGGAGTTAGGAGTTAGGAAGAAATATTATTGTTTCAAGCTTAAAACTCGGAAGTTGAGCCTTTTTGATTGAACGTTGAGCCTTTGAACTCGGAAGTTGAGCCTTTGAACTCGGAACTTTAACCTCAGCACTCAGCATTCAGGACTCAGCACTCAGGACTCAGCACTCCCCAATTCAATTATGAAGAAGTGCTTCGGGAGAATTTACTGTATCTTCCGGTATGGAAGTTTCGCCTTCCAAGCCATTGATTCGACGGTAAAAATCTTGGAGGTAATTTAAATCTTGGGAAAAAAAGTTTTCCACGATTGCCGGAGTAACTTCTGATAAAGCACCCAAGTGGGTAATCACTCGTGACAAGATAATAATTGTGGCATAAACGGGATTCGCTTTAACGCGTGGGTCACGCAAGGGTGCAATCTCGTCTATCGCTGTTGATAACCGCATTACACCTTTGCGGTGGAGGTTGCCTTCAGAGTCTAGATACCCCTTTGGCAATGTAAATTCAAACTCTGTGGGAAACATAATTCTCCTAATTATTTCACGCGTTTAAATTCCTCAAAAGCAACCTCCACCTCCTCAATTTCGATGTCATGGCTGCGGGCGTTGACATCAGCAATCTTGTAACTTGCAGGCCATGCACTCGGCTAATTCAAATCTAGCCACTTCTTGATTTGCCTGATTATAAATAGACAAAGCAACAAGTCTACGTTGCTGTGACCAATTACCCTGCTGGACTTTTTCAAACCACTTCCAAAAATCCATAGAATTGGTGGTACCTCTACGCAGAATGAGATTACCACTCTTGGGATTGCTAGGAAGCTTAGTTCTCACCACCTGACCTTTTGATTGCCCTTTTGTACCCCAGGTTTGAGAAGTAACTTCAGTAATTTCAATAACCTCTTGGGTTCTTTTGAAGCCTTGACACTCCAAAAAGAAACAATTGGCATCGTTTTGACCTTCTAACGTCAGTTCTAAATAGAACCGATGGGCTGTCAGAACTTCTGGAATTCGGCTTGCGGATTGTACCACTGTTAAATAATTCGTAATATTTCGGCTCCCTTCTCTACGAGAGGCTGCACTTCGACTACGCCCTTCGGCTACGCTCAGGACAGGCTCAGTGACCACGCCAACGGCTTCTCCTAACGGAGACGCTGCGCGTTAGCGGAGCTTTCGCTTTAGCGATACGCTCAGGGCAAGACGCTCAATACAAGTTCGTAATTCGTAATTCGTAATGAAGCTTGCGACTCGCTACTGCTACGTTCTAAGCAAAGCTATGCCGCAGGCTTTACGTAATTACCATTATTTGATTCGTTTAATTCCTTCGTGAACCAATTCAACTGTTTCATTCGCCATATCACCACCAGAGGCAGTTAAGGTCGGCCCGGTGTATTTACAGGGATAACAATTAACAATGTTCCACCGTGCTTTTTCTGAGCCTTGTTGGTCGTAAGCAACCACTGAACCAGTCTTACGATTCTGTGACCACTTCCGAGGGTCGCCCATGTCTTCGTTACAGTCTTGATACCATTTATAAAGGTCGATATCATCAGTGGCGATGACTTTTACTGTGATGTTGGTAAATTTAACAACAGTTGGTGTAGCTTGACGCATTAGTTTAGCGCCTTTAGATGAACCGTGGACTTCTTGTGCTGGGGTATTTTCAACGCCTAGTCCGCTAATTTCTTTGATGAATTTATCAGTAATTCCGTCAGCCTCGAAGTAAAATTTACAAGAGGTTAAAAATTCGCCTGCCATACTTTTAGACTCCTTTGTGTGTAGTTAATTTTGAAATGGGGAGTTAGGAGTTAGGAATTATAAGAATTCTCTCCTCAATGCCCTATTCCCAATGCCCTATTCGCTATCTTCAATGCCATTCCATTGGCTGATGCGGAAAACAACAAACTCAGCCGGTCTGACGGGACAAACACCGACTTCAATATATAAACGTCCTAAAATTCTGGTTTCTGGTGGGTTCAATTCTTCGTCGCACTTAACATAAAATGCTTGTGCTGGAGATGCCCCAAATAAAGCACCTTCACGCCAAATGCGCTCTAAGAAGTTACTGACGGTGCGGGTTACACGCGCCCATAAATCTTGGTCGTTCGGTTCAAAAACTACCCACTGAGTCCCTAATTCTAGGGATTTCTCGATATAGCTAATTAATCTACGCACACTGATGTAACGCCACTCTGTTTTATCTGGCTCAACTAGAGTGCGTGCGCCCCAAATGCGGATACCTCGATTGGGGAAGCTGCGAATACAATTTATCCCCAAGGGGTTTAATAGTTCTTGTTCGCGGAAGTTTGTGTCATAGCCCAAACCAATTACGCCTCTGGGAACTTCATTGGCTGGGGCTTTGTAAACTCCTCTGGTTTCGTCGGTGCGTGCCCAAACACCCATCACATGGCCACAAGGAGGTACTAAAATTGGATTACCGCGATCGCGTGGATTAGGTACTTTAATCCAAGGATAATAAAGGGCCGCAAACATCGAACGACGGTTAAATCTGTTCAACCATTCCACTACTTGTTGCGGTTTGACGGCTTCCGGTGGCGAATCCAATACAACCATGCGGTTGGGCGGATTGGGAATATCGCCACTGGCAGAACCCTCGCACATACTAATCATCAGTTCGATGATACCGTGGACTTGATCTAAATTCAGTACTTGCTCTTGATAAGCCCGCATCACATCAGGACAAGCCAGCATTGTGATTTCATCAACTTCAAAGATACCGCGTACCCCGGTGCGATCGTCTCGAACCCCTTCTAAATTTTGCGAAAATCTATCCGGTGTGGCGGCAACAATGGGTGGCGCTAGTTCATATTGACCATTCACGGGACGACGAGCTAAAGGCTGTCCACTTTGAGTGATGTCTTCTACGGTGACATACATCGAATTTCTCAATGCCGCCAGCGCATAAGTTGCTACCTGGCCAGCAGGTTCGCGGTTCATTGTCAAGTTCTCGTATTCCTCTAGAAGTTCATCTCCCCGACGAATTTGGATGGTGAAATATTCGCCTGTATTTGGAGGCGCTTCTCCTTCAGTACCTTCGGGTAAGGCGCGGGGCGAACCATCAATAATTACAATATTTACTAATCCACCTGATGCTTGCTCAGGACGCAAAGTAAAACGGAGGGCTGGACGATTACCTCTAGAGTTGATTCTGAGGGTAGCCGGTTCTGGAGTCGCAGGTCTAGGTGCGCCTGGTAACTGAGTTCCAATGCTTGTTACCCAACAGCGACCGCCACCATTCATAAAGTAGCCGTAGACTGAAAATGGTAAATAGGCGTTGAAGTCGGTGAACCCATCAGAATTGGGACGGGCAAAATGATTAAGATATTGCGTCCAATTGGTTATTAGCACAGGCTTATATAATTCAGCCCCACCCCGAACATCTTCTGTAAAGCCGACAAATCCACCAACCGCCGTGCTAACACCTTCAATTGGTCGGCTACCCCGGTCAATTTCTTCAATGTAGACACCAGGAGCAAAGTAATCAAGTCTAGCCATGAAAGTCTCTCCAAGTCAGTAAAAATCTAATTATTCAGGAGTTAGAAATATTTCTTTGAAAGTATTACTTTGGTTATCTACCAATGCATTGACGTTTTGGGGTAAATAGCCAGGATGATTCAGAGTCAAAACATAATTACCTAAATGAAGGTCTTCAAAGAAGAACAGCCCTTCTTTAGTAGTTAATATGGATTTTTCAGTTCCCCTCACAGCTACTTCTGTCGCTACCAACGGCAGATTTGTCACCGCACTTTTGACAATACCTGCGATCGCAACTCGTCTGGTTAATACTAAACTGTCACTATCGCGAGACAATTGATTTCGCAAATTGAAAATTCGCTCCCAAACCAAAGGCACAGGAGTCGGTTGTGGCTCGAAGGGTATTGTAACTGTCAAATATAAGGCTGAACGCAATGGCACACTGAGAGCGCTCCATAAAGAGCCAATCTCAATTGGCGGCTCTAGGGCAACTGTCATGTTCAAATTACCATAGCCGCGTAATTCAGGAACCAAAAACTCCTCTTCCAAGGTGCGATGGCGCAACAGCACAGTCAACGCCTCACTAATAAAGTGATGCTCACCTAAAGCTGTTCTATCCCAGGCTGTTAATAGCAGCGAAACATCAAACCAAGCTGGTGCCCAATTTACAGTGGCAGGTTGTAAAGCGCGTGTTAGCTTGCGTTCTACTTGCCTACCAGAATGTTGTACCTGCTTACTCTCACGTATATCAAAAATATATAAATTGAGAGTCGGGCCTGCTCCCTCTTCCCTCCGATTACCAGGATGGCTAAAGTCAATTTGCTCTGTACTGGTAAGTGAGGTTCCTCCAGCGAGAATTTCGGCTAAAGTTTGAAGAACGAAGATAAGCATGAAGGTGTGCTGCTGGTAGCTAATCCAGATGCCTCTACAGTATATGTATCGGGCTTCTAAAGTTAATTAGACTTTTGTCGATATTTTTTAAATGGGGTATCGGGTCAAGAATCCGTAAAGCAGCAAATTCAGTTTGTAGATTAATCTAGAGCAGTTCTTAATTAGACACACTACATTTTTTTATGTGGAGTGGGCTGAAAAGCATTGGTGTCAAGTTAATTAAGGCAGAAGCCCAAATGTTAAAGGTAAGTTCATCGAATTCGGGGTGTCGTTTATTAAATTCGGGCAGTCGTTTATCGAATTCGAGGTGTTGTTTATTGAATTTGGGCAGCCGTTTATTGAATTCGGGCAGTCGTTTATCGAATTCAAGGTGTTGTTTATTGAATTTGGGCAGCCGTTTATTGAATTCGGGCAGCCGTTTATTATTTTTGTTCAATTTTAATTTGAGGAGGATAAAACCTAAAGATAAAAAGACTTTTCATCCAGTCTCCAGCTATACTAGTTGACCCTAGTGATTTCATCTTAACTCGACACTAATGGCTGAAAAGCCCGCCCAAGTAGTCCATTAAGCTAACGAAAGCTTGGGTACGTAGTAAGCATTTCAGTGCTTAACATCAGGACTAAAGTCTTTACTACAAACTTCTTTACACAGCAAAGTTAGCTTGATATACGTGTGAATACAAACCTTAATAATTATTTGGATGAATTATCCCAAAAGATAACTTAACAAAAAAATAAACATTACTGAGACTGCATAATTTTATACTGGTCAGCAGAAAAGTAAAAACATTTGGTTGCAAAAAGCGAGTGAAACTATGACACTAGGCTTTTCTGTCCAAAAACTAGACAATGGCTCTAATTATTTGAGTCCCTCAGACATCCAAGGCTTTTGTCAGCTTGAGTCTGAGCAATTAACTAGTCAATATCCAATTTTATTTGCTCGGATTGTCTATCACAATCCATTATTGAGAACTAATCAAGAAGTTATAAATTATAGTCAAGATCAAGCTCCTTTTTCTCAAAAAACTTTAGCTTATTTGCATTCGGAAGCATGGCTTACAGATTTTCCGCCTGTTTTGACTTTACAGGAATTTAAGCTTAAGGACTTTTCATCTATTTCTTACATTTGCCCCATATCCTATAGAAATCAGAAAACTGAATATATTCAAATCATTACTCATGAACCTCTCTCGGCGAGTTTACAACTATATGTAAAACGCTCTGCGATGCTGCTGAGTAAGTATGTAGATATTTCCTTGGACTATGGCAGACAAAAAACTGAAATTCAACTCCTAGAAGATATCTTACATCGAGTCGGTCATCAATTACGTAACTCTCTAGGACTCATCGGATTGTATGCACATAATCTCAGCTTAGGTTTAGAAAATAGCCCTTGGCAAGAGCAAGCAACAATCATCGGCGAAAGTATACAAGATTTAGATACTAATTTAAATGAACTAATTGATTGCGGTCAAAGTACAAAATTAAGGGTAACACATCAAGATTTAAGAAGTTTAGTGGGTGAAAGTATCACAAATTTACAACCTCTAATTAGTCAGAAAAAACTGAAAATATTGATTCCCGACACATCGACAATACTGAAAATAGACAAATTACAAATGAAACAAGTTTTTGATAATATCCTCAGTAATGCTGTTCATTTCAGCCCTAATTCAGGAACTATTAGCTGTAGTTGGCAAATTTTTCAAGATGAAGTATTAATTAAAATCTCCGATCAAGGGCCAGGATTGTCTCAAGAAGACTTACAAAAAATATTTACCCCATTTTATTCTCGACGCAAAGGAGGCACAGGACTGGGTTTAACTATTGCTAAAAAAATTATTTTGGATCATCAAGGAAGTATCTGGGCACAAGTTTTATCAGAAAGTGGGGCACAATTCTCGATTATTTTACCTCGTTCAAGGAGCGTGAATTAATTCATAATTCCTCATAAAAATATGATTAATAATAGTAATAAACTGTCAGTTTTACTCGTAGATGACGAAGAACGCTTTCGTCAAGGATTACGTACTCTCCTAAATTTTTATAGTATTAATTCTGCGTTACCTGTAGAAGTTATTGGTGATGCAGATTCTGTTGAGCAGGTTTTAAAGTTTACAACCCAGAAGTGTCCAGATTTAATTTTGCTGGATATGCAATTGAAAGGATGTGATGGAATTACAGTTTTGGCACGTCTTAAAGAAGCTGCTTACACTGGCAAAGTTTTAGTATTGTCGGCTCATCAAGAAGACGACTGGATTTTTAGAGCGATGCAGGGGGGAGCCGCAGGTTATGTGTTTAAAAATCGTGTAGCAACCCAATTGTGTGAAGCTATTGATACTGTAACTAGGTCAGAAATTTATCTACCTTCAGAAGTTGCTAGTCGATTTTTCCGGTTTTTTCAAGCTTATTCAGATTCTTGTGTAAAAGCTTGTCATGAGGTGCATTTAACTGAAAGAGAGCAAGAGGTTTTATATTGGTTAACTCAAGGTGCTTCTAATGAAGAAATCGCTAAACATTTGTATGTAACAGTTGCTACTGTTAAGGCGCATCTCACCAGTATTTTTGAAAAATTGAAGGTTACTAGCCGGACTCAAGCGATTGTGACTGCCCTCAAGTTAGGATTAGTTCATGCTTGAGCGCGACGGAAGTAGTCGGCGCAATTTACGAAACTTTTTGGATATGGCTTCATTTGAATCTTTTTATCAAGAATACCCCTGCTCGTACAATTCTCCCTTAAGTTGCGATCGCCCCTTCCAAACGGCGCAGCAAATCAAGGGTGCTAAGTTTTGCTTGGAATGTGGTTTTCCAGCAACTTTACCACAGGAGGCTGAGATTAAAGGAAGTCAGGGAACTTATCAAATAACTAGTTTTGTTGGTGTGCGGGGTTTAGGCCGTTTATACTCAGGTGTTCAACTTAAAGACAAACAACCTGTAATCATCAAAGAATATCTGCTCCCCAATCGTTCTTTTAATGAAAGTGAGACTCAAAAGCGGAAAGAGACTTTTAAACGGGTGGGTGGAGTAAGTTTAGCCGATAGTCGAATTCAAAACTTCCGTCTGGTAGAAACGAAAGAAGCGATCGCAGATGAAAAAGGAGAACGCTGTTATCTTATTACTCAAGGAATCGAATCATCTCAAACTTTAGGTAAGTATCTCATAGAAAAGGGAGCAATGACATCTCTTGAGGTGCGTGAGGTACTAAACCAAGGTTTACAAACTCTCCAGTTTCTCCACACCCAAAAACTGCGTTTCCCCTCCAATCAAACACAACTAGGTATCACTCACGGCAATATCAATTTAGATAGTACTTTAATTAAAGTAGAAAATAATCAAAAGTTTTCTATATACTTTTGTGATTTAGCTATTTGGGAAAACTTATTTATTCCCCCAAGAATTCCTCAACCTGCTCCTGCTAGACCTGAGCAAGATTTAGAATCATTAGGATTATTAGCCTTTTATTTATGGGTAGGACGGACAACTAATTTTTCATCTAACCAGCCTCTCGACCCTAGAGATCGTCAACAATGGCCGGATACTGATAGCTATTTAAAGCAATTTATTTATCGTTTAATTGGGCTGGAAACTCCTTTTGAGAGTGCAGAAGCGGCTCGGAAAGCACTACTAGAACTTCCTCAAGAAGATCGTGCTAAAAGTTCAAGTTCAGTGCGTTCTCCAGGTTCTCAAGAACTAAAAAAGCCTTTGCCAATGCCCTTAATTTTGCTAGTGATCCTATTTTTATTACTACTTGGTGGGGGAATTTGGTATTGGCTGTGGGGCAGGAAAACAGATAATCCTAAGCAATATATCCAATGGTCTAAACTTGTGCGGAATTTTTCTGAAGTCCCTAACGTTCCTTCTGGACAATTTACTTATACAGGAGAAAAAGATAGTACATGGAGTTTTGTTTTAACGCAATTAGTGGACAACAGTCGTTTAGGAGATTTATTGACCAGACCAAAGCCAGATGCGACAGCAACATTTGACTATAAATCTGTTTTGTCATCAAATATAAATAATCCAATTAAAAGTCTTGAAGAAGTTCAAACAAACAAAAAAGATTTTGCCATTACTAGTTTGGTAGACAACATTACAGATAAACTTGCAAAAAAAGCAATAGCCTATGATGGGTTACTTGTTTTTGTCGCATTTAATAAAAGAGACTCAAATCTTGCCAATGCTCTTGGGGGGAAAATTAATCTTGAGCAATTGCGTCAAATTTACACAGGTAAAATTACTAATTGGCAGCAGATTAATCCCAAACTTCCAAATCTGCCAGTGAAACCTTTTGCCCCAACCGAACCGGAAGCAATTAGTAAATTTCAACAAATAGTTCTGCAAAATGCCCCTCAAGACGAAGCTTTATTTGCAGCGAAAGTTACTAAACTTGATACAACAAAAACCCAAAACCTGATACGCAGTGAAACTTTAGATGGGCGAACTACTGGTATTATCAGTTTTGGGATTATCAGTAAAACTTCGAGTCAGTGTACTGGCTATCCTCTAGCGATCGCAGATGGTAAAAAGTCCCTTATTCAACCTCTGTTTCAAAAGCGCGATCGGCGCTCAATTACTCCCTCAGATGATTTGTGTCAACATGATGATTATTATGTTGATGTCACAACTTTCCAAAGCTACCCCTTGGGATACCCTATTTTTGTAGTGTACCCTAAAGACAGCAGCCGCTTGCCTGGTGGCTCTACATTTGCCCAGATGCTAACTACTCGTCAGGGTCAGTGTTTACTTAGTAAAGTAGGTCTTGTAGCTTTACAACCTATGCCTGATGATATAAATTCTTATGCCTGCAAATCGGTGCCCTAATCCTAGTTGCGAATATTTTAACCGCGCCCTGCCTAACAATGCTAAGGTTTGTCCCTGGTGTTCCACCCCTGTGGGTAATGTAGTTTCTCCTACACCACAACCACCTACTCAACCTCCACCTATTCAACAACAACCTAGTCAACCACCTGTTCAGTATCAGCGGCCGCCTACAGACCAACCTAACTACCAAGCTCCTCAACAAGCCCCCATTGATTATTCAACAGTCTATCAGCCACGAGTTCCCTATCAACCAACACCACCTGTTTATACNCCCCCGCCTCAAAGAGCGCCAGCCTTAAAGCTGATTCATAGCACTGGCAGAGAATTTCATCTCATTGGGGAAGGAGGTTATATTGGTCGCCGCAGTCAGAGTCCAGGAATAGCGCCGCCAGAAATTGACTTGACCAGCATTCCCAGTGAGGGAATAGTCTCTCGTCGTCATGCGCGAGTCGATTGGGACTGGTCGCAAAATTCTTACATGATTGTTGACATGAGTACAAATGGTATTTATTTGAACAACAATCCTCTGACTCCCGGTATGCAGTATCGCCTACTCAACGGTGATTTGCTGCGATTTGGTCAAGATAATCTAGTTAATTTCACTATATATGTAGTGTAGTTTTGCAAAGAGACGCGATGAATCGCCATCTCTACAATAATCAGTCGTTTTGGGACTTCCAAATAAAAAAATATCCAACTATTTATTGTGGGGTGGGCGACACGATAGCCCTTGATTAGGGGCGCTCATGTTGCCTACCCCACAAAATTGAATAATTTATTTCTTGGAAATCCCTTTGTAGAGAAGGCATTTATCGCGTCTTTGTGATGATTTAACGTGAGTTCGACTGTTGATAAAGCCTGAAAAATCTGACATGTATAGGTTTGAAGAATTAACGGACTTGAAAGAGTCCTGAGTTTATTAAGAATCAAGTCAATAAAGTGCCATACATATTACAGCGATTTTCAATCGGGCACTTGACTTCTATTGTTTCGCAACACTGACCTTAATTTTAATACCGTCCTCTTCTTGCAGTGCTTGGCGTAGACGATCGCGAACCTCTGTCAAATCTGGCTTTAGTATGATCGCTCGCTGATAGTATTTGATTGCAGTCTTCATATCTCCTGATTGGTGGTGAACCTTGCCCAAATCGTAATTGAGTGCAGCATAGTGATCTCGATCGGCTGCCAATAGCTTGTCTTGTGCATAGAGGACGGTTGCGATTCCTACCTCGGCTTCAAGGTAGTTGGGTCGCAAGGCTTGGGCGCTTTGGTAATGTGCGATGGCCTCGTCCAAGTTTCCTTGTTCTTCTAGGGCAAATCCTAGATGATAGTGAACTTCTGGTTGGTTTGGATTGAGGACGAGAGATTGCCGATAGTATTCCGTTGCAGTTTCTAAATCATCTGCCTGTTTGCAGTGGTTGCCTAATTTATAATTGAGGGCAGCAGAATGCGCTTGTTTTTCTAAGGGCAGCTTTCCCTGAGCATAAATAGCATTCGCTAAACTCACTTCGGCTTGAAGATAGTCGGGTTGCAGGGCTTGGGCGCTTTGGTAATATGCGATCGCGTCGTCCAAGTTTCCTAGTTTTTGGAATGTCATGCCCAGGTGATAGTGAGCTTCTGCTAGAGTGGGCTGCATTGTGATGGATTGGCGATAGTATTCGATCGCAACCTTGAAATCACCTACCTGTTTTCGTCTGCGACCCAATTCATAGTTGAGGGTGGCGTAATGCAGCTGCTTTTCTGGGGATAATGTTCCTTGAGCATAGCGGGCATTTGCCAAAATTACTTCTGCTTCGATGGAGTTGGGCTGGAGTTCTTGGGATTTTTGGTAATGTGCGATCGCAGCTTCCCATTGATTCTGTTGTTGCAACGTATAGCCAAGATTATGATGGATTGCTGATGAAAGCATTGAGGATTCGGAGGGGAGTGCTAAAGCTTGCTGATATGCTGCTTCTGCTTCTGGTAATTTATTTTGAGCTTGATGCAAGTTGCCTAAACTAAACCAGGCTTTCACATATTGAGGTTGCACCTGAAGGACATCTCTGAACAACTCTTCAGCGATTGAGTAATTTCCTTTCTGGTGCATCAAGATTCCTAACCGATAGAGTGCGTCTGGATGTTGAGGTTGCACGTTGAGAATTTGACGATAGCCTTGCTCTGCTCGATCGAGTCGGTTAGTTTGTTGGTAATGGATAAAATGGTGGAGCGCTTCTGGAATTGTTCTTAAATTTAGCACTTGATTTTGGTGCGATCCCTTGGGTTGGATCGCCATAGTTTTGATCTGGCGGGCTTTAGCGCCAAACGAAAACTTGTATGCCTCGTTGCCCATCAGGAAATCATAGACTTTAAATTTATTGTCAATCGCATATTTAATCCCGTAAGCATGAAGAACCAGACCAGAAGAAAACTCTTTCACGGTGTCGTCGCGACCTGCAATGAAGAAGAGAGCCGTTTTGCGATCAAAATCCATTAGGTTCGCGATCGCGCCCAGCGGTTGCTTTCCATGCCAGAGAACTGGTAAGTATAAGCTTTGGTGTTCAAAGCAATGACGCAAAAAAAACCCGATTTTCTCTACGATTTTTTGGCAGTAGTCTGCGCCTTTTCTACCTTCCCAATTGGTTTGCCAAAATCCTAAGAGGATCTCTAGATGAACATCTAAATTCTCTGCGTTGACCTGAGTCACGTGGAAGTCGTTGGAGCTTTCAACTTTTCTCAATAGGCGTCTGATTTTCTGCCGAGTGTTGGAGCTAACGACGGTTTGTAGGTACTGTTCCCAGTCGTCTGGCAAAGCGATGTACGGAACAATGCTATTGTCGATTTGATCTACTAAATCGCTCAACCGTTCCTGTTGTGCCAATTCAAAGGCTTCTGTGGAGAATTGATCCAGGAACCGACTCATTCGCCCAATGTTAGTTTGAATCTTTTCGACTTCAAAAATAGCCCAAGTTTCCTGCTGTTGCTGAAGGAACTGGGCAAAGGCAGAAGTGACTGCTGCTTCATATTCTGGCAAGCAAATAAACCCAAGATGCTCTGAATCTGCAACTCCCATCATTGAGAGACGACTCTGGAGACAGCCTTCGGGATGTTCTGCGATCGCAATTTCTAGCGGAAAAAATGCCACATACTCTGAAGTTGGGGCAGTTGATTTTGCCGCTAATATAAACCACGTTGCACGGAACTGGCTGCACCATTTCAGCACACCAGATAGCCAAGTCCAAGACAAGAAGAATTGAGCTTCAGGATCAGTTTTGTATACGGAGTCCCAATGGTTTCTAATCGTTTGGAACGTTTCAAAATTATCAACGATCTCAATTTCAATGTCTTTCATGCTGACTCTCTGGCAGATGCAAAGTGACGCAGTTGCAAAAAATCTTCTGGTTCTTGAAAGCGGCCAAGTATCGACTTTCAACAACCAGGAGATTTGTGAATTATCAAAAGCTAAAGTGGAATAACCCAGGTTTGCAAGTATGAGGTTGCGGTGATTCCGAAATGGTGAGAAAAGTTAAGCTCCAGCGCGCTGGAAAGTTACACAACCATTTGGGTTACGCAACACTCACTCAATTTCTATTATTTGACATAGACCTTGACCCACTTGCTCCACTTACCCCACTTACCCCACTTACCCCACTTGTCCCAGTCTTTGTCTTTGTCTTTGTCTTTGTCTTTGTCTTTATCTTTATCTTTGTCTTTGTCTTTGCCCCAGTCTTTGCCTTTGCCGTAGTCGCCACCGCCTACTACAGTGTTTGTATCTGCGGATTCAGCTTGCTCTAAGTATGTCAAGTCGTTAATAATCATTTAGATTCCTCTCCTGGATCAAAAGTGATTTGATTTGTGTTAACTGTTTTAGTCTTGACGCGTCAACTATACTTGGACTGGGGACAAGAAATTTCTTTTTTTCAAGTGTAGAAAAAACCTGGGTTTTTGCGGCGGCGACAGCGCTGACACGAATGACGTACTAAGATTTCTTGCCCTCAGGCGCTTGTTGTTTAATAACTACCAGTAATTAAGCATGTAACACAATCTATCTAAAGTAGTATAAAAATTTTGTTCTTCAGCAGATAGGATGCCAAATACGTCTGTAAATCAGCTTGAAACCTTGGCTGGGCAATAATAAAAGTCATTATTCTTAGCGTTTTCGGCTTGATAATGAAATTTATGCCAACTAAAACTGCCTGTAAGTCCTGATTATCAATGTATTTTACGGACTTTAGACATCGTAATGTTTTCAATTTAATTATCAAGTTAATTGCGGGTTTGACCGAGGCGATTTTAGATTTTGGATTAAATGAAAATCTGAAATCTAAAATATTTGGTCTCAAGCCTCTGGTTTCACGGAGAAGAAAAACAAAAATTTTTCAATATTTAAGCCTCTTGTTTATAAGGAGAGGTTAATCCAAACATCGTAAATTGATTGACTGCGTATACTTATTTGCTTTAACAACCATTTCTTGATATCTATCTACATCTACCCCCAAGACTTACCTGCTCAATATCCTGCTATTTTTAGTTAGTCGAACTCGCATTTCTTTATTAAATCCAAAATCCAATATTCGGTCATTAGCCATTTTCGCTGATCACGAAAGACAAAGGACAATGGACACATGACGGTGGACAGAGGACAAAGGAAAAATGAGCAATGTATTTCGGGAATTCTGCAAAAAGTAGGCAGCGGAAACCACACAGGCGAGAATTTAACTCGCACCCAAGCAGCCACCGCTACTAAAATGATGCTGCTGGGTGAAGCGACACCAGCCCAAATTGGGGCGTTTTTGATTGCTCATCGAATCAAGCGTCCCACGGGGGAAGAGTTAGCCGGAATGTTGGATGCTTATGAGGAACTGGGGCCAAAATTGCAACCCATAGCCTCTGGGCGACCAGCGATCGCTCTTGGCATCCCTTATGATGGTAGAACACGCACAGCACCAATTAGTCCCGTAACAGCTTTACTACTCGCCGCAGTGGGACAACCAGTGGTAATGCATGGTGGCGATCGCTTACCAACAAAGTACGGCTTACCGCTGATAGATATTTGGCAGGGTTTAGGAGTCGATTGGACTAACTTACCCCTAGCAAAAACTCAGCAAGTGTTTGAGCAAACGGGAATCGGCTTTATTTATCTACCTCAGCATTTTCCCTTAACTACAAGTATTTGGGAGTACCGTGACCAACTTGGCAAACGTCCACCGTTGGCGACAATGGAGCTAATCTGGTGTCCTTATGCTGGCGATGCTCACGTAATTGCTGGGTTTGTCCATCCGCCAACAGAAGGGATGTTTCAGATCGCTCTAGGACTGCGGGGAGTGACAAAATTTACATTAGTCAAAGGATTGGAAGGTAGTTGCGACTTACCGCGCGATCGCACTGCAATCATCAGCTTATCTTCATCCGTAGCACCCCAAGAGGTAGAACGATTGCACCTCGTACCGCGTGATTACGGCTTTACTACCAAGAACGTACCCCTTGGAACTACTGAAGAACTGGTGGCAGATATTCAAGAGGTTTTGGCAGGTAAACCAGGTGAATTGATGCAAACAGCCCTGTGGAATGGCGGATTTTATTTATGGCGGAGTGGTATTTGTTCAGATATGGTAGAGGGTTTAGCGAAAGCAGAAGAATTATTAACCAATGGTGTAGTAGTAGCTAAACTCCAAGAACTGAGCCAGATAGTAAATTCAGTGTCAGCAGATATATCCTTTAGGGTGTCAACGACTTCTCCAAAATAGATTTTTGTTCCAACCAATCTTTACCTACTTGGATACTGATATCTGAGCCAAGGTTGCCAGTGCTTTCCACGCGCACTTCACCAAATCCCAAAGTGCTGCGAATTGATTCGGCACTGTCACCATCTCCCTGTTGGGCGACAATATGAGTTACATCTAGGGGTTCACCCCATGCCTTGGCAACATAGATGTTGCGATATCCAGATTTTTCCAAGGCTCTAATTAACGGTTGCAGTTCAGAGCGATCGCCACCTGTACTATCTTGAATTGCTACACGCAAAGAGCGGGGGTTAGTTGTAGTTGCCAGCTGTTCCTGTTCTGACTCCAAGCCAAAGTGTTGAGCCATCAGTTTCGCAATCCCATTTTTGTTTGGCAACCAATAGCTAGCATCATACTCATTCTTCTCGCTAAAGCGACCTGGCAGCATTAACATTTGCATATTAGAGCGATTTGTCCGCACCCCAAAACCCATTAGCGCCACTAACTCTTCAACAGTCAAGTTAGTATCAATATGGTCTTTCACAACATCAAGAACTTTAGGTAATTGAGCAACAGTTGCTGGGTTGAGTGTTTGATCCATCAAAGCACGCATGACCATTTGCTGGCGCTGAATCCGACCAATATCACCGAGTTCGTCATGGCGAAAACGCAGTAATTGCAATGTTTGGTCGCCATTGAGATGCTGCTTACCAGCCTTCAAATTGATGTACAAATGCTGAGAATCATCTTGATATTTCATATCTTTAGGAACGTAGACAGTTACGCCACCCAAAGCATCAATCAGCTTGCCAACTCCCAAAACGTTAATTCGGACATAGCGATCAATTCCCGCTCCTCCTAAGAGATTACTAACAGTTCTGGCAGTCAAAGCTGGGCCACCTTCAACGTTGGCGGAGTTAATTTTTTTCACTCCATACCCCTCTATTTCCGTGCGGGTATCTCTGGGAATGGAGAGCATATTTATTTTTTTCGTCTCTGGATCAAATTTGACCAAGAGCATCACATCAGAAAGACCATCAAAGGAGTTGACTTGGGGTAGGTATTTGAGGTTTTTGGTATCTTCAGGAGGGTTTTGGACATCTGGGGGAAGTACGCTCATTCCCATTACCAAAAGATTCACTGGACGAGTTAATTCTGAAAATCGCAGCACACCTCCAGAAATGCGATCGCTATCAAAGGCCGCCTCATCCTTTGGAGTTAGCTGCGCTTGTTGCAAAGGCGTACTGGTCAAAGACACTGCTAAAAGCGCCCCCGCAGTTGCAGATACCATCGCAATACCACCCATACCTACCCAAAACCACAGCCACCGTCCTGATGTCGAGTTTTGGGGAATTTTTTTATTGGACTTTGAGGCTTTTCCCGACTGGTTTTCTTCCGCCGAACTTCTTTGAATGGTCACAGACTTCCTCACACTTACTCACTAATCAAATTCAGTAATTTTGCAGATTAAAAACACCCAAACAAATCAACCCATAATAGCTAACTCTTAATTATCGGTGCTAACTTTTTTAATGTAGTGTCAACCACAACACTTATAGCAGCATTTATTCTTTTTTTGGGACAACCTGGAGATGTTTTACTGAAGTATGGCAATAATAAACTGGATTTGACTAGATATATAGAGAAATCAGCCAGAAATTTTCCAAAAATCAGTAAAAACACCGACAATTTGTCACCATAAAAAATTAAGATAAATACTTGCCAAGCACTCGTTCAGCTAAATTACTAAACCCTGGTAAACGACTAGATTTGCCCTGCATTAGGCGCAAAATCAACCAAATACTTACTAAAAAGTAACCTGATGTGAGAAAGCTATTGAGGATAAATAGACGTAGCGGAAAAAAATCTGAAGTTGCTGCTCCGGTAGCTAATAATAGATAACTCAACAACCAAGTAATTGCCAAAGTAATAGACAGACGACTAATAGCAAGTTGTTCCCGACTACCCTGGCCCCGATAGAGCGTCCACAAGGATGGAAAAAAGCCGACGATCGGAACTAAATGTAAAAGCAACTGTGTTTTGGGCATTGGGGATGGGGCATTATTATTCTCCCCCTGCTCCCCCGCTCCCCGGTCACTGAGCGTAGTCGTTGGCGAAGCCTCTCGTAGAGAAGTGCTGCTCCCCTGCTCCCCTGCTGTTCTGCTTCCCCACTCCCCATTGCCCATTCCCCACTCCCAATTCTCTTTTGGTTCAAAATTCTTCATTGGGGTTAGTCTAACTCCTAAACTAGAAGGATGAATAAGACTCGTATAGTTAGAGATAATAAGCTGTAAAGAAAAATTTCATTTAGTTATATTCCGCAATCAGCTCAAAATGCAGACACGTAAGCTACTCGACTGGTGGCAAACATTTACTCCAATAGCGCGAATCGGGGCGATCGCGCTATTCGCTCCGCTGCTAGTTATCAATGGTTGGGCAATTTCGGTATTTTTCAATTATTTCCATTCTCTCATAGTCATTTTAGTCGGAGCCTCAGTGCTAGCATTTCTGCTCAACTACCCCGTGAGCTGGATGGAGCATCATGGTGCTAGAAGAGAGCAAGTCGCTATTTTAGTATTTCTCTTGGCTTTATCGATTTTATTGGCGTTGGGTGTGACACTTTTTCCCCTGGCTCTTACCCAAGCTCAACAACTGGTGGCGCGTTTACCAGATTTAATCGACTCTGGACGCTCTCAGTTAATGATCTTAAACGGAAAAGCTGAGACTTTTGGCTTACCGATTAACCTCGATGCTCTGGTGGTGCAAATCAACGATCGCGTCAAAGGACAATTACAAGCGATCGCTGGACAAGTTTTAAATCTAGCTGTACTGACAGTTACTAGTCTGCTAGATATTCTCTTGACGATGGTTTTGACTTTTTATCTTTTACAGCACGGGGGTGAACTCTGGCAAAGTTTAGTCGAATGGCTACCTAATAAATTTCGCGAGCCTTTCTCTAAAACAGTCCGCCTAAGCTTCCAAAATTTCTTCATCACCCAGTTGATTTTATCTACCTGTATGGCTTCAGCCCTTATTCCTACCTTTTTGTGGTTGAAAGTGCCGTTTGGATTGCTATTCGGACTAACTATTGGCCTGATGGCTCTCGTCCCCTTTGGCGGTTCTGTAGGCATTGCAATGACTACACTGTTGGTGGCGTTGCAAGATTTTTCAATGGGTGTGAGAGTGTTGATCGCAGCGGTAATTGTACAGCAAATTCTCGAAAACTTAATTGCCCCCCGAATTTTAGGTAGTTTTACTGGTTTAAATCCAGTTTGGATTTTAATTTCGGTCTTAACAGGGGCAAGAATTGGCGGACTGTTGGGTGTAATTGTGGCAGTACCTACAGCTGTTGTGATTAAGACTGCTTTAAGTGCCTTGCGTCCTGGTAGGGGGACAAACGACAGCACCACTGGGGAGACAACTGCATCCGTTCCAGCAAATGAGTCCTCGAAAGCTGACGCCAACAAAACTTTGAGCATTTCTGAACCAACATTGCCTTAATACAAGAAGGCAGGAGCAGGAAGTGTATCATCAGTTATTTACCCTGAACGTTAAGGGGCAAGGTAAAGGGTAAAAAGCTATTGCTCCTATGGTGGGAGACTATTATCAACCTTTTACCCTTTACCCCTCTTATTTCTTAAATTCTGTTGCCAGCGATTGTTTAATATAAAAATTTTCCAAATACCGTGAAAAGTCAGTCCTTGCCACAAGAAATGAATGCCAATTGGTGTTTCGCTTCAATATTCTAAATAGCTTTTAAGCTTTTAAATTCACGCCTTGAGATTACAGCTTGAAATGAACTCTGCAAGAATTGCGATTTGCTGAGTAAATTGGGATATAGATGCGGAAAATTTTTCTGGGTAAACTTGACCAGCAAATGGTAATGAAAAACTATTATCAAGATTTTTTAATTCGTGATTGGGTGAAAAGCGATCGCACAAGAGCCGCTGAAGTCATCAGTTATGTATTATCAGAATACGGTCTGGCTTGGGAACCCAAGGGTGCTGACCAAGATGTGCTGCGAGTAGAGGAATGTTATTTAGCTACTGGGGGAGAGTTTTGGGTAATTGAACACCAAAGTCAGTTAGTAGGTACTGGAGCATACTACCCCATACACCGAGGCGAAAAAGCTGTAGAAATCCGCAAAATGTATCTTTTGCCCAGCATCAGGGGTTTAGGATTAGGGAAATATTTGTTACAACAGCTAGAAGCAGCGATCGCAAAGCGTGGTTTTCAACAAATTTGGATTGAAACCGCCAGTGTTTTGGTGGAAGCAGTCAAGCTGTATGAAAGCAATGGCTACACTCCAGCAACAGGAGTAGAAACAACAAGGTGCGATCGCGTGTATTTTAAGTCATTGGTCAAAGACTAATGACTAATGACAAAGGACAATTCTAAATGCACGCTTGGATTAAAAATCTCACAGGCTTACTCAATCTTTTTCTCCAATCCCATTGCCCTCTATGTCAACGCTCAACTTCCCAAGAATTCTGTCAGAACTGCACCAGACAACTGCAAAAATGTCAACGTAAAGACCCGATTTCTCTATGGCAAGAGCCTATACCTGTGTTTGGCTGGGGAGAATATGGTGGCACAGTGAAACGAGCGATCGCAGCGATGAAATACGAAAATCAACCCCAAATAGCTCGTCCTTTAGGTCAATGGTTAGGGGAAGCATGGTTGTTAAATTCACCGAAGCGAGATAGCCAGCCTGTAGTAGTTCCTATCCCACTTCACGCTAGCAAACAAAAACAACGTAAATACAATCAAGCCGCACTGATAGCACAAAGTTTTTGCGAAATAACTGGATTAAAATTGCAACTAAACGGTTTAGCAAGAGTGCGAGAAACTGAAGCGCAGTTTGGTTTGTCGGTATCTAAACGAGAAAAAAACTTGAACCAAGCTTTTGCTATTGGGCAAGAATTTCGCCATCGTCCTCCAAATGTCCCTGTGCTGTTAGTGGACGACATTTATACTACTGGTGCTACTGCCAGGTCTGCTGTGCAAACACTTCGTCAGTATGGAATTGTGGTCTTAGGATTAGTAGCTGTAGCCACTGCCGTCAAAGACGGATAAATTAAGAAGCAATGGGCAAGCTTTGACAGATAAGTACATAAATTGACCGAATTACCCTATTTTTGTAGAAAAATTGCTTGAAATGTATGAATAAAGTTTTGGCGGCAGGTTTAAAACAACTCATCATCATTCCTGCCACGTTGCTGGCAATAGGCATTAGTACCAGTGCAGCTTTTGCTCAAAATAAATTGTATAGTCCAATTCCTTTATCTAACAGTACTGAAATTGACGATCGCCTGTCTGACAAAGATATTCCCACCGGTCAAGGTGGGTTTGCCCGTGATTACACAGTGAAGTTGCAGAAGGGCGATAATTTAGCAGTTGACCTGTCATCGGAAAACTTTGACAGCATCATCACACTGCTGGCTCCTGATGGTTCAACTCTGGCAGAAAATGATGATGGCCCTGATGGTAGTAGCAATTCCTTACTCTTTACTCGCATCGTAGAGACAGGGAATTATGTTATTCGTGTCCGGTCTTTTGGAGAAACTGGGGTTGGGGCTTTTAAACTCAAAGTGACAAAGTTGCAACCGATTAAATAGAGTTAGGAGTTAGGAGTTAGGATTTTTAACTCCTCACTTTTCACTCCTCACTCCTAACTTCCTACAGCGGTCAATACGCAGAGAAATAAGGCTTCAGTCCACTCAACGACTGCGCCGTAGGTGTCTCCAGTGTGTCCACCTAGTTTGTGGTTGAACCATGCACCAGTTAAAGTGGCGATCGCACTACCAGCAATTATCATTGTCAGTGCAAGAAATAGCTGTTGTTTATCTATTAGCCAAAGTAAACCACTCAAACTAAACAACAACAACAATCCCGGCAACAAATCTTTGTAAGAACGAATGGCTTGTTTGTGAAATGCGCCTTTACCAGTTGCTTTCAGATAAGGATATCGGGCGATCGCTAATTGTTGTCCCCAACGTCCCCAGCCACAAGCAGCCATCAGCAATAACCAACGGTTTTCTGGCATATCGGTCAAAGCTGTTATTTTCAGTATCACCAAGGCGATCGCAGCCATTGCTCCAAAGGCTCCTGTAGCACTATCTGCCATTACCTCCAGTCGCCGCTCTGGGTCGCCTACTGCCAAACCATCGGCAGTATCCATTGCCCCATCTAAGTGCAATCCTCCAGTTATGGCAATCCAAACACTTACTACCAAAGCACTACGAGTTAACACGGGCATACCAATATAATCCATCCCCGTATCTAGCAATCCTAAAATTCCCCCAATTATTAACCCGACAAGCGAAGCAATACGTGCCACTCCCCGAAAGTCCAATCCGTTTAAATACGGCAGTGGAATTATTGTGTAAAATATGATACTAGCTGCCAGCTTTAACAGCAGTTTTTTCCACCACTGTTGCTGTTTCGTCATCTGAATTACATTAATTTTTGGTAAATTGCTGGATAATAGTCATAATTTCGGTACAACCGACATCACTAGACTTTAAAACTTTAAATAAGATTTACTTCCATTAAACATTCTCGTTGAAAATTTTGTTATGCTGGTCTAAGTGGTAAACAAATAATTTTGGGTACTTTTTTATACAAAAACGAGTAACTTAGGAAGTTAAAATTCCATCAGGGATGCAAAATTTGTGTTTTGTATTCGTTAACTAAAAACTTACTCCAAATTATTAGACGATTGCCCCACAAAATTGATATTTTTTTAAATGTAGGGAGTAAACAAGCTATTCAATTATGACAGTTTAGCTATGTTGTTGCTCTCCTTAGCTCAATCGCAATTTTCCTATGAGTCACCATCTACCCGACACCAGGATACCAGCTCCGTGCATTATTAACACGGGCATCATTGTGAATAAGCTCGACATCCGGCGATTGCTGGCAGATTTAGGTCGAGTCCACTACATCTACACCCAAGAAGATAAGGTACTGAGCGAGGGTGAAGGGGATGTGATGGAAGTTTTTGCCAATCCGCAAAGGTCTACCTTAGTGGCTAACCGCGCGCTATATCTGAATGTTTGTAGTTTTGATTACTTGGAACTAAAACAGTCGTCGCAACAAGAAACCTACTTCGATTTGATGCAAGATGGAGTGTGTCTGCGGTTAATTCCCCGATCGACACCTTTACAAGAGCGCCGAGAGCGAAGCTTCAATGTCAGCGCCATAGAAGCGATGATGGAACAAGTACTCTCAGCCAGGTGGGATGCAGAAATTGACGATGACTGTTCTGATTCTTTCTAAATAACAATTATTTAGAGTATATACTCGTAAAGTTGGTAACTATCTTAGTAATGAATGCTTAAGTGTTCGCTCAAACTAAATTACCAATTTTGGTGTTTGGCTAAATTATGGCCAAATAATATTAATCGAAACAGAATTCAGGAGTCAGGAGGTCACTGAGCGTAGTCGAAGTGAGTCAGAATTAAGAATGAATTCTTTACAAATGGCGGATGAATAAACCGCGTTTTTGCACCCCCGCCAAATTGAAAATTTAGTAGNNNNAGCAGAAAGTGGTGGGTCTGAATCCCCCACTGATTGATTCTGACTTCTGAATTTTTCTTCAACTTGCCCTAATACCATTTGGTTTTATGGCTGCTAGTACCGCAAGGCAAAAGTCAAAAAGCTTTTATTTTGAGCTTTCTGACTGTTTTGAATGATAGGTTTATTTTTGCCGCGTTGTACTAGTTATGGATTTCTGAAACTCTTTACTATTAGTGTTTCACAATCCAAAATCGTTCGACTGAGCGCAGCCGAAGTCTAAAATCTAAAATTCCAAATGGCATGAGTGCGAATTTTTCTTTTCAATGTCTTGCTTGCTGTAGTCAGACAAAAGCTAGAGCAGGAGTGTTTTTCACTCCTCATGGTCTTGTAGAAACCCCCAGATTTATGCCAGTAGGAACGCTGGCAAATGTCAAAACTATTACTCCATCTCAACTACGAGATACTGGGGCGCAAATGATCTTATCCAATACTTATCATCTTCACCTACAACCAGGAGAAGCGATCGTGGCTGGGGGTGGTGGGTTACACAAATTTATGGGTTGGAACGTCCCAATGCTCACAGATTCGGGTGGGTTTCAGGTCTTCAGCTTAAGCGAGATGCGAAAAATTACTGAAGAAGGCGTAACTTTTCGCTCGCCCCATGATGGAAAAATTATTAACTTAACACCAGAGCGCTCCATTGAGATTCAAAATACTTTGGGGGCTGATGTGATTATGGCCTTTGATGAGTGTCCGCCCTACCCAGCGACTCGCCAAGAGGTAGAAACTGCAACTGAGCGCACTTACCGCTGGTTAGAACGCTGTATAACAGCTCATCAACGCAGCGATCAGGCATTGTTTGGGATTGTGCAAGGGGGCGTGTATTTAGATTTGCGTTGCCGTGCGGCGGAAGCTTTAGCTAAGTTAGATTTGCCCGGATATGCCATTGGTGGCGTGAGTGTGGGAGAGCCGCCAGAATTGATGGCTGAGATTGTCAAAGTGACAGCACCACTTTTACCACCCGAAAAGCCGCGTTACTTAATGGGTGTGGGTACTTATCGGGAAATGGCGATCGCGATCGCATCTGGTATAGACTTATTTGATTGCGTCATTCCCACCCGTTGGGCAAGACATGGTACAGCGATAGTCCAAGGCGGACGCTGGAATTTAAAAAATGCTAAGTTTCGTGAAGATTTTACGCCATTAGATGAAACTTGCCCATGCTACACTTGTCAAAATTTTAGCCGTGCTTACATATCTCATTTGGTGCGATCGCAAGAAATTTTGGCTTATACCTTGTTGAGCATTCACAACATTACCGAACTAATTCGCTTTACGCAAAAAATTAGAGAAGCAATATTGAGCGATCGCTTTGTTACAGAATTTGGTCACTGGCTCAACTCATCTGAATCAGCATTAGATGAGGGTGAAATTACAAATGACTATTGACCAATGATCGAGACTCAAACCATGTTAAGATACTTCTCAATTATGAAAGCTGTGTTGGATAGGTGGATTTAAACAAACATGGAAGCAGCACTTTTATTAGCAAAACTGCCAGAAGCTTACCAAATCTTCGATCCTTTGGTAGACGTTCTCCCAGTTATCCCGGTATTCTTCTTGTTGCTTGCTTTCGTTTGGCAAGCAGCTGTGGGATTTAGATAAGTTAATCTATTTTTCAATTTATAGGACAGGTAGTTTACCTGTCCTATTTTTTTGCAGCCTCGTGTTTGAGAAAATTAATATTTATTAATATTTTGCAATGAATTATTATAATAAATAAGATGTTAATCAAGCTATGTCAATATGAAGCCTTGAAAGGCAAGGTTACAGTCAAAGAGGAATCAATTATGGGTAATATCAAATTTGTTAAAGAAAATAAAGAAGTAGTGGCAGCAGATGGTGCTAATCTCCGGCTCAAGGCGATACAAAATGACATTGATATATATACATTTATTGGTAAAATGACCAATTGCGGTGGTAATGGTCAATGTGGTACTTGCGTTGTCGAGATAGTCGAAGGACTAGAAAATCTTTCCCCCCGCACAGAAGTAGAAAACCGGAAATTCAAGAAAAAGCCAGAAAATTATCGCCTTGCCTGTCAAACTTTAGTGAATGGCTCAGTCAGCGTAGTCACGAAGCCTTAAGTTCTCAAATCTGTCATGTATCCAGTCAGTAGTCAAAATACTTACCAAAATTGAGTTTCCTCTCTACGAGACGCTACGCCGACATTTTGAATACTTCTCCTGGCAAAAAGGCTACGCCCGAAGCGTAGCTATGCCGCAGGCTTTACGACAAGCTCAGTACAAGTTTTGAATTTTGAATTGGTATAACTCTGTCATCGATAATGCTATCCTAATGTTGTTGACTGGAAATTAAAGAGAGGTTTTCTTGCCATGCAAGTTAATGACCTGGGGTTCATAGCGAGCATTTTGTTCGTACTAGTCCCCGCCGTGTTTTTACTAATTCTTTACATCCAAACTGCTAGCCGCGAAGGTGGAAAAGATAGTTAAGAGTTTGTGTATAAAATAAATAACCCCTGCACCAAAAGTGTAGGGGTTTTTATTTATCAACCATCAATTTAGTGCTGTTAGCGTAGCCTGTGCTGGCTGCTAAATAGTAAAGACAAGACAAATCTTATTTCTTTACTATTCCATTACAGCAATTATTATACTCAGCACTGTTTACTTTAAGCGATTGTCCGCGCCAACAATACCGGACAAGTGGCATTGACTCGAACATAGTCAGACAAGGAAGATCCGATGAGTCTATCTATATCAACAAAACTCTTAGCGATCGATGGACGACGATCTGGAGAACCGAGTAATAATAAGTCTATATTCAACTCTTCTGCCAATCGACAAATTTCTTCACCAGGTTTGCCACTGCTGATATAAGAACGAGATTGGATGCCTAGTTTTTCCGCTTCTGCAACTGCGGCTGCTAAAACTGGATTTTTGTCTGAGTTAACCTTGATTATTTCCGATTTTTTACCACCTAAATCTGTACTAATATTTGCCAAAATTAACTCGCCACCTGGAATATCTCGCAGTAAAAACAATGCCAATTTCAAGCAGTTTTTTGCTGAATCAGAGTTATCTATCGCCACCATAATGCGCTTAATTCTTTTAACGTAAATGTCATCTTTTACCAGCAGCATGGGGCGAGAAGATAGCTGAAAAACATACTGACTGACTGAGTTCGATAAAATCGATTGCAGTCGCTTCAGTCCGCGTGAACCCATAATAATCAAGTCAGCGTCGATTTCATCAGCTACTTGGCAAACTACATCTTTGGGATCGCCTTCACGCAAAATTGAAGAAACTTGGCTAGGATCTAAGTTCAAGGTTTGAATGGCATTCGCCAGAATTTTGCCACCATTTTCCCATTTAGTTGTCATGGTAGCAGCAGCATTTTGTGCTTGAACAACATGCAAAATCGTAACTTTTGCAGATTGAATTGAAGGGATTTCTTTCAGGGTTTTGAGCATTTCCTCTGCGTGTCCCAATCCCGATACAGCCAGCAAAATTCTTCTGATCATCTTACGTAATTTTTGTGAAGTTTACTTTTGTTTTCGCTGTTGGTACTTGGCTCTGGTCGGATTTTCACCACCTTGTTTGACAGCCTAGTTAGTAAGTTGGCATAAATAAACTTTATTTTTTAGTATTTAACACTCAAATAAATGACAAAGGATAAAAAACTAAACAAATATTTAAGTTTATTTGCACTTAGTTACTTAAACTTTTAACCAGACTTCAACTATTCAGCATACTCTCAACTTAGTCTGATGAACTTAATAAATTACGATGTTAGTTATTATTTTTAATCTATGTTTACTTTTGTTAATTAGAACTTAGTTAAGTATTGCAAACAAATGCCAAAATAATTCTATAGTAAAATTGATTCAGTATAAGCCTGAAGAGGCGATGTCTACGACGGTCACTGAGCGTTGGTCATTGAGCGTAGCCGAAATGAGCCGAAGTGCGGGCTATGCCTACGCTTCTCGACTTGGATAGTATACATTATTCCTGAGTTTCCCATATTCTCTGCTTTTTTAAGTGTTGTACAGTTTTGGTAAATCAGATAGGATTGCTATATCCGAACATCTGCAAAATGCGGGATAACAACATCCAAATTCGGATATTCTAATAGTCGAAATCATATTTAATACTATATTGAAACCCTCCAAATATAATCTGGAGGGTTTGTTTGATGACTTGTGAGATTTGCTTAACTTAGATGTGCCCCTGGTTGTCCGTTTTGAACCACAAACGAAGCTAGGGTTTTGACAGAGGCATTCATCTCAACGATGCTTGATACAACGCGATAGTCAGTTTGCCAGCGTTTTGGAGTCAGGTTGCAGCGGACGTATCCTCGGTAAGCACCGTCAAAGAACTTAGTATGGGGATTGTTGCTTAGGGAAGCTTGAACTGGAGCGATAAATGCGGTGGGAAAATCAGATGTAATTGAAGTTCCTACAAACTCAGTGCCTACCGTCGGCGAGTTGGGGTTATTGAAGTCAAGCTTGAGGTTGTGTACCCAACTAGAATGGATGTCTCCAGTAATTACCACTGGATTAGAGGGTTGGCGCTGGTTGAGAAAACTCAAAAGCCGATTACGTGCAGCCACGTAACCGTCCCATTGATCCACATTGAAGACATCGGCACTTGCACTACTATTGAAATTGTACTCGGCTAACATAGTCTGTTGAGCAATCACATTCCAGCGCGATCGCGATTGGTCTAACCCTTTCCGTAGCCATTGCTCTTGCTCTGAGCCTGTCATGGTAGCATTTGGATCAAAAGCTTGGGGACAGCGAGGCTTAATTCCATCATCACAAGGTTGATTAGTGCGGTATTGCCTTGTGTCTAGTACATTAAACTCAGCCAAATTACCGTAGGTGAACCGCCGATAAAGCAGCATATCTGGGCCCTTGGGCAATGAAGACTGACGTAAGGGCATGTGTTCGTAGTAAGCCTGGTACGCATTGGCTCGGCGTTTTCTAAAAGCCTCTTGGGTTTGGTTGTCTTCGGGAATTAAGTTGGCGTAGTTGTTGTCAACTTCATGATCGTCCCAAGTGACAATCCAGGGAAAAGCCGCATGAGTAGCTTGAAGATTTGGGTCAGTTTTGTAGAGGGCGTGGCGATCGCGGTAGTCTTTAAGAGTGATAATTTCTGGACTATTATGCTGGCGCGGCCCACCAGATTGTGGCCCGTATTCGTAGATGTAATCACCCAGATGAACCACAAGGTCAAGATTTTCCTCAGCTAAATGCCGATAAGCCGTATAGTAGCCATTTTGCCAATCTTGACAGGAGACAAAAGCAAAGTTCAGTTGTTGGGTATAGCTATAAAATGCTGGTGCTGTACGAGTCCGTCCAATGGGGCTAACTTCCTTACTTACTTGAAATTGATACCAGTACCAACGGTCAGGGTCTAGTCCACGGACATCAACGTGGACTGAGTGTGCTAACTCTGGTGTCGCTAGTACTGTTCCTCGCCGCACCACCCGTTTCATGTTTTCATCAAGGGCAACTTGCCACCGCACTGGAACATTTACCAGTGGCATTCCACCTCCAGAGAGTGGATTGGGAGCCAGTCGTGTCCAGATAACAACACCATCCGGCAAAGGATCGCCAGATGCAACACCAAGACTGAACGGATAGCTAGAAAACCTTGATTTAGCCAATACCGGATGCCATTGGCTAGCGATTGTTAACCCTGTTAACAATCCTGCACCCAACAAAAAATTCCGCCGTTTGCACCGATTTGCTAGCAGGCGCGTGCCATCCATAAGTTCCATATTCACCCGTTCCCATATGTAAATACAGTTGGCAAACTTTAGGAGGGTCAGTTGTGAAAAGCACAAATAGTAGTTTAAATAATTCGTAATTCCTAATTCGTAATTGCGTTTTGTATGGGGATTTAAACCTAAACAAATATGGCTGCTTCTTATAGAAACAGCAGATTCTAAATCGTCTAATAATTATGAATTATGAATTAGTAATTACTAATTATGTTGATTTAACTTGTCTCCTAATAGCTGCTCAACCAACCACAAAAAAGTTACCAACCCAGGATCAAGCAGAAATTAAGATTGTGTTAAGTTTAAAATTGGATTGGGCTATTGGGAGAATTTTGTAGGACATTTAGACCCTAACCTAAACAGAACTGCCGCTACAGGCACTTTTGGCAAACCCTCTTATAATTACGAATTACGAATTATTTAAAATCTGCCATTTCCCTGAACAATGTGCTTAACGGTAGTCAAGGTTTCCAGGCTGATAAATCCCCGGCGATGACCTTTTTGATTAGACATGCCGAGAAATACTGAATCTCCCCGCGAAGGGTTGCGGGAAAAACGCGGGGAAGTGTTGATGTAGGTAGAGGCACTGTTAACTCCCAAGGCAAACTGCCGACTTTCCTGATAAGATTCAGTCACGATGGAGTCAGCATGACCACTGCTGTATTCATTAATCCAGGCGATCGCAGCCTCTAAGCTATCCACTAGTTTAAAAGCTACTGTCCTCGTTAAATAAGGGTTTCCCCATTCGCCTTCCTTCACCAGCTGCAACTGGGGAAAGGCTTGGACTAATTCTGCATCCCCTTTTATTTCAAAGCCTTTTTCCATCAAGCTGTTCCACAAGACAGCTAAAGATGATGGCAAAGCTTGACGATGAATTAGTACTTTTTCAATAGCGTTGACTTGATCGGGTTCACTTTGATGGCTATTAAGAATCATCAAGCGTACCATTTCTAAGCTACTATTCAGCGACCAGTAGAGGTAACAGTTACCCATCGCTGACTTTAAAACTGGGCAAGTTGACTGTCTGACTACCTGCTGCACTAAGCTAGAACGTCCATAGGGAATCACTAAATTCACGTACTGGTCTTGGGTGACTAGATCCCGAACCGAAGCCCCATGTTCTGCTGTGATCAGTTCTAGACAACCAGGAGCTAGACCAACTTCTGCGATCGCATTTTGCAATGCCTCAGCGATAGCGGCGTTGGAATGGCTAGCTTCGGTACTACCTTTGAGAATTATACAATTACCAGTTTTGATACAAAAACCCGCTGCGATCGCCCCTAAATCGGGAAACGCTTCATAAATAAATCCAATCACTCCCAAAGGCATTAACTGGGTGTAACTCTGGGAATCTTCCAGTTGATAATCAGCGGTTCTAACGCGTCGCAGCGGATCTGATAATTCCCCCAACCGTTGTAAAATATCTACTGTCATCTCTAGCCTGGTGGGAGTCAGCTTCAGCCAATCCAATATCAACTCAGGCACCGCCATTTCCCGACTGGCTTCTAAATCCAAGGTATTGGCTTCTAGAATGTCGTCAAATGAGCGCTCAATCGCCTTTGCCATTGCCAATACTGCACGACTTCGGTCTGCTCCCTTTGTAAGCGCCAACTTTAGGGAAGCTTGATAGGCTCGTTGGGCACTAGTAATCGGTTCGGGGTGGTCATCCAAAACTTCAACAGTCATTGAGTTAACGTCTGTAGGTAAGCCAGACCATTAGTGCTGGTAAGATAGCCAATAGCACCGCCACCATTGCCCAAGCAATAATGCTGGAACCATTTGCCAATCGCAGTGCTAAAGGCAGCCATATAATCACTAGCACGAAAATAATGCCCAGCGCTATAGGCAGATAGCTTTCTCCCAAGCGGGGATGGACAACATGCCAACTATTTCCCATCCAACGCCAAGCCCGTTTGTAGGGATAGGTGGTGGAAAGCTGTTCTAGGACATGACCATTATCTTCTACAACAAAGATTTGCTGACAGCGATCGCAACCAAATGCTTCTGTCAGCGTAATCGGAATTAACTGACCCCGGCGACGACAGGGACAGGGGTATTCGGTATTGAAATCGATTTTTTCGGGTTTTTGAGATTGCACAAGCGTTCTAATAACTTGAGCGTGTTTTACACGAACTATGAGAATATAATGCCTTGGTAAACACTTTAAAGGTTTCTGTCTTTATACACATAAAAAGGTGATGCAAACATTGCCCTGATTACAAACAGTAGATGCAGCTAACTTTAAGTATCCTACTAATTGCCAAATCAGTACGGAGTTATCTATTTGTAATTTTTCCCCGTAGCTGGCGATCTTGTTTAAAAATTTCCTTCTCTTCATCTGTCGCTTTCAAGGTAATGTGGTTGCGTTTTTGGGGATTTATTATGCTGACACACCTGGTACAATTTTAAGCATAGGTGGCAACCACTCCTAAAGCAAATCCTTTGGGAAGGCTACGCTCGTAAACAACACACATCAACAAACCCGCTAATTTTTATTTGGGTCACTGTAACTATATATTACTATCAGTTCTCAAGGTTAGATCGGCATTATGTCCAATATCTATTCCTTCGAGTTTACAAGTGTTTACAGAGCAGGAATTACTAAAATATCTATTGTAGTGTGAAACTCTTTGTCTAAATATATAGATTGTGGCTAGTTTTCTTGACCTGTAAACACTTGAAGGGGTTTACAAGGGTGCATAGCTAATCTACAAATGCTTTAGCGCACCCTAAAAATACTAAAACTCTTGGAATTCTTAAATTTAAGAGGTTTTAGTTGGAAGCGGGTGACGCGATTCGAACGCGCGACATTCACCTTGGCAAGGTGACGCTCTACCACTGAGCTACACCCGCAATCAATTGCCATATATCAATATCTCAGATTTATTCTTAATTGTCAACCCTTTTATTTAGTCATTGGTCATTGGTCATTGGTCATTTGTCATTAGTCATTCGTCATTGGTCATTAGTGAATAACAAAGGACAAATGACTAATGACGGACTAGCCGAGTTCTTCTGATTCCAAAGTTAAATTGCCAACGCTGGCACTTGGAAAAGCGGCTGGCAAAGACTGGCTATTACGAGAATATGGCTCTGCTAGGTTAGAACGCAATTGCCGCATCAGACTTGCCATTTCTAGGGCGTTTAGAGCATAATCCCAGCCATGATTACCTTTTATGCCTGCCCGTTCTAGGGCTTGCTGCATAGTATCTACTGTCAAAATGCCAAAAATTACTGGCACTCCAGTTTGAAAGCTAGCGGCGGCAATGCCTTTAGAAACCTCTGAGGATACGTAATCAAAATGGGGTGTTTGTCCTCGAATGACTGCGCCAAGACAAATTACAGCATCATAACGATGGGAAAGTGCTAATTGGCGAGCTACTAAAGGTACCTCAAAACTTCCCGGAACCCAAACATAGTCCACCTGATTACCTTGGGGATTAGGGTCTACACCGTGGCGTTTTAAACAATCTTGACATCCCTCTAGCAGCTTTCCGGTAACGAGGTCATTGAATCGACCAATCACCACTGCAAACCGCAAAGGCTCCGTTTGGGTAAAAGTTCCCTCGAAAACTGCCATGACTGCCTCTTTATCAACTATACTTCTGGCCAATATACATTTCTTATTTAAATGTAGAGGAGCAGGAAAGCGCGGTCAAAATAAAGTTAGTAGGAAAAAGAAAAAATCCCTTGTTTCCCTTAACCCTTGACCTTGACTTTTCTGCCCCTCTAGTTCTTATATTATGTGCCTGCGCCAGAGCAAAGCCGTCGCCTAAACGACAAAAAAGTTTAACAAACCAACTAAAAACACCAAAGCAATCCAGACCCCAGAACCAACCCAGAGCAGTTTTTTAGATTCACCCCAATTTTGGGGAGTGGCGTAAGCAACTGGAACGCCCACAACCAAGACAAAGGACAATAGGACTAGACCTATTAAGGCAAATTGGAATATTATGGTCATTTTTGCTTCTCCCAATACAGCGAAATACTAAGGATAGAATATCCTAAAGGGCGACACTGACACTTTCTTATTATTTTTAAGCTAGCAGAAATTGCAACATTTTTGTCATTTGTCCTTTGTCTAAGTACAAGTGACTAATGACTCTTAACTATGGATTTAATTCTTTGCCACACAACAGCTGATTTTGACGCATTAGGAGCCGCAGTAGGCTTAACGCGCCTACTATCGGGAAGCAAGATTGTGCTAACTGGCGGCTCTCATCCTCCTGTACGGGATTTTTTAGCATTGCATCGGGATGAATATCCTCTGATTGAACGCCGTTCGGTGAATCCAGAAAAAATTCGCTCTCTGACTGTGGTGGATACACAACAGCGCGATCGCTTGGGTAAAGCTGCTGAGTGGTTAGATTTACCCAATCTGAGAGAGATTATAGTTTATGACCATCACTTAGGACAAGAATCAGATATTCTCGCTACGCGATCGCATATTGACTCAGTAGGAGCTACCACAACTCTCATCGTGGAGCAATTGCAACAACAGCAAATTTCTCTCACTCCTGCTGAAGCAACTGTGATGGCTTTGGGTATCCACGTTGACACTGGCTCCTTAACGTTTGACCAGTCCACCCCACGAGATGCTTTAGCTTTGGCTTGGTTGATGCAACAAGGTGCCAGTTTATCAGTAATTTCTACTTACCGTGACCCTGGCTTGTCTTTGCAATTGCAGCAGTTATTAACTGAGGCGTTGGAAAATTTAGAATATCTTTGTCTACGCGGATATACGGTTGCTTGGGTAACTCTAAAAACCGAGTCTTTTGTGCCGGGGTTGTCGAGTTTGGCATCGGAACTTGTAGAAATAACCGAAATTGATGCCCTACTGTTGGCTAATGAGTATCCTTTAGGTGAAGAGGATTCACGCTTAACTGTAATTGGGCGATCGCAAATTCCCAAAACAAATCTTAACCTATTATTTCAACTCTTGGGCGGTGGCGGTCATTCGCAAGCCGCATCGCTAAATCTAAGGGGAGTTGATTCGCAAGCAATCTTAAAACAACTCGTTGACGGGGTAAAAGCACAAATTCCCCATCCCCCCACTGCTAGGGATTTGATGTCTTCTCCTGTCCGCACGATTCTGCCTGAAACCACAATTGCTGAAGCACAGCGCATTTTATTACGTTATGGACACTCTGGTTTATCTGTAGTTGATACTCAAGAGCAACTAGTAGGTATTATTTCACGCCGGGATCTTGATATTGCCTTGCACCACGGATTTAGTCATGCGCCAGTCAAGGGCTATATGACCAAGAATCTCAAAACAATTACACCCGATACAACACTGCCACAAATTGAGTCGGTGATGGTGACTTATGATATCGGACGCTTACCAGTATTGGAAAATGAGCAGTTAGTGGGCATTGTCACCCGTACTGATGTCTTGCGGGAATTACATCAAGAAAGGGATGAAGACCAAGAAGAAGAGCAAAAATTCAAAATTCAAAATGACGCTCTCGGACTTGCTAACGCTGCGCTAACAAAATTTAAAATTCCTCTCAGCACTGAATTGCAAAATCGCCTTGCTCCGCAACTGTGGCAATTACTCACCACAGCATCGCAAGAGGCAGAGAAACGGGGTTGGCATCTTTATCTAGTGGGTGGTGCTGTGCGGGATTTGCTATTAGCTGAAGCAGCATCAGGTACTTTGATGATTAAAGATATTGACCTCGTAGTTGATGGCTTTGACAAATCAGCAGATGTCGGCGCTGGTGTCGAGTTAGCAAAAGCACTCCAACAACTTTACCCTACGGCTCGTTTAGAAATCCACGGGGCTTTTCAAACTGCCGCTTTGTTATGGCACAAAGACCCAGAATTAGATTCTCTTTGGGTGGATATTGCCACCGCTAGAACAGAGTTTTATCCTTATCCAGCGGCGAATCCAGAAGTTGAGGCGAGTTCTATTCGCCAAGATTTGTATCGCCGCGATTTTACTATCAACGCCCTCGCTTTGCGGCTTACTACTCCCCGTGCTGGTGAATTACTCGATTTTTTTGGCGGATTACTCGATTTACAAGCTAAACAAATTCGAGTTTTACACGCCAACAGCTTTATCGAAGACCCCACCCGCATTTTTCGTGGCGTGCGCTTTGCCGTGCGCTTCGGATTTCAGATAGAAGCGCAAACTGAAGAGTTTATCCGCTATGCCATTAACAGTGGTGTTTACGATCGCACTGCTCAAGAGAATAGCAGAACCCCAGCCCTGCAAACTCGACTGAAAACAGAACTAAAACACATCCTAGAAGCCCCCTACTGGAAATCAGCTTTGCAGTTGCTCGATAACTTAGGGGCATTGCAATGCATCCATCCTACCCTAAAGCTAGATGTGGAAGTCCTACGACAATTACGTTTGCTAGAAAGCTGTTTGCGGCGATTTGACTTGCAACCAACCCTCATTCATTGGGAAATGCGCTTAGAAACATTAATCGCCCATCTCACACCACAATATCGGGCGAAAGTAGCAAAAAATCTGCAACTACAAGAAGATGGCATTAAACGCTTGCAAAACTTGGCTTCTGCGCAATTTGAGATGATGGAATCTTTGCCTAAATGTCAAAGTCCCAGTCAAGTAGTACATATGTTGCGAAAGTACGATTTACCAATCCTGATTTTAATCGCTGTGCAAAGTCCGCGATCGCTTAGACATCAGATTTGGGAATATTTAACTGTTTGGGTTAATGTGCAGCCACTATTGAATGGTAATGATTTAAAGAAACTTGGCTACAAACCAGGTCCGCAGTATCGGCAAATATTAGATGATGTAGTTGCTGCTACCTTAGATGGAGTGATTAAAGATAGGACTGAAGCTGAGGAGTTTTTAGCGCAACACTATCCTAAATGAAATAGCTCCGATCTAAATTGTATCTGGATCGATATTTAACTCCCGCAGTTTTGCTGCTAAACGTTCAGCTTTTTGTTCGGCTTGTTCTGCCTTTTGTTCAGCTTGTTCTGCCGTTTCTTCCGGTGTTGGTACTAGTTGCCCATCTCGCGTAAAAAACCGTAACAAACCTTCATAAACTCCCAAATATAATCCAAGCTGATGACTCCACAAATATCCTTGTTCACTTGCTTGTAGAGTTTGATATTCTCCATCTACTAAATGAAATCCCGCAAATTCTTGTGTGTAAGGGTCAAACCAAAAATAATCGGGCGTGCGGAAGGTGTCTTGATAAATTGTTTTCTTTAAACCTTTATCAGTATTAGCTGTTGAGTTAGACAAAATTTCTAAAATTACATTCGGATATTTGCCATCTTCTTCCCAGACTACCCAACTTTTGCGGGTTTTACGTTCAGTTCCCAGCACAACAAAAAAGTCTGGCCCTCGGAAGTATTCTGATTTGCGTTGGCGTGGACTGTAGTAGATAGTTAGATTTCCCGTCGCATAGAAATCATTTCGATCTCGCCACAACCATTCCAGACAAGTTAAAAGTAGGATTATTTGCCGTAAATGCAGTTCGCTTTCCAAGGGAGGCTCATCACTATATAAATCACCAGGGGGAAATATAACATCTTGGCAGATGCCTTCTTGAGAATCTAATTCTTGAGCAATGGTCATAGAATGGATACGGCATCAAGTAGTTATGGATTTATTTTAACAGTCTTTGAGTTAGCGATCGCCTAGCGTACCGCAGGTAATCGCCTATTTGTAGGGTAAGGGTAAATAAACTATTCTGTCTTGATATTCATCGTCTTCTGATGCCAAAGCAACTATTATGAGTTCTTCTATATTTTCACCAATACTTAAATTTGGATTGAGGATAAAAATTCCTGGTACGTGACGATTAACAGCGATATGATCAGCTAAATGTCCTGGCATAGAAGTTCGGTTATTTGTCACTAATATAAAATTATTATCCTCACACCAACACAGAATTTCTGGATCGAGTGTACTTTTTGGTGGAGTTCCTGATTCTCCTACCACTTTAATCGCAATACCAGGTTCTCTTAGCCTAATTTGATTTGGATATACAGGATTGACATTTTCATCAATCAGATATTGCAGTGTCATGCTTGCTGTTTAGCTTGTCTTTCAATTCGGAGTTGGCGCAGTTTATCCGACACTGGCGGGGGATTAAGCCTCTGTTGTTCTCGCATTCTATGACCGTGTTCTATCCAGTGTTTCATGTAAGCACTGACAGTTTCTTTGTTTTGCAGATAATAAAGAATTGTTGCATATACTTGTTCTAAAGATATTGTTTGATAAATTTGGGCAATTTCTTCTGGAGAACGCCCACAATCAATGTATTCATAAAGAATTGTTTCAATCCCAATTCTTGAGTCTTTCAGTCTAATGTCTTCAGAAGAGAGAAAGTTGAAATACTCTGCGATATGTTTGGTAGACATAGATTGACCTATATTCATAGTTAGTTATTATATATAGTAATCTTTTTGTTCCAACGATAAGGTTGACGGCATAGCGATCGCTTACCGCACTACATTAAGGCTTTGCAAAAAAAAGGCTTTGCATTCTTAAGTTAGGCATAAAAAAAGAGAGCGCAATCTTATCTTTGTCACAAACAAGACTAGATCCCCGACTTCTTTAAGAAGTCGGGGATCTGTTTCATTACGGTTTAATTAAAGATTCTTCAGACTGGCGATATTTAGTAATTAACCTACGTCTTTTTAGGGGTGAATAAAGCAGCATGGAAAGTGTAGGTAAACTGGTTCCGGTTAGTGCTAACAAAACTAATGGATTTAGAAAGCTTGCTATTATCCCAGTTCCTGCGCTAGCTCCAAATCCTAATGTTAGTAGTATTAGTACAGTTGTAAATGAGTCTTCAGCCAAATCTATAACCCAATCTACAAAATTTATAACCCAATCCACAGCCGAACCCACAGCAAAATTCACAATAAAATATGCTAAATTTGCTCTGTATTACGCAAATACACTTAAAACAGCAGCAGTTATTCAATTAATCAACCTTTTTAACAATAGTTATTTCTTCTTGTGGGATGGGCGTCTCGCCCGTCCTGGGGCAGGCAAGATGCCCACCCCACAAGAGTATTTAAGACAGAATCAAACTGCTGTAAGTCTTTGTAGTAGGGCTGGGGAGTGTGGAAATAGAAAAAGCGATCGCTAGCCTTCCGAAATACCTTCGTGCTACACTGTAGTCAATATCAAACCTCATCACAACTCCAACGAGATAGCAGAAATGAAGTAGTACCAAATACCTGTTGCGCCAAAGCAACAAATGTCAACGAAGAATAAACGCAACTAGTTTGACAGGGTTACTTCACATAGTCATGCACTAAAAATATTGTCATCACTCCTATCTCCATATAACCGCTTGACGAGTGTCTGCGGCTGAGTTTATTTATGTCTAATCTACCCACAGCTTTTGTAAATACGCGGGTGAAATTTTGCGAATTGAGGTTTGAAAATAATGCCGAAAAAATCAATATTGGTAGCTGAGAATTTAGCCTATAATCTCAGCTTAGACAGAACTTTATTTCAAGGGGTTTATGTGAATATCGACGCGGGCGATCGCATCGCTTTGGTTGGTCGCAACGGAATAGGAAAATCAACCCTTTTCAAGATACTTGCAGGTCAAATTAACCCATGTACAGGTTCAGTTTGGTGTAATAGTATTGTCTATTATTTGCCACAAATAAGTACTGTCAGACAAGAAATCACAGCAGATACAATACTTAATTTTTTGATTTCTATCTCTGATGATTGGTGGAAGATTGACGATATTCTGCAAACACAATTCCACACCAAAATTGACTTATCTTTACCAATTATTAACTTGAGTGGTGGAGAACTTACTAAACTTTTTTTGGCAATCGGTTTAGCTCAAGAACCAAACTTGCTATTACTCGATGAGCCAACCAACCACATGGATTTGCAAGCATTAGAAAGCTTAAGACACTTTCTTTTGAATTTCACAGGTGCGTATGTAATTGTCTCTCATAAGCCTTTTTTCTTAGACCAAGTAACAGAAGTTACCTGGGAACTTACACCTATTGGCTTGAAAATATATGGCGGTAATTTCTCGTACTATCGAGAACAGAAAGAAATAGAGTTAGAGGCAGCATTGCGATCGCACGAAGCCGCCAGAAAGGAACTCAAACGTACCCAAGCCACAGCTATGCAAGAACAGCAACGCGCAGCCCAATCTAGTCGCAACGGTCGCGCCAAGTTTCTGAATGGTAGTATTGATAGAATGGCAGCCGGACTGATTAAAACCAAAGCTGAGGTGTCTACCGGAACTGCAAAGAAGAAACATGAAGCAGCAGTAGCAAAGGCCAATCAAAAAGTTGCAGAGACGAAGGTCAAAACTACGAAAGTAACGAGTATTCAGCTAGAAGAAAAAAATCACAAGCACCGAAATCTAATCAATATCCAGGGTGCAAATCTTAAAGTATCAGAACGTCTGTTGATTCAAAATATTCAACTGCATATATCATCTGGCGATCGCATAGCTATTATCGGCGCAAACGGTTCTGGTAAATCGAGTCTGGTAAAGGCAATTTTGGGAATGGAAAACCAAACAGCAGTTTTAGAATCAGGTGAGGTTTTGCTCACACCAACGATGAAAGCTGTATATCTCGATCAAACTTACGAATTGGTAAATCGCCAATACACAATTCTGGAAAATATGCAAGCTGCCAATCCGAATCTCAGCTATCAGCTTTTGCGTCAACAGTTGGGACACTTCCTCTTTAAATATGATGACGTTCACAAAAGCGCTTCCATACTGAGTGGGGGTGAATTAGCAAGATTAGCGATCGCTATGATCAGTATCTTAGAAATCGATCTACTGATTCTCGATGAGCCAACAAATAACCTAGATATTGAAACTGTTGAACAAATGGTCTTAGGTATCAATGATTACCAAGGAGCGCTTTGGGTAATATCCCACGATATCGATTTCCTCAGCCGAATTAACATTACCCAAGGTTTCAAGTTCAGGGAACAAACTTTGCAAATGACAACTTATTTACCGAGTACACCAGAGCAATATTATCGAGAGTTGCTGGAATGTGATAAATAAAGCGATCGCCTCATGTAAATTTCTAGCTCAACAATAGAAGCCGCAAAGCATACAGGCAAGTTATAATTCTCTTGCGGTGCAACGTAACAAAAATTTATGAGTAATCCCCTTGTGCAAGCCTTTTTCGTAGGCAGAGCGGTAGCAGAAGTAGTTAATGAGCGTTTAGAGGTCGCCTTGACCGATGCTTTGAGCGATCTGGGCAAATTTGATGCAGAAGCTAGAGAGCAGCTGCGCCAGTTTACAGAAGAAGTCCTAGAGCGGGCAAATCGGGCAGCAGAATCAGCTAATGCTGGTCAAGCTACCGCAGGTAGTGGGCAAGCTAGCTCTGATTCCGGTGACTTGCAAGCAGATATTGACGAATTACGAGCAGAAATTGCCCTGTTACGAACAGAATTGCAACATTATCGCCGAACTTCTGCATAAATTTTAGTCATTGGTCATTAGTCATTGGTGAAAAATTATGTACGAATGACAAAAGACAAATGACAAAGGACACTTAAGAAAAAAACAGTTTAGGAATCAGAGTGTCTTTTCTTCCAAGTGATTCGGTTGCAAACCAACGGTACACAAAGTATATGGAACAAGGTTATTCAGAGAAGGCATACCGTTGGAATCGGGAAAAATACTCTAGCAGAAGGCGTTTTGTGGACATTTGGTCTTTTGTCTTGACCTTATTGTTCAAACTTTGGCTATACAACAAATCTTGGAGTTATCCGGGTGGTGTGACTGACGCAAAGCAAACTACAAGACGAAAAACCCAAGCGGTCTGGATTCGCAATACCCTACTAGATTTAGGGCCAACCTTTATCAAAGTTGGGCAACTGTTTTCAACCCGTGCTGATATATTCCCTGGTGAATATGTAGAAGAATTAGCCAAGTTACAAGACAAAGTACCGGCATTTAGCTATGAGCAAGTAGAAGCGATCGTTGAGAAAGAACTAGGCAAGAAAATTCCTGAACTCTTCCATAATTTTGAACCTATTCCCTTAGCTGCTGCTAGCTTGGGGCAAGTACACAAAGCTGTACTACATACTGGAGAATCAGTTGTTGTCAAGGTGCAACGTCCTGGACTAAAGAAGTTATTTGAAATAGATTTACAGATTCTCAAAGGAATTACCCGCTACTTTCAAAACCATCCCAAATGGGGACGGGGACGAGATTGGTTGGGTATTTACGAAGAATGTTGTCGCATTCTTTGGGAAGAAATTGATTATCTTAACGAAGGTCGTAACGCCGATACTTTTCGCCGGAACTTTCGTGGCTACGATTGGGTGAATGTCCCCAGAATATACTGGCGTTACGCTACTTCCAGAGTGCTGACTTTAGAATATCTTCCTGGAATTAAAATTAGTCAATACGAAGCTTTAGAAGCAGCGGGTTTAGATCGAAAAGCGATCGCTCGTCAAGGCGCTCAAGCCTACTTACTACAATTACTCAATAGTGGCTTCTTCCACGCCGATCCTCACCCAGGTAATATTGCCGTTAGTGCAAATGGCGCTCTAATATTCTACGATTTTGGGATGATGGGGCGGATTAAGTCCAACGTCCGAGAAGGACTGATGGAAACACTGTTTGGCATTGCTCAAAAAGATGGCGATCGCGTTGTGCAATCTCTGATAGATTTAGGTGCGATCGCCCCAACTGATGATATGGGGCCAGTGCGGCGTTCCGTCCAGTATATGCTGGACAATTTTATGGATAAGCCTTTTGAGAACCAGTCAGTTGCAGCAATCAGTGACGACCTTTACGAAATAGCTTATAATCAGCCATTTAGATTTCCTGCAACTTTCACTTTTGTGATGCGTGCCTTTTCTACCTTAGAAGGGGTAGGCAAAGGCTTAGATCCAGAGTTTAACTTTATGGAAGTTGCCAAACCGTATGCAATGCAACTTATGACCGATATGAATGGTTCTGAGGGGAATAGCTTTCTTAACGAATTAAGTCGCCAAGCAGCTCAGGTAAGTAGTACCGCCTTTGGTCTACCACGTAGATTAGAGGATACACTAGAGAAGCTAGAGCAGGGAGACATGCGCTTGCGCGTTCGGTCTATAGAAACCGAACGCCTGCTGCGGCGACAGAGTAGTATTCAGCTCTCAATAAGCTATGCTCTGTTAATCAGCGGTTTCACGCTTTCAGCTACTATTTTAGTGGTTAAGGATTATGTATGGTTGGCACTGCTACCTGGTTTAATCGCAGCGGCGCTTTCAGCGATCATGATCCGATTACTTTTACGCCTCGACCGTTACGATCGTATGTATTAATTGTTGCAAAAAATTATGAAACTTAATTTCACGGGTTTTAGCGATCCGGGACTTATTCGTTCTAATAATCAGGATGCTTACTATATAGACCCAGAAGGGCGGTTTTTTGTTGTCGCCGATGGCATGGGTGGTCATGCTGGAGGTGAAGAGGCAAGTCGGATTGCTACTGGAGAAATTCAGGCATATTTGGTAGCAAATTGGGAAACTTCTAAGTCTTCTCAAGAATTACTAGAGGAAGCTTTGTGGGGTGCCAATGAAGCGATTTTGCAGGATCAGCAAAATCATCCCGAACGCGCCGACATGGGGACAACTGTTGTAGCAGTGATTTTTCGCTCTCCAGAGTCGCCTTGGTGCGCTCATGTTGGCGATTCGCGGCTGTATCGCTTCCGAGAGTCGCACTTGGAACAGGTAACGGAAGACCACACTTGGGTAGCACGAGCAATTAAAATTGGTGACATAAGTTTAGATGAAGCACGATTACATCCTTTTCGTCATGTATTATCGCGCTGTTTGGGGCGCGAAGACTTGCATCAAATCGATGTGCAACCACTAGATGTAAAAGTTGGCGATCGCTTGCTCTTATGTAGTGATGGTCTTACAGAAGAACTTGTCGAGCAGAAGATTGCTAACTGCCTCCAAGATAGTCCTTGGCTTGATAAAGCTGCCATCTCTCTTGTTGAGGCTGCCAAAGAGCATGGAGGGCACGATAACATCACAGTTGTCATCGTCTCGCTTGAAGAAAATAGTCATTAGTCATTAGTCGATGCTTAGTAACTTTAAACAAATGACTAAGGACATAGACGCGCCAGCGGCTTTCCGCAGGGTAGGACAAAGGACAAATCTGGTAAATATACTCAGTAATTTGTTCAGCGTGAGCATTTTTCCTTTTTACAATTTGATACAAATATTTTTAGCCTCTAAAATCACCCAAAGAGCCTAAATTTGTATAAATTGGTAAATTGACATCTTGCACGTAATAAGGTAAAGCGACTATAATTCACGCTTATTACCATTAATTCCCCAACCTCCTTACAATTTTCCTCCTCCGAAGCTTCTTCCACCCTTGCGGAGACAGTATCTTAGGCTTTTTNAAACACAAAGACNNNGACGGGTTTTACATAGCACCAAATATTCTCTTTAAAAGATATTTGTGCAAAGCAGGAAGGAATGAGGAGGTAGTTATACCTATCNNNGACCAAATAGAGCTTATTTTCCGGAATATGGTTCAGCTGACTTGGGTGGTATATCAGTAGGATTAGGTGCAAGATATCAAAGCAGAAAAAAGTCCACACTTTGGATGTGGGCAATCTGTCAAACAATTGTTATCTTTCGTAATACGGAGGAACAAATGTTGGACAGATATAAGTCCAAATATTATCCCATTTGGACTTCTGTGAGCGATATCACCTTTACGCGTTGTTTTTTCGGAGTAATTATGAATCAACCAATGAAACTATCCTTGGAACAGCAATTCAGCATCTGCTCATTTTCAACTCAGGTGCAAAGTATGAGCCACGAGCAAGCTAAAGACTTTTTAGTAAAGCTCTATGAGCAAATGGTCGTGCGCGAGGCAACTTATCAAGAGCTTCTGAAGCATCAGTGGGGCTTAGATTCAGGTTCCACTATGGCATAGAGTCGTTCTAATGTCGCAGTGGGCGACCTCCTTCTCTTGCTTGGTTCCAAGGAGGAAAAGAGCTGGGGATGTCGGGGCGTCAACTTCGATAAGTAATTCCACGATATGACGCAAAAGTTCAATATTACGAGATTAACTAAGAATGAGTAAACATTGTCTACGGCATATCTGCTGCAGTCTAGACTAACTTTAGCATTGCAGACTAAATCCTTTGTTTGCTTTAGCCAAACTTTTTGTTGTTTCCTCTAGCAGGGGAATCACACCTGCATAAATTGATAATCCACTGGAATATTTGCACAGGAAGATTTAGAGACTATTTGGATACCACTGCTTTAGCAGCTAGTGATTTCACTCTTTATACATATAACTAGAAGTTGCATCTTTATATATCTTTTGTTTATAAAACGTTACATTCTTGGAGCGGCTACCTATAAAACACGTAACATAAAGAAATTATGCCTAGCTGGAAAGATCGTATGGAGAATCTGTATCAATACTTTCCAGTTTTGTTATAATTTGAGGCTTAATCTTTTCGTACTCGTTTTTGAGCAAACTCTTACTAATTTGCGGGTCGGCAGAGGACATCAACGTATTGCTCATTGCGACCCACTCTTGCAGTCGTTGCCGCTGGGCAGAAGCGACGCTGGAAAGTAAGATGTGGTTACAGCTATTTGGTGCTTCTCGGGCAAAGAATAAAAGGCGGTAGTAACCTGTCTGCTGTAGTAACCGAGCAATTTCTTGACCAAGGCTGGTTTTGAGATCGAGGTAATAAGGCAACCATTTAGCGCCATGCTTGCGATTGTAGATGACAGTAATCCATAGCAGCATGGGATGGGGGATAGAGATGAACAGAAATTGGTTATAGCGCGTACAGAGTAAGCGTTTTTGAATTTCCTCTTGCGGTAGCATCACCCACAAAGCTGGTAAAACCTCCCCATTGGTCTGAATGGGCTGGGGAAACACAATATCGGCAATTGGTTTATTTTTGGGCTAGGAAATGGCACGAGCGATTTCATCGTTTGACCAGGATACCCGTAAATCGGCTTTGGTCTTTTGTTCAAGCTCGGTGCTAGCTATAGTAGTGGGAACTAGGGCATGGGTGGCTTGCTGAATTTTGCGTGTATGCTCAGGCTTTTCTAAAGATGCTAAAACTTTGAGGATTTCAGTAATACTTTGGGGGCGATCGCCTGCTTTTTTAGCTAGACAACTCATCACCAAATTTTCAATTTCTTTTGGTAGTTCTAATCCAGGCGCAGCCTCAGCAAAAGAACGTGGTTTTTGATAGTGATGTGTTTTATACCACGCACCAAAAGAGTGAGTTGGTGCCACCAGTGGCATTTTGCCTGTGAGCATCTCAAACATCATGACGCCCAAACTATAAATATCAGCACGGTTGTCTAATTCCTTACCCTCCATCTGTTCGGGAGAAGAATAAGCCAATGTCCCCAAATAAAATTTTGTATGGTCGCCATCTGACTGTAATAACTTAGCAATACCAAAATCTAGAACTTTGACCAATTCTCCAAAACTGGGATCTTGAATCACCAGCATATTGCTTGGCTTGACATCACGATGGATAATTGGGCAAATAGTGCCATCAACCGGGATGCCATCATGGGCGCACTGTAAACCCAGGCTGAGTTGACGCGCCATACTGAGGAATCTTGGTAAAGGTAATCGTTGCTTGCGAATAATATTGTTCAGGCTTTGTCCTTGTAAGTATTCCATGACGTAGAACGGCGTGTTATTGTCATCTACGCCATAGTCCATAACTCGGACAATATGGATACTTTTTTGCCCTAGTAAAGCACAGGTTTTTGCTTCTCGCTCAAAACGGTCTTGCAATCGCATCTTTTCATTTTGGATTGATAGAGCCAGAAACTTAACCGCAACAGGTACACCTCCCAACAATGTATCTTTAGCACGATAAACCCGACCCATTGCTCCAGTACCGATTAACTCTTGGAGTTGGTAGCGTTTGCTGAGTAAGCGACCAATGTTGGGGTCTGACATAGAAAATTCGACTCCAAAAGCAGGTTGTAAATGTTTGGGAGGACAAGTGCATTCAAAAATTGTGGTGTAGTTTTAGTTTGCCCAATTTTGACTAATGCGCTATCACTCTTAGCATCTCCTCTTCTTTACAACACGTTGCTTTGTATTGGGACGAAGATGACGGCACTAGTTTGGCTACACGAAACCTTACCTGCCTTTGTAAGTTAACAAACCTTTAAATTCGCATTAGTCTACGGAAGTAGGCTTTGTTTGTGTAATAGAGAATTATATTCGCCCAATAGTTTTAAAACATTTTCTCATTACCTAACAATCTTTTTAACCTTCAAGCTAATTCTTACTATGTAAGGACGTATTTTTTATTTATAAAAGTGTAATATCCTAAGTGATAGTTTTTCGTTTTTTCTGCTGGTTAGGATATATATCAAAACTTGATTTATTATTCATCAAATAGTATTGAATTCGACGTTCGACAATACTATTAAGTCGAGACATAAAATCATAAAAGAAACCCGGATATTTCCTAATTTGTGTGAATGCTGTTAACCATTTTCCTTGTTTTATAGGTTCTACAACTTGAAGATAAGCTAGATTTTTCTTATAGACTGAGAGATTATAAGATAGAGCACGCATTAGAGCAGGATTTTTTTTCACAATGTCTTGTTGCATGAAATAGGTAGCAGCTTTGCAAGATTGATTGAGACGTGGTAGTTGGCTTTGATATACAAGAGAGCCAGGGCGTGAACGGTAGAAATAATAGGGTTTTGGTTCAATAAAAAACCTAGCTCCTTTAATTAAGCATTTCATATCAAGCCAAAAATCTTGACCCATTCTAATTTCATCATCGTACTCAATGCCGTGTTTAACCAAGAATTCTCGTTTGAATAGAGGCTTGCTTAGACCAAGATGCAATCCTGGTTCACCGAAGACATCAGTTTCTACAAAATAAACGATATCAATTTGGAAGATTTTATCTATACGTTCTCCACTTTCTTGAATCAATGTACTCCAAGGAGATGTTGTACCGTCTTTGATAAAAAAAACATCATCAGCAATCATGTCTGCATTTGTTTTATTTGCCAGAGATACAAGCTTTTCCAATCTTTCGGGAGCATACCAATCATCTGAATCAAGTACAGCAATCCATTCTCCTTGGGCTACTCTGAAGGCGCGATTACGTGCCGCCGCCGCTCCAAGATTTTGCTGATTAACTATCACTTTGAGACGTTGATCGGTGAAACTTTTAGCGACTTCTACAGTTTTATCACTTGAGCCATCATCGACTATGATAACTTCAATGTCAGTGAGTGTTTGCTCTAAGGCTGACTCTATTGCCTTCCCAATATAAGTTTCAGTATTGTAAGCAGGGATAATAACGGAGACTTTGGGATTCACGAAACTGAACTCCTGACTACATGGTTAGGTAAAATACTAAAATCCTGACCATAATTTGATCATTTCTTTTTTACTATACAACTCAGTCGGTCGGTGAGAATAAACGATGAGTGGTTAAAGTTGGGCAGGAGATATTAGGCGTTGGTAAACCAGTGCGTTGCCAGAGTTTTTGAACGGCGGTTTTTGGCTTAGAAGAGCAGCAAAGCGTTGAGGCAGAAATGCTTTTAAGCTGACTGACGCTCTAGGCTAGCTTCCATTGTGTTAGTTAAAAAATGACCAGCCAAGATACCACTACTAAGGTAATATGTATCTTGCGAAATCCGGTGTAGGGTTTCAAAGCCACTACGACGCTGACGATCGCCTAGTACCCAGTAACGCTGTACGATAGTATCCAGACCAATCCAGCCTTCGCCTTCAACCTGCCCCAAAATATTATGTTGTAGTAGAAAAGTATACTGACGCTCTCCATCATGCAACCGCCCTTTATATTGCAGAGAGATTTCAGAGCGATCGCTACCCGGGAAAATCAGTTTTGTGGCCATAGTAAACCAGTTATCTCGATTCCAAGCGACCAAGGTCATACCCTTGACGCTGATTGGCATACCATTACGTTCCAGCCAATTTCCTTCCATTGCCCAGCGTCCTGGTTCCAATAAAAAAGTATGAGCCACCTTTTATTCCCTGTCTTGCTCAAGTGCCGCCAAGACTATAGTTATAGCAGTGCTAAGTTACGAGTGCTGAGTTGCGAGTGAAGAATGAAGAAATTTTTTATCTTGTTTATTGTTCCTGACTCAGGACTGACCTTGGTGAATTTCTCCCAAAAGTACTTCTTGAGCTGCACCTGTGGCAGTAGGTAGGTTGCCAGGAATACCCAAATGTCGCCAATAGGCTAAAACCGCGAAGGCGATCGCTTCTTTAAAATCTGCACTCAAGCCGACTTCATCTGTTGTCGAAACTGGTATTGATGCCAACAACAACTGTAATCTTTGTTTCAAATAGAGATTGCGACTACCACCACCACATAATAGTACTCGTTGTGGCATTTCTGGCAAAAAAGTGCGGTAACTATGAAAAATTGAAGCAGCTGTAAGTTCTGTGAGAGTTGCCAGTACGTCAGCAGGATTGAGTTGGTATGCTTGAGCATCTTTTAAACACTGATGCAAGTAAGTCACACCAAATAATTCGCGTCCAGTAGATTTGGGTGGCGGTAGATGAAAGTAGTCTTGATTGAGCCATTGTTCTACTAATTGATGGCAAGGAGTACCACTTGCTGCCCAATTGCCATCTTCATCATAAGTTTTAGCACCACCGCTTAAATGCTCCACCGCTAGATCCAACAGACTATTTCCTGGGCCAGTATCCCAACCAAGAATTTTTGAGAGCCAGTCACCATGCCGAGGCGGAATATAAGCAACATTGCCAATACCACCAATGTTTTGAATACAACGCCCCTCCTGGGGATGACTGAGTAAATAAGCATCGACTCTGGGCACGAGAGGCGCACCATGACCACCAATAGCAATATCAGCAACGCGGAAGTTGCTCACAGTTGCAATGTTCGTAAGATGGGCAATTAATGCACCCCGCCCTAGTTGAAGACTGTAACCCAAGGGACTGCCCAGTGCTGTTAACGGATAGCTAGGGTTTAGCCCGTGGGTAGCGATCATTTCTCTTCCCCTACTCCCCTGCTCCCCTGCTCCCCCTGCTCCCTCTTTGGGTGGTCGATGATAAACCGTTTGACCGTGGGAACCAATGAGAGTGGCTGGCTGATGACCAATTTGAATATTTTGGGCGGCTTGGGCAAAGACTTGAGCGATCGCATCATCTATTTCCGCTAATTCTGCCATTGAGATGGCAACACCTGCACCAACTGCTAATATTCTTTCTCTAAGTTGGGCTGGATAAGGATATGTTGCCCCGGCTAGCAACTCAACTTTGAGATCCAATTCTGTGCCGGAAATCTCTACCAACGTAGCGTCTATGCCATCTACGGATGTGCCACTAATTAAACCAATAACGCGAGTAGGGACAACAGCTTTTTCAGTTGGATGCATCGATCGAGATTCTTTTGTTGGTTGCAAGAGTTTAGTTTAATTCATGTTACTAACTATGTCAAAACACTCAAGTTGCATAGTTGACTACAAAAGAAAAAGTAAATAGAGCGAGGGAAGAAGCTCAAAACCAAAAGCAATGACCACGAATCTATTTCTATTTATCAGCAAACAAAGAATTTCAAATAGTTTTGTTTATTATCTTGATTTATCCTTAATCAAGACAACATCCAAAGATACAAATTCTTGATATATACTAGCTAACTTCACATTTTTTATCTTCAGATAAAGAACAGATATTATATCCACTTTTCCGGCAAGTGAAACTACTTATTTATGTTCAAAAACAGGGCAAATTATTGGCTAAATTTAGGAATTTTTCAATAAATAAAAATCCAGTAGTTTCATCCTATTGTTTCTTCTAGAAGACACTACATAATAAATCCAAGTCGCACAACGAACTTTTCAACAATTAAAAATACAGAATTTCAAAATTATGTCTCTTACAAAAATTGCTTGTATCGCTGCTCTATCTCTATCTGCAATCTCCTCATTTATCTATGCAGGTTCTGCCCAGGCTATATCCTTCCAAATAACCACTGGCATTGCAGGCCCTAATGGAGAAACTGACCAAGGTGCTTTTTCTGAGTTTACTCAACTTCCTGGTACGACAACTGTTAACTTCAATAATGGTCAAGCACCAACCACTGGTTTTGCTAAATACTCATTTGAGAATAACAGTGGAAGCAGCAGTGTGAGGTCAGATGTATGGGCACCTGCTGGGGCAAATGGTGAGGTCAATAATGGGAAGTATTTGGCAGTTTTCAACGGCGATAATGTCACAATTAACCTTGCAAGTTCCCTCAATTATTTCGGTATTGACTGGGGAGCTATTAGTTCTGGTAACGTTTTTTCCTTCTACAATGGCGATAATCTAATCAAATCATTTACAACTGAGGATGTGAACCCAGTTGCTCCAATTCGTGCATCACAGCATGGCGGTGAAGGCAATGGCTACCTTCACTTCTACTCAGATAGTAGCAACGATATTTTCAACAAGATTGTCATTACCCAAACAGGTGGTGGTGGATTTGAAAGCGACAACCATTCTTTCCATCTAGGAACTGACAAATTTACAGGTTTTGACCCTAAGTCTGTTCCTGAGCCTAGTATTACATTAGGTATGCTGGCTGTAGGTGGTATGTTTCTACGCAAGCGCAAGAACGAAAAGTTGCAAAGTGTAAGGCAATCTCATTAAATATATCAATTTTAGCTCAGTAAGATTTTCTCCACACTCTACTCTTAGCTTGTACAAGCATTTCAAAACTTAGTTAATATTAAATAAAAATCAGGGTGAGCTTACCAAGTAAGCTCACCCTAATCCTTTTGCCATTTATAATCGGGGCTTCTTTTAAAGTCAATGCTACGCGTAGCAAGCTGAGAAAAATTTTCTTTAACTAGACTTTTTGCAGGAATTAAAAGCCCTCAACCTAAATCCCTCTCCCAAGCTTTCTACCGTGTATACACAAGTCGAGTTGGGAATCAAATAGACAGAAAAGAACGGAAAATTATTTTTAAAATCCTTGATTTTCCGTTATCTCTCTATCAATAATCTGACACTATTGACAATCAACTAAATTAACTTAAAACTTTGCCAATTCAAGCTTATATCTTACCAGACAAGGATTTTAGGACTTGTATATACACGGTAGCCCAAGCTTGGGAGAGGAACTTGGAAATTGGCTCCCATTCTTGCAAAATTGGGAGAAGGGGTTGGGGGATGTAGCAAGATTCCGTAGGGTGGGCAAATTTTACATTTGTGCAAGAGACTCCATGAGCTGCGCTCACAAGGAACAATGAAAATAATCTGGTAATGATTTTGCGTTGTTTTAGCCTCTATTTTCAAGGCAGGTCTACTCAATCCTACTTAGAGCTTAACCTAACCGTATTGAGAGTGAACTTTAACTTTGACTCCTAGCTCCAAAATCCTCCCATAGGTTGTTGCATGAATAAAATATACGTGGATTAGTTTAGATATAATAATGACTCATTCTTTGTTGTCCTAACTGGAGAAATTAATGGGTCGCGCCAAAAAGGTTGTCCTGGCATATTCTGGCGGAGTGGATACCTCAGTTTGCATCCCCTACCTCAAACAGGAGTGGGGTGTGGAAGAGGTGATTACCCTAGCAGCAGATTTAGGTCAGGGAGATGAATTAGAGCCAATCAGAGAAAAAGCTCTGAAATCGGGTGCAAGTGAATCCCTAGTGGCGGATGTCAAAGACAGTTTCGTTAAAGATTACGCCTTTGGAGCGATTCAAGCCAACGCCCTTTATGAAAATCGTTATCCTCTAGGAACCGCCCTGGCTCGTCCACTAATTGCCAAGGTATTAGTAGAAACAGCCGAAAAATATGGTGCTGATGCGATCGCTCACGGTTGCACTGGCAAGGGCAACGATCAAGTTCGCTTTGATGTCTCTGTCACTGCCTTAAACCCCAACCTGAAGATCCTCGCACCAGCCAGAGAATGGGGAATGAGTCGTGAGGAAACGATCGCTTATGGGGAAAAATTTGGTATTCCTTCACCAGTCAAAAAATCTTCTCCCTATAGTATTGACAAGAATTTGCTCGGTCGTAGCATTGAAGCTGGTTTACTCGAAGATCCCTCATTTGAGCCACCAGAAGAAATTTATGAGATGACCAAAGCGATCGCTCACACTCCCAACGAGCCAGAGTACATCGAAATTGGTTTCCACGGTGGTATTCCCACAACCCTCAACGGCATATCCAAAAAGCCAGTTGAGCTAATTGAAGAACTCAATCAGGCGGTGGGAAATCACGGCATCGGACGGATCGATATGATTGAAAACCGTTTGGTGGGGATCAAATCGCGGGAAATCTACGAATCACCCGCAATGTTGGTGCTAATTCAGGCACATAGGGATTTAGAAAGCTTGACTTTGACGGCAGACGTTACCCATTACAAGCGTGGGATTGAAGAAACTTACAGCCAAATTGTTTACAACGGTTTGTGGTACAGTCCGCTCAAAGTTGCACTCGATGCCTTTATTCAAAAGACACAAGAGCAAGTTTCTGGAACTGTACGAGTGAAGTTGTTCAAGGGCAACTCTACGATAGTTGGGCGTTCGAGTGATAATTCCCTCTACACTCCCGATTTGGCAACCTACGGAGCTGAAGACAAATTTGACCACAAAGCTGCTGAAGGCTTTATATACGTTTGGGGACTACCGACTCGCATTTGGTCAAAGCAGATTAGGGGTTAAGAGTTAGGAGTTAGGAGTTAAGAGTTAAAAAAGCAAAATACAAAAGTAAAAGTTAAAAAAATTCACTTTTTACTTTACTCTTCACTCCTCACTCCTCACTTTTCACTTAGTTTATGCTTGACTACTCTTCTGCTGCACCTTTAACCTGGCGAGATTCCAGCCACAGGGGGACAATAATTAAGGCAGCGAGGATTAGTAACGCTGCGATCGCAAATTGACCCACCCAAGCAACCAATTGTTCTAAAGAGACAATTTTGCCTGCAAAAAAAGCTAATGTCACCATCAAACTAGCCCAAGCAACTGCTCCTAACAAGTTGTATAAAAAGAATTTTCCAAAGGGCATTTCAGCTATACCAGCTAGTGGTGCAGCAAAAACTCGTAACAATGCCAAAAAACGCCCAAAAAACACCCCTTTAGCAGCATTTTGACTAAATTGATCTTTAATACTCAGCAGCCGCACTTCAGAAATCCGAAATATGCTGCCAACTTTTACCAGAAAAGCCCAACCACTAACTCTACCAATCCAATAGCCACAAATGCCACCAATGACAGCACCCATGATTGCGTCACCGAGAACCAGCCAGAAATTTAGTTCATCGCTGCCAGCTAAAAACCCGCCTACTAAGGTCACGGTTTCACCAGGAAGGGGAATGCCTAAATTTTCTAGCAAAATTCCGAAAAAAATTGCCCAATACCCGTAATTATGAGCAACTTCCTGGATATTTTCTAGTGAAATCAGCTCTAAAGACATTCCGCACCGCCGTCTTTACAAATTTTTACTTTTACTATATCTTTGCTTGTTTTTGGGTGGGGTGTCAATCAAACTAATACATAGAGTCATTAAGTCATTAGTTTAATACTGAATAATCCATAGCTTTTATTCTATGGTAGCTATTAACTTTTGAATATTTTTGGAATTTTTACCACATGTTCATAATTTATTGAAAAAAGATTAAAAAATTTATAGAAAATTTATAAATATCCGTTTAAATTGTGAAAATCTTGTAAAAGATACGGTTGATACCGAAATTGTTAGGCGCTTATGCCTATATTGATGAAAGTTATCACAAATTATACGACATGAATACTGAAATAATCTCTCTCAACTGTAGGACTGCAATTGCCCAAATATCTGGGTAAAAGGTCATTTCACCGTTGAAAGAGAAGAAGTAAGTATTGATGTCTTTTTCAATTTTTTGTCAAGTGTTCCAATTACCCTGTTAAATTCATGGCTTTCACACAAGAACTTCAAGTGATTTTGTTTAAACCCCAAGGAAGCATAGATTTGGAAGGCGGTAAGGCTTTGAGCGAACAGATGGCTGGAGTAGTCCCTCAAGCTTATCAACTCTGGGTTATCGACCTAGCAGAAGTTAACTTCATGGACAGTTCTGGGTTAGTTCCTTTAGTAAAAGGCTTAAAAGCTGCACGTCAGAGTGGTTGCCGCTTGGTTCTATGCAATGTACAAGCTCCTGTACGGTTGATTTTGGAACTTACCCAACTCGATACAGTGTTTGAAATTTTTCACACTTACCAAGATATTTTTACCACCGTCAAAGATAACAGTCTGGTGCTAGCAGACTAACTAATAAATCTACCTATAGAAGGATGGCGGAGTCAAGCAATATTTGCATTTTTTCACATTCTCTTAAGATAACAGTCTGGTGCTAGCAGGCTGATATTCTTTATTGTCTAGAGAAGAATGTTGAGGGAAACTCATGGCTTTGAGCTAGGCAGTATAAATTACAGATGAATGAATCTGCTTATTGGATAATCATCTACCTAAAGCAGTCAAGTTCAGAAATGACTAAAATTGGTCAAAGCAAATGCAACTGTTTGTGATACTCCCCAGCCTTTTAAAGACAGGGTTTTTCAAATTACTCTAAGCTAATTGTTTTATATACGGCGTAACTAGTGAAAGGAAGCAGGAGGTAAGAAAGGTTAGAATATGAGCTTTGACGTTATTTCTAACTCTATAGTTATTTTTGCCTCGATCTACTACTTGGATGCCTCCAAGATGCTTCGATACACCAATTTCTTACCTCTTAGATTCCACCATAATGGTAACTTTAGGCATTCTGGGGAGTTGAAATATTAGTTTGTTCGGATGCTGGGCGGGGAAAATTTGGTAAATCAATACCACTGTGACTAGCATTGCGAGTTTTGAGTGCTAAACGGTAACTCACACTTTGCAGTTCTGCTTGCAGTTGGCGGTTTTCCCGTTGTAGCGTTGCTACCTTTTCTCTCACTGGCGTCATCCGCTCCTCAAACTTCCGACGGTAAATTTGAGGCAACTCTTGTACTACTTGCTCCAACATCCGAGTGCGATCGGTAAGTTCTTGAACTGACTGTCGCAATTGATAAATTTCGGAGTCACGAGTTGTAATTTGCTCTTGGTAGAATGCCACCTGCTGTTCTACAGCTTGCAGTTGTTCTTGTAAAGCGTGTAACTGGGTCAGATCGCGCTCAAATTCCGGCTGCTGAGGCATAAAACTAGTGTTACCCTTTACCAGCCGGAAGAGTTCTTGAGAAAGTTGCTGCACTAATTGATCGCGAAGTTGCAACTCCTGGCGTAGCTGCGATACTTCCGTCGAGAGAACTTGAATATTAGGTGTATCAGATTGGCTCACAGTAGCTTAAAGCTCCCATTCAGAATCTTGTCCACTCTTAGGTATAACTGCGGGAGTACTACCTTTGGCAAGTATTTGTTAATTTAGCATTCCCAAACAAGTCACGAAAAAAGAAAAAGACAAAATTTTATTGAATAGGGATCGGGAATTGGGGATTAGGGATTAATTATTTCTCCCTCATCTCCCTCATCTCCTCATTTCCTAAACTGTTGCAGTTGCAGGTGCAGGTGCAGCTACTTTAGTGGGCTTTTCTTTTTCCTCTTTAGGGGGTTTTTCTTCTTCAATGTCCTGCTTAATTGTCAAATAGCGAATTACTTCTTCACTCAGACGCATGGCGCGTTCAAAAGGAGCGATCGCAGTTGCAGGCGCACTGTAGTTTAATTGGATGTAAATGCCATCCCGGTGTTTTTTGATTTCGTAAGCCAGACGGCGCTTACCACGATTTTGAATTTGGATCTCCTGGGCGCCTTGATCGCGAAGCAAATTCTGATATTTTGTAACCGCTTGCTCTACCTGTTCCTCTCCGAGGTCAGGACGGAGGATGTACATTGTTTCGTAATTTGTAGTCATATTTTTCAGTTTCCTCATGGACAAAAGTGGCTGCTGATATTAATTTATACCNNNCTNTTTATTNNNAATGCCAGTATTAATCAACATCTGAAGCAACAAGGAACTATAATCTTACCAGTTTTCAATTTTGTTTCATTAGCCAAATCGCCAAAGTTTAGATTTTTTGGATGTCCC